>JAHHRO010000063.1 GCA_020025755.1 Butyricicoccus sp. | reverse complement strand
CGTCGCCGGCGCGACACGTTTCCCTGCTTTCCAAAGCAAATCATTTCGCAGAAATGAAAACCGGACGGATTTCCCAATTCTCCGCAGTATGTGCGAACATAGATTTCAACCGTCATCGCTGGGGCGACACGTTACGCCTTGCTTCCAAGCAAGATTATTTAGCACCAATGAAAACCGGACGGATTTCTGTATAAATCCCCCCTTCATGTATTGAATTGAATCGGAAACCTGTGGTATGATAAGACACGATAGAACATAAAGGAGCGAACCCGATCAAAATGGAATTACAATATGAAATCAAGGAACAGGATTTTATCGACTATAACCTGTATTTCATTGAACATGATGTGCTGATGCAGAAAACCATCCGCAAGCTGAGTTTTGTAATGGCTGGACTGGTGCTGCTGGGCGGTATGGGACTGATGTACGCGTTCAAAAGCCTTACCATACTAAGCGTTGTGGTCTATGCTGTACTTGCCGTTGCCTGCTTTTTTCTCGTACCTGCATGGATGAAACGCACGGCACGAAAAAATGTAAGAAGAACCATCCAGAGAGCGGTCAATAAGCATATCTGCGGCACAAAGACCTTGCGTCTGCTGGATAATGGCGTACAGATGGTAGGAGAGAGTGAGGATTCCCTGCATCCCTATCAGGCATTCAAGCGTGTGGTCTGTGCCAAAGATCAGGTATACCTGTATCTGGATGATCTATCTGCGCTTATCGTACCCAATCGGGCATTTACGGATGAAGCTGCAAAGCAGGCGTTTGTCCGCATACTGGAGGAACGGATGGAGCAGGCAAAGGCAGAACACCCTGATACAGAGAACTAAGCTGCATGGAGCAGGAAATGTGTGGGTTTTGGTGAATTGCTCTGGTGTTTTCTATAAAATTGCGTGTTTTTTTGTCATACGCACGGTTGACAAAGTGACAAGGCTGGTGTATCATCTAAGATAAGATTTGAAAGGCTTTGACGGAAACCGCCTGTTTCCTCGCAAAACAGCAAACCAGAGAGCGTGCGCCGTGGCTGGAAGCGCAGGCAGGCTGTATGAAAAAGGTGACCGCTTCCTGAGCCGCGCAGGGGAAACACCAGTATCCTGCGCCGATTCGCCTCCGTTACGGGCTCTGAGCGGCAGCTTGATTCGAGAGCTGCAAGCAGGGTGGAACCGTGGGTTTTAACAGCTCACCCCTGAAATCTGATGATTTGGGGGTGGGCTTTTCTGTTCCCCCAAAAACGAAGGAAAGGATTGAATTTATTATGTCTGATAATCAGTACACATTTGAAAATGAAGTATATCGCGACACGTATCGGCATACGGTGTCTCATATGCTGGCACAGGCAGTCAAGCGTCTCTATCCAGAGGCAAAGCTCGCGATCGGTCCAGCGATCGACAACGGATTTTATTATGACATTGACCTGCCGTTCTCTTTGACACAGGAGCATCTCGATGCCATCGAGGCAGAGATGAAGAAGATCAGCAAGGAAAAGCTGCCGCTGGAGCGTTTCGAGCTGCCGCGTGAAGAAGCACGCCGCCTGATGGAAGAAAAGGATGAACCATATAAGGTGGAACTCATTGACGATCTGCCTGAGGATGCCGTGATCTCATTCTATAAGCAGGGCGAGTTTACCGATCTGTGTGCAGGTCCACATCTGGACTCTACTGGCCGTGTCAAGGCAAATGCACTCAAGCTGACCTCTGTAACCGGCGCATACTGGCGCGGCGATTCCAGCCGCAAGATGCTCCAGCGTATCTATGGTACAGCATTCCCGAAGAAGGACGAACTGGACGCATATCTCCAGCGCATCGAGGAAGCAAAACGCCGTGACCATCGTAAGATCGGTAAGGAGTTGGGACTGTTCACCATGATGGATGAAGGCCCGGGCTTCCCGTTCTTCCTGCCCAAGGGTATGATCCTTAAGAACACCCTCATCGACTTCTGGCGCGAGATCCACCGCAAGGCTGGCTATCAGGAGATCTCTACACCGGTCATGCTCAACCGCAGCCTGTGGGAGCGTTCCGGTCACTGGGGACACTACAAAAACAATATGTATACAACCGTCATTGATGAGCAGGATTTTGCGATCAAGCCCATGAACTGCCCCGGTAGTATGCTGGTCTACAAGCACCAGCCGCACTCCTACCGTGAGCTGCCGCTCCGTGTGGGTGAGCTGGGTCTGGTACACCGTCATGAGTTGTCCGGTGCGCTGCACGGTCTGATGCGTGTGCGCTGCTTTACACAGGATGACGCACATATCTTTATGACACGCGAGCAGATCAAGGATGAGATCAAGGGCGTTTGCCAGCTGATCGATGATGTATACTCCCTGTTCGGCTTCCCGTACCATATCGAGCTGTCCACCATGCCGGAAGATCACATGGGTGCTGAGGAAGATTGGGAGATGGCAACAGACGGTCTCCGCGCTGCTCTGGAAGAAATGGGCAAGGATTATATCGTCAATGAGGGCGACGGCGCATTCTACGGTCCGAAGATCGACTTCCATCTGGAGGACTGTCTGGGACGTACTTGGCAGTGCGGCACGATCCAGCTGGACTTCCAGCTGCCAGAGCGGTTTGAACTTGAGTATACGGGTGCAGATGACCAGAAGCATCGTCCGGTCATGATCCATCGCGTTGTATTTGGTTCGATTGAGCGTTTTATCGGTATCCTGACCGAGCATTTTGCAGGCGCGTTCCCAACATGGCTTGCGCCGGTACAGGTCAAGCTGCTGACCATGACCGACCGCAACTGCGCGTATACGGAGGAGATCCAGCGTCAGCTCGAGGCACTGGGCTTCCGCACGGAGATCGATGCGCGCAATGAAAAGCTGGGCTACAAGATCCGTGAGGCACAGCTCGAAAAGGTTCCGTATATGCTCGTTCTGGGCGATAAGGAAGAAGCAGCAGGCGAGGTCGCAGTACGTGACCGTCGCGACGGCAAGACGACGGTCATGCCGCTTCAGGAATTTATCGAGAAACTGACCTATGAGGTCAAATCCCGACTGAAATAAAAGGTTTTGCATAGGGTGGGCGCAAATGCGTCCGCCCATGCTTTGAATTTTACAGAAAAGGTGATTGCACAAATGGCAGAGAATAAAAAACTGGTATCTGAAATCACATCTATGGATGTAGATTTTGCCCAGTGGTATACCGATATCGTCAAAAAAGCAGAAATGATCGATTACTCCTCGGTCAAGGGCTGTGTCATCATGCGCCCTTATGCACAGGCACTTTGGGAGAATATCCAGAAAACACTGGATGGCATGTTCAAGGAAACCGGACATGAGAATGTGGCAATGCCGATGTTTATTCCGGAATCCCTGCTCCAGCGCGAAAAGGATCATGTAGAGGGATTTGCACCTGAGGTTGCATGGGTGACCCACGGCGGTTCGGAAAAGCTGGAGGAGCGTCTGTGTGTACGTCCAACCTCTGAGACCCTGTTCTGCGAGCATTATGCAAAAACGGTTCGCTCATGGAGAGATCTGCCCAGACTCTATAACCAGTGGTGCTCTGTTGTGCGCTGGGAAAAGACGACCCGTCCGTTCCTGCGTTCCCGTGAGTTCTGGTGGCAGGAGGGACATACCGTACACGCAACCGAGCAGGAGGCGCGCGAGGAGACCCTGCGCATGCTGGATACCTATGCGACATTCTGTGAGGAGTATCTTGCGATCCCTGTACTCAAGGGGCAGAAGACGGATAAGGAACGCTTTGCAGGTGCGGTCGACACTTACACCATCGAGGCAATGATGCATGACGGCAAGGCATTGCAGTCTGGTACTTCCCACTACTTTGGCGATGGGTTTGCGCGCGCTTTTGATATGCAGTTCACCGACCAGAACAATACCTTGCAATATATGTATCAGACCTCGTGGGGCGTATCCACCCGTCTCATCGGTGCGATCATCATGACGCATGGAGACAATGAGGGTCTGGTGCTGCCGCCAAAGATCGCGCCGTTCCAGATCGTGGTCATTCCGGTTGCATCTCATAAGCCGGGTGTAACTGAAAAGGCGACTGAGCTGTATGAGACACTCAAGAAAGCTGGCATCCGTGCAAAGATCGACCTGTCCGACAACCGTCCGGGCTGGAAGTTTGCAGAGTACGAGATGAAGGGCTTCCCACTCCGTCTGGAGATCGGTCCGCGCGATATGGAAGAAGGACAGTGCGTTGTGGTGCGCCGTGACACCCGTGAAAAGACCATCGTAAAGTTCGAGGATCTGACCACTGTTGTTGCACAACTGCTTGATACCGTACAGCAGGCACTCTTTGATAAGGCACTGCGCAACCGTGAGGAGCATACCTACGAGGCACATTCCTTGCAGGATATGAAGGATATCCTCAAAGAGCATACCGGCTTCGTAAAGTCCATGTGGTGCGGCGATCTCGCCTGTGAGGAGAAGGTCAAGGAAGAAACGGGTATGCCTTCCCGTTGTATGCCGTTCGAGCAGGAAAACCTTGGTGATGTATGCCCGATCTGCGGCAAACCTGCCAAAAAGATGATCGTCTGGGGCATTGCGTACTAAAACTTATATCATACAGGAGCATCATGCTGCTGGTCAGTGGGTGCGGCTGTCTGAAAAACATTGATGTTTGTCAAGGGTCGTGCGAATGGGTGCGACCCTTGTACTATGCTGGAAAAGGAGGCACAGAACGATGCAGGGTGCAGATCCGGCACAAGCGGTCACAGATGTGGCTGGGAGTGTTGTGGAAGCCGTGATTCCAGATTCCTGGTGGAGAACGATCATGAATTTTTTCTATCATACGGAACTGGGACAGTTTGCAGGAAAAGTATTACTGATTGCAATGACGATCTTATTTACGATGATCACTGTGAAGCTGATCGATCGTACATTTTTTAAAATGATCGCACGCATGAAGCAGAGCAACCAGTCGGGCGCAACGCTTGCCGCATTCCTGCGGTATTTGGTACTGTTTCTGGTATATTTTGCGGCGACGGCTGTGGTTGTTTCCGGTATCCCTATGCTCAATGATGCCGTCACAAAGCTGATGGCAGCAGGCGGTGTGCTGGCAGTCGTGTTCGGTGTTGCCAGCCAGGAGGCACTGGGTTCGATCGCGAGCGGAGTCATGATACTGATGTTCAAGCCGTTTGTGATCGGGGATGTCGTCACGGTCGTTTCTCAGGGCGTAACCGGTACGGTAGAGGATATCACGCTGCGCCATATCGTGCTGCGGACGATCGAAAATAAGCGCATCATCATTCCGAATAGTACGATGAATTCTTCGATCGTGGAGAATGCGGACTATGGTGATAAGCAGGTTTGCTTGACGATGGATATTGGCATCACCTATGAATCGGATATTGATCGCGGTCTGGAACTGCTCGCGGAGGTCGTGGGCAGCCATCCGGACTATGTGGATCGCCGGACGCAGGATGAGAAGGACAATGAAGTGCCCAAGGTGGTCGTGCGCGTATCCGAACTTGCGGATTCTGCGGTCGTCCTGCGTGCGCTGCTTTGGGGCAAGGACAATGCGACCGCCTTTGCCATGCGCGCAGAACTGCTGCGGCGCGTCAAAAAACGATTTGATGAGGAAGGTGTCGATCTTGCGTATCCGCACCTTGTAGTTGTAAGCAAATGAAAGTGAGGAGGAGTAGAATGAAACGATTGCTTGCCGGAATGTGTACCATTGGGATCTTGGCTGGCTCGGCAGGTGCGGTCGTGTCTGAGATGACGCCGCCGCCCGAACAGGAGGAAACGCTGGTGACGACACCGGCGATCGACTATACCAGCAGCGCGGATGTGCTGTATGAGCTGGGGCTGTTTCAGGGGATCGGGTATGATGCACAGGGAAAGCCGATCTATGATTTGGGGGCACGATGCACCCGCGCAGAAGCAGCAGTCATGCTCATGCGTCTTTTGGGGCTGGAGGAAGAAGCCAAGACTGCGCCTGCATCTCCGTTTACCGATTTGCAGGACTGGCAGAAGCCGGCAGTCAATGTCCTGTATCAAAAAGGGATGATCTCGGGCGCAAGTGCAGATAAGTTTGAGCCGGAGTCTTCCTGTACGCTCGAAATGTATGCAACCTTTATGCTTCGTGCGCTTGGATATTCGGATAAGAGCGGGGATTTCCGTTTTGAAAGTGCACCGCTGTTTGCAATGCAGATCGGGCTTGCGGATAATTTTTCATACGATCTGACAGCGTTCAGACGCGATGAGGCGGCGCAAATGAGCCGTATGGCACTGGATGTAAAGCCCAAGGGATCAGATGAAACGCTGTTGGCACAGCTCGTGAACAAGGGTGTGGTTGCCAAGGAAAAGGCAGAAGCACTCGATCAGGGCAATCAGAAAATTTTGGAGGTGCTCAAGAAAACGGATGCAGCAGTTCCGTATGCAGCAGACGTACTTGCAACGCTGATCGATCATGAGACCGGAAGCACAATGAGTCTTGAGGGAAAACTGGTCGATCATGGGACAAAAGCCGTTCTGCATGGTACGCTGTTTGCTGCGCTGCATGGAAGCTACTCGGTTTCTCAGCGCGTCACTGTGGTGCGTGACAGCAGCGGCATCTGTATTTCTCCGCTGGCAAATCGGCATTACCGTGATGATCAGGTTGCTGCGCTCCTGCGTGAAACCAATCTGCTGTCCCTTGTGATGTCTGCCGTTCCTGCGCGCAGCCTGCTGGGCGAGGTACAGGTCAGTGGGAATACGGTGATCCTGCCAGTAGCAGCCGGAACAGCAAAACTCAAATTTGAGGAAACCGGAGCACTCGTAGAGCGCACGGTCTCCATGAAGCTGCACAATGTGTCCTATAATGTTTCTGTAAAGACGACAAAGAGCGGCACGGGAGTTGAACTCTTTATGCCGACGGATGCATGGAGATATATTCAAATCTCCCATATTGGATAAGTTTATAGCGGATCTATTTCAAAACAGCACGCGATTTGTTGCGAAACCAATGGCGTGCTGTTTCTCTATTTTATAAAAATCGAGGGTGTTTATGGGAAAACTGTAAAAAATATTGAAAAATATATTGCTTTCTTTTATTAAAGTGTTATAATAAGGCTCAGGTTATCCATGAGGAGGATCATTCAAAATGAGAAAAGTTATGAAATCTATGGTCGTTGGTTCTTTGGCAGCAGCCCTGCTCGCATCGGGTGCATCTGCGGCTGATTTTACCAAAAGTGCAGACGCGCTCAAGGAACTGGGATTGTTCCAAGGCTCACAGGCTGGCTATGAGCTTGACCGTGCGCCTGATCGCGCAGAGGCAGCAACCATGCTCGTGCGTCTCTTGGGAAAGGAAGCAGAGGCAAAGGCTTACTTTGAAGAGAATGCAGCAAAGTTCCCGTTCAAGGATATGGAGAACGGCTACACTTGGGCAAAGCCTTATGTTGCATGGCTTCAGGCAAAGGGTCTGACCTCTGGTGCATCTGCAACCACTTTTGAGCCGGGCAGCAAGTGTACTGCGCAGCAGTATACCACCTTCCTGATGCGTGCGCTGGGCTACTCTGATGCAGAGGGCGGCGATTTTACCTATGCAAATGCAATTGATTTTGCTAAGGAAAAGGGCGTTGTAGACCTGTTTAATATGGATGCAGACAACTTCCTGCGTGATGATGTGGTTGCAATGAGCTATACCGCGCTGTCTGCTGCACCAAAGAGCGGAGAAGCCGATCTTTTGACCAAGCTGGTTGCGGATAAGGCTGTTCCGGCAGACAAGGCAGCCAATGCACAGAAGACCTTTGAGACCCTGCGTGCGTTCAATAAGGCGTATGAAGCAATTGCAGCAACGACTTCGGCAGATGCAACCGCTGAGTTCACTATGAATATGAAGGTTGCAAATGAATCTGTTGATGCCGCTGGTAAGTTCGCGGTACAGGTCAAGGCAGACCCGGCAAAGCTCAACGAAATGGAAATGTCCATGAAGGGAAACCTGACCATGACTGCTCCGGGAGTGGACGGCAAGGCACAGAAGGTTGACATGCCAATGGAAATGTATGTAAAGGATGGCGTTTCCTACACCAAGGTCATGGATCAGAAGATGAAGCAGGATCTCGATCTGGATAACGTGCTCAAGGGACTGGATCTGCAAAGTCTGACAGGCATGACGGCAATCCCCCTTTGCATGGTGGACAGCATTTCCCAAGATGGAAATACCTACAAGATGACTTACAATGGGGATGCATTCAATGGCATCTTTGCAGAACTGTTCCAGCAGATTACGGGTCAGGTAGAGATCACTGAGGAAATGAAGCAGCAGGGTATCACTGCAGATATGTTCAAGATCAGCATGGATCTGAGCAAGGCAGATATCGAAATGACCTTCAAGGAAGGCGGACTGTACAGCCAGAAGGCTGATATGGCAATGAGCATGGAAGTTCTCGGACAGAAGATTGAAGCAACTATCAAGATGAATGTTGCAGCAAACAAGGTCGGCGACGCAGTCAAGGTAACATTCCCAACCGATCTGGAAAGCTATAAGACGGTGGATGAACTGATGCAGCAGGCTGAGGGCGAGAACAAGGAAGAAGTGAAGCCGGACGCTGAAAAGAAGGAAGAAACCAAGTCTGAAACCGAAAAGAAGGACG
>JAHHRO010000062.1 GCA_020025755.1 Butyricicoccus sp. | reverse complement strand
TGCGAACATAAATTTCAACCGCCGTCGCGACACGTTTCCCTGCTTTCCAAAGCAAACTCATTTAGCACAAATGAAAACCCTACGGACATCCCAAAAAAATATTCCCCTTGCTTTGAAGCAAGATCATTCATCAGAAATGAAAATCCTACAGATTTCCAAACTCCCCCTGCTTGCAGAACTACAAACTTTACAGCACTCCTCTGCCCATACTGCTATTTTATGTTTCATACTTTTCCGAAAATCCGGATACACTTTCTATATGCATTTTACAATTTGTTTGGAAGGATTCATAAATTATTCACATAAGCCCCTTGACAGACGGTATCCATAGTGGTACATTAAATTTAGCACTCAGGTGTGTTGAGTGCTAAGAGTGATTTCATAGCAAAGGAGCATGGGCAACGTGGAACTTTCCGAGCGTAAGCAGCAGATCCTTAAAGCGATCATTGCGGAATATATCCGCACAGCCGAACCGGTCGGCTCCAAAGTGCTTTCCGCTCTGCCTGAACTGGCTTTCTCCTCCGCCACGATCCGCAATGAGATGAGTGAGCTTGAGGAAATGGGGTATCTGGAAAAACCACATACTTCAGCTGGGCGTGTCCCCTCGCACAAGGGCTATCGCTTTTATGTCGATCACCTCATGCGCCATCCGACCGCCCCCATCAGCACAGGAGATGAAACCGCACTGATGGCACTCAAAGCCAAGGAGCTTGACCGTCTCATCCAAGAGGCCGGTCGTCTCATTTCCTCGCTGACAAACTATGCAGCCGTTGCGGTCACACCACATCTGTCACACATGTCCATACGGCAGTTTGAACTGATCTCCGTCGATGAACGTACCTATGTCGTTGTGATCGTCACCGATGCAAATGTCGTAAAAAACAAACTGGTCCACACTCCTGCTCCCGTGACCCGAGAACAGGCTGACCTGCTTGCCTATGTACTCAATCAGACCCTGACCGCCATCCCAATCACGCAGATCACTGCGGAACGATTCGATGTGGTTCGGCGTGCCGCCGGACTGACTGCATTGCTTGCACCGGTCGCTGAATTCATTTCTGAGCTGATCGAGGACATGGACAATCAAAAGGTATTTCTGGAGGGTGCAAACAAACTGCTCCGTTTTCCGGAATACCATGACACTGGCAAAGCACAGGCACTTCTCGCCTACATGAATGATGATAAAAAACATCTCATTCCCATTCAGCAGGAGATCGATGGCGTGCAGATCTTTATTGGTGCTGAGAACGGTGAAAATCCGCTGTCAGACACCAGCATGATCTATGCAAAGTACGGCATTGGTGATATGGGGCAGGGCATGATCGGCATTGTCGGTCCGACCCGTATGGACTATGCCGCCCTCTCAGCAAGGCTTTCCAGCTTTGCCAAGGGGCTCAACAAGCTGATTGCTGAAACGTTCTATGATGAAAATAAATAAATTTGAGGTAATAGAATGGCAAACGAAAACATGAACACGGCAGAAACTCTGGAAGAAGCCGTTGAGAACATCGAGGAAGCAGAAACCGTAAGCGAAGCGGCTGAGACCGCCGCGCCTGCATCCGATACCCTGCAGCAGCAGTACGACGAACTGAACAATCGTTTCCTGCGCATGGCAGCAGAGTATGATAACTTCCGCAAGCGCAGCCGCGCCGAGCGCGACGGCGTACATGCCGAGGCAGTTGCTTACGCAGTCAAGGCACTTCTGACCACCGTGGATAACCTTTCCCGCGCACTGGCACAGCCCACCGAGGACACAGCCTACAAACAGGGCATCGAAATGACCTACACCCAAATGATCGAAAGCTTCGCTTCTCTGGGTGTTACCGAGATCCCGGCTGAGCCGGGCACGAGCTTCGATCCCAACCTGCACAACGCAGTCATGCACATCGATGATGACACGCAGGGCGAAAATGTTATCACGGAAGTTTTTCAGAAGGGCTTCCAGCTGGGCGACAAGGTCATTCGCTATGCGATGGTCAAGGTTGCAAACTGATTTTCTGATATATCATTATTGTCAAAAAAACACTTATTGTGATTTGATTAAGGAGTCTTGAATTATGGGCAAGATCATTGGTATTGACTTAGGTACCACAAATAGCTGTGTCGCTGTCATGGAGGGCGGCGAACCTACCGTTATCGCAAACGCAGAGGGCGCAAGAACCACCCCATCTGTCGTTGCATTCTCTAAGACCGGCGAGCGTATGGTTGGTCAGGTTGCAAAGCGTCAGGCTGTAACCAACGCAGACCGCACCATCAGTTCCATCAAGCGTCACATGGGCACCGATTATCGCGTTGCCATCGAAGACAAGAAGTATTCTCCGCAGGAGATCTCCGCAATGGTGCTGCAAAAGCTGAAGGCCGATGCAGAGGCATATATCGGCTCTGCGGTCACGCAGGCTGTTATCACCGTTCCGGCATACTTCACCGACGCACAGCGTCAGGCAACCAAGGACGCTGGCAAGATCGCAGGTCTGGACGTTCTGCGTATCATCAACGAGCCAACCGCAGCAGCACTGGCTTACGGTGTAGACAAGGAAACCGAACAGAAGATCATGGTCTATGACCTCGGCGGCGGTACCTTCGATGTATCCATTCTGGATATCGGCGATGGCGTTCTGGAGGTTCTGGCAACTGCCGGCAACAACCATCTGGGCGGCGACGACTTCGACCAGCGCATCATGGACTGGATGGTGCAGGAATTCAAGAATCAGGAAGGCATCGACCTTTCTCAGGATAAGATGGCAATGCAGCGTCTCAAGGAAGCTGCTGAGAAGGCAAAGATCGAGCTGTCCGGCATGACCTCCACCTCGATCAACCAGCCGTATATCACCGCAGATGCAACCGGTCCGAAGCATCTTGAACTGACCCTGACCCGTGCAAAGTTCAACGAACTGACCGCAGATCTCGTAGAAGCCACTATGGGACCCGTTCGTCAGGCAATGAGCGACGCAGGCTTGCAGGCTGGCGATCTCGAAAAGGTTCTGCTGGTCGGCGGTTCCTCCCGTATCCCAGCGGTACAGGATGCCGTTAAGAACATCACCGGCAAGGAAGGCTTCAAGGGCATCAATCCGGACGAATGCGTTGCGATCGGTGCATCCATTCAGGGCGGCGTACTCGGCGGCGAGGTCAAGGACGTTCTTCTGCTGGACGTTACCCCACTGTCCCTCGGCATCGAAACACTGGGCGGCGTTTGCACACGCCTGATCGAGCGCAACACCACCATTCCGACTAAGAAGAGCCAGGTATTCTCCACCGCAGCTGACAATCAGCCGTCCGTTGAGATCCATGTCCTGCAGGGCGAGCGTGAAATGGCTGCCGGAAACAAGACCCTCGGTCGCTTCACCCTTGACGGCATTGCTCCGGCTCCGCGCGGCGTTCCGCAGATCGAAGTTACCTTCGATATCGATGCAAACGGCATCGTAAATGTATCCGCAAAGGATCTGGGCACTGGCAAGGAACAGAAGATCACCATCACCGCTTCCTCCAATCTGTCTCAGGATGAAATCAACAAGGCAATGCAGGAAGCCGAGCAGTTTGCAGCCGAGGACAAGAAGCGCAAGGAAGAAGTTGACGCACGCAACGGTGCAGAGCAGCTCGTATTCCAGTCCGAAAAGGCAATGAGCGAGCTGGGCGACAAGCTGAGCGCAGAGGAAAAGAGTGCGGTTGAGGCTGAGATCGAAAAGGTCAAGGAAGCACTCAAGGGCTCTGATATCGAGATGATCAAGATGGCTTCCGACTCCCTGTCCAAGAAGTTTGGCGAGATCGCACAGAAGATCTACGCACAGCAGGCACCGCAGGGTGACCCGAACATGGGCGGCGGCGCACAGGACACCGGCGCACAGGGCGACTTCGTAGACGCTGACTTCACCGAAGTCAAGGACGAGAAGTAAGCATATAAAACGGAAAGGATCTCGGTCCTTTCCGTTTTCCACTGTTTTCCTATCTGATAAAACGTGTGAGGTTTGAAACACATGGCAGACAAAAGAGATTATTATGACGTACTTGGCGTAGCAAAAGGTGCTTCTGATGACGAGATCAAAAAGGCGCACCGTAAACTCGCAAAAAAATATCATCCGGATCTGAACCGCGACAATCCCGAAGCGGCTGAAAAATTCAAGGAACTGAACGAAGCATACGAGGTGCTTTCCGATTCCGATAAGCGCGCACGCTATGACCAGTTCGGCTTTGCAGGCGTTGATCCCAACTATGGTGCAGGTCAGGGCGGCTTTGGCGGCGGTTTCGGCGGCGGCTTTGGCGGCTTCGATATGGGTGATCTGGGCGATATCTTCGGTTCTTTCTTTGGCGGTGGTTCGTCCCGTTCTCGCCGCAATGCACCACAGCGCGGTGAGACCATTCAGCAGCGCATCATGCTTTCCTTTGAGGAAGCTGCCTTTGGCTGTGAAAAGGAGATCACCATCAACCGTACTGAAAACTGTGACGCCTGTGATGGGTCTGGCGCAGAAAAGGGTTCCAGCGTAGACACCTGTTCTCGCTGTCACGGCTCCGGTATGGTCACACAGACTCAGCGCACCCCACTGGGCATGTTCCAGAGTCAGGCTCCTTGTCCAGAGTGCCGCGGCACGGGTAAGATCATTCGCAAACCATGTAAAAAGTGCAGCGGTACAGGTAAATCCCGTAACAGCCGCACGCTGAAGGTCAAGATCCCAGCCGGTATCGATGACGGTCAGTCCATCCAGCTGCGCGGTCAGGGCAATGCAGGCTCGAATGGCGGTCCCAGCGGTGATGTCATTGTGACCATCACCATCCGACCACATCCGATCTTCACGCGAGAAGGCAACAATGTGGTCTGTGAGATTCCGATCTCCTTCCCACAGGCAGCCCTCGGTGATACCCTGCAAGTGCCGACCATCGACGGCAAGGTAGAATACACCATTCCAGAAGGTACACAGACCGGCACGGTATTCCGTCTGCGCGGCAAGGGCATCCAGAATGTAAATGGACGCGGACGCGGCGATCAGTATGTACGCGTCAACATAGAGGTTCCGACCCGATTGACTGAACACCAGAAAAAGCTGCTGCGTGATTTTGAGTCCTCTACAACGGACGAAAATCAGGTGCAGCGCAAATCGTTCTGGGATAAGGTAAAGGACGCATTCAAGGGTGAATAAAACCAATTGAAAGCAAAAGACGCAAGCCGTACGGCTTGCGTCTTTTGCTTCTCATATCTTGTTTACTTCGCGCTTTCCGGCTCAATCATGGTCTTGCAGGTTAAAGCGCGTCATCATAGATTTCATCAGGTTTGCCTGACTGGAAAGTTCTTCGCTTGCCGCCGCAGATTCCTGTGCCGTTGCAGAGTTTGTCTGTACAACAGCCGAGATCTGATCGACACCATGTACGATCTGTTCCACGGAATCGGCCTGTTTTTCCGAGACCAAAGCAATGTTTTTGATCTTATCCTCTACACCTTCCACGCGTTCAACAACCTTTTGCAGAGAGTTTGCCGCTGTATTTGCCAGCTTACTTCCATTCTCTGCCGCAGATACAGCATTTTGGATCAATATTGTAGTGCTTTGCGCCGCTTCCGCTGATTTCGATGCCAAATTGCGCACCTCATCCGCAACCACTGCAAAGCCCTTGCCTGCAACACCGGCACGCGCTGCCTCAACCGCAGCGTTGAGTGCCAGGATATTGGTCTGGAATGCAATGTTATCGATCGTTTGAATGATCTTACTGATCTGTGCAGAGGTCTCATTGATCTCTGCCATTGCAGTCAGCAGTTCCTGCATATGCTGATTGCTTTCTGCAACATCGATTCCTGCTTCTTCTGCGATCAGATTGGCGACCCTTGCATCCTCTGCGTTGGCCTTGATGCGCTCAGACAGGTCATTGATCGTTGCAAACAGTTCTTCAATGGATGCAGATTGATCCATGGCACCTTGTGCCAAACCCTGCGCGCCGAGCGATAGCTGTTCCGATCCGGACTGCACCAGCTCGGACGAGCTTTCAATTTGAGAAAGTGCCTCATTGAGCCGTTCCTTGATGCCTCGCATCGCCTGAATGATATAACTATAACCACCAATGTAACGTTCTTCACACTTGGAACGCACACAGAAGTTTCCGGCAGCCATATTTGCCATACAATAGTTGATGTCCTTGATGATGGTGCGCATATCTTCGCTGACTTCTGTAAAGATACATGCCAGCTCTCCCAGCTCATCATCCGGCAGCTTGATCTGCGTTTCGTTCTCTGACAAGTCACAGCGGTGCATCTTATCTGCCAGCTCCATGACATAGGAGATGGGGGCAAGCGCACGCTTGATAATGCGGCTGCACAATATGATGAGCAGCAAAAGGCTGACGAGACAGGCGATCGAAATGACCACCGTCATTTTATTCTCACTCGCAAAAACTTCTGACTTGCTGACAACAAAACCACTTGACCATCGCAGATTGGTTCCCTCCAACGTGATCGGGATATAAGTAATGATGGCTTTTTCATCTCCAAAATGTCTGTTGCGCCCCTCGATCAGCAGAGATGTGCCCGCATGAACAGCCTGTGAGATCTGCTGATCCTTGTCATCCTTCGGCTCAAAGTAAGATCCCAGCTTTGTTCCATCCGCAGAGTCTGCAATGTACATTCCCTGTGGCGAAAGGATCGTGCTGTATGCTGTCTTATAGTCTCCCGTATGGAACGGAATCGAGTTGATGCTTTCCGCCAAGATATCACAGTTTGCAACGCCCAAAAACCGTCCTAGCTGATCGGTTACAGGGGTACTGAGTGTGATAAGGTATACGGTCTCACCAGTTGTCAGCTCATAGGGATATGGCTCGGTCAGATAGGTTTGCCCCGAATCACGCGCACCAGTGTAATAATCTCCGGTGGAATATACTGCATAGTCGTGGAGGATATCTACATTGACCTTGCCTCCATCGCGGTATGCATAATAAGAAATCCCCTCGGGCGTGTTTGGCATGTAAAGATTCGGCTCAAATGCAAAATATGCGCCAAAGATCTTTTCGTCATCCAAAACACCTTCCAGAGTTTCAATCAGAACGGGCTCTACATGTGCTTGATCGAGATTTCTGTAATGCTGTACCTCTTTAGAAAGCGAATGCGAAAATGCATTCATATTCTCCAAATAGGCGTATACCTGATTGGCATTTATTTGGGCGAGATAGCTTACTTCTTTGTCGATCATGTGCGAAGCAGCGGTTCGTGACATATACACCACGGTTGAATTGAGCAGTACGATCATCACAAAAATCACTGCAATGATCTTCGCTGGTATTTTTACTGTTAGGCTTGAAAAAAATGATTTCTTTTTCATAGGATCCCCCCTGATCTTATGACATATTTTGTCAAATTTTTTAAAATTTGTACAAATATTGCGTTACTTTTATTATATATCTCCTTCCATTATCTGTCAATGCGTGATTCCCTGACCTCCACAGAAATCGATCTTCACGGTACCACAGTTTTTACGTCAAAAACTTTCAGCCCCTTCCGATCTCATAATATGCCATAAAATGCCATTATGAAAATTTCATAATGGCATTCCTGTCTTATCGCTCACAAAGCGGTGTATATATATGTTCCTCTGAAACGGCACGATAGGCAGGACGGATGATCTTATCCACATTGATGAGCTCCTCCAGCCGGTGTGCGCTCCAGCCTACAATGCGTGCAATGGCAAACATCGGTGTATACAGCTCATGCGGCAGATCGAGCATGGAATATACAAAGCCCGAATAGAAGTCTACATTTGCACTGACGCCCTTATAGATCTTGCGCTCCTCAGCAATGACCTCGGGGGCAAGCTGTTCGAGCATGGTATAGAGTGCGAAATCATCATCCCTACCCTTTTCATGCGCCAGCTGATGCACAAACGATTTGAAGATCTGTGCACGCGGATCGGAAATGGAGTATACCGCGTGCCCCATTCCATAGATCAGTCCTTTCTTGTCAAACACCTCACGGTTTAAGAGACGCTTCAAATATGCCTTGACCTGTTCCTCATCGGTTGGATCGGTGATATTTCGTTTGAGATCCTCAAACATCTGTACGACCTTGATATTCGCGCCGCCATGCTTGGGACCTTTTAGGCTTCCAAGTGCCGCCGCGATTGCAGAGTAAGTATCTGTTCCAGACGAAGTAACAACATGCGTGGTAAAGCTGGAGTTGTTGCCACCGCCATGCTCCATGTGCAGCACCAGTGCCAGATCGAGCACCTTCGCCTCAAGCGGCGTATACTGCATATCCGGACGCAGCATCCGCAGGAAGTTGCTTGCAGTCGAAAGGGTATCATCGGGATAGTGGATATACAGACTTCCTCCCCGATCGTAATGGTTATATGCATGATAGGAATATACGGCAAGCATGGGGAATACGGAAATGAGCATCAGGCACTGCCGCAGAACATTGGGCAGGCTGATATCATCCGAATTGTTGTCATAGGAGGCAAGGGTCAGCACGCTGCGCGAGAGCTTGTTCATGATATCATGGGACGGTGCCTTCATAATAACATCGCGCGTAAAATTGGTGGGCAGCGTACGTCCTCTTGCCAAAAGACTTTTAAAGGTTTTGAGCTGCTCCCTATCTGGCAGCTTTCCAAATAGCAGCAGATATGCAGTTTCTTCATATCCCTTTCTGCCATCCTTCAGAAAGCCCTTCACCAGATCATTGATATCATAGCCGCGATACCGCAGTTCGCCCTCGCAAGGGATCTTGACTCCATCGACGACCTTGCTGGAAATAATAGACGAAATATTGGTCAGCCCAGCCAGCACGCCCACACCATTGATATCACGCAGACCGCGCATGACATCATACTGCCGATACAGTTCAGCCGGTATATTGGTATTATCACAGCAAACCTGTGCAAGTGCCTCGATTTCAGGGGTGATCGTCAACATTGCTTCCTGTGCCATCCAAAGCCCTCCTTATATCTCAAAAAACATTTTCTTATTTTATCATAGCACAGTATTCAATCGCTTGCATCCCTAGAAATGACACATTTTTGTGAATATTTTATGAACAATCCATCGAGATCTCGCTCGTCCTATGCAAAACTATAATAAAATTCAAGTCGCTTTTCTC
>JAHHRO010000061.1 GCA_020025755.1 Butyricicoccus sp. | reverse complement strand
AAGCGACCGCCTTGGCAGCGGTCGCTTTTTTAGATCTCACTGGATAACAGTGTAAAATGACTGCGTGTAAATTCTACCAGTCCATCACGCTTCATGCGCCCCAATTCCTGCGACAATGCACTGCGGTCTACAGATAGATAATCCGCCAGCTCCTGCCGATTGAACGGGATATCGAAAGTCGCGCTCCCCTGCTCCTGCGCATGATAGGAGAGGAACGCGAGCAGCTTTTCCCGTGTGCTGCGTCTGGAGATATGGTCGATCTTGCGAGAAAGCATGAGGTTCTTCTGTGCCAAGATCTGCATGAGATTTTGGATCATGCGAAGATGGAACGAACACGCCTGACCGCATACTGCAAGTGCCTGCGCGATCTCCAAAAACACCACCGTGCAATCCTCCGCCGCCAGCACACTGACCGTCACCGGCTGTCCCGGCGCACAGGCGTAGGATTCTCCAAACAACCCTCCAGCAGCTGCCTCTCCCAGAATGCTGCGATTGCCCCAAAAATCATCTCGCAGGATCAGCACCTTGCCTTCCACAACCAGTCCAACCGTATGAACATGGTCTCCTTCCTGCCAAATCACTTCATTTTTCCGATATGTGCGCTGCACAGGACGCAGACAGCCTACAAGCGTCTCGATCTCCTGTAACTCCATTCCTTCAAACAGCGCGTTTTTGCAAATACGTTCAACCAAGTCTTGCATGCTTCCTCCTATTACACTTCTTCTCGAATGCTTTTTTCCAGTATACGACCATTTTGCTGCAATGTAAATATCAAACCGATTTTCTTTCCTGAAAAAATCAGTTTTTCTGCTTTATTGGCTCATTTTGGCACCATAAGGGTAGATCCTGCGATATCGCACGATACAAGACACCGAAACACAAAGTGCCAGCAGCTCTGCCACGGGCGCAGCGCACCAAACACCTGTGACCCCAAACAATGCCGCCATTACAAGGATGCTGCCTGCAAGAAAGATCAGGGTGCGCAGAAGGGACAGGAATGCGGAAACTTGTCCATTGCCAAACGCCGTAAACAGCGCAGAAGCAAACAAATTGATCCCCTTACAAAGATAACTGAATCCATAATAGCCCATCCCCACAACGGCAAGGGCATAGATCGGATCTTTTGGTGACACGAACAGTGCTGCCAGTCCACCGCCCAGCCAATGCGTTCCGGCTGTCATGCAAACACCCATGATGACGCATAAAATGAGGCTCATACGGAAAATCTTGCGAATATTATCCGTATCCTGCTTGCCGTAATTGTAGCTGATGAGCGGTGTGACCCCCATTGCATAACCAAGGCTCATTGCAACCAGCATAAAATCTACATAAAGCACGATCGCAACCGCTGCAACTCCCTGCTGACCGATGAGACGCATCATCGTGATATTGAACAGAAAGGTGGTCACGCTCTCGGACAAGTAGCTGACCATCTCAGAAGCACCGTTTGCCGCCGCACCAGCAAGCTGCCGCCAGTTCTGCACGGGACGCACCAGTCGAAACGCCGCCCGCTCGTTCCAGCCGAAATAGCACAATCCGAAAACTGCCGGAATACAGAACCCGATCCCTGTTGCGATCGCCGCACCGGAAATGCCCCAATGGAACACGCCCATAAAGACATAATCCAAAATGATGTTGGTGATGCCGCTGATGACGGTGACGCAAAGCCCCATCTGCGGCTTGCCTGCGGCAACGATGAGCGACTGAAACTGGATCTGCAAAATGCTCATGGGCAAAAAACACAAGAGCGGCATAGCATATTGATAGCAGTAAGGATAGAGCGCAGCATTCGCGCCCAGCAGATCAATCAGCGATGGCAAAAAGGCAATCGTCACTGCCCCAAACACCGCGCCGACTCCCATTGTAACAACGATTACAAAGGAAAACAGTTCGTTTGCACCTTTTTGATCCCCTTCTCCCAGCTTGCGCGATACGATTGCAGTCGTACCCGTTCCGAACATCGTCCCCAGTGCCACAACTACACTCATAAGCGGATAAACCACATTGATCGCAGAAAATGCCTCTGCCCCTACAAAGTGAGAAACAAGCATCCCATCCGCGAAAGTATATAGCGAAAGCACCATCATCATAATGATGGAAGGCAGGGTAAAGCGCAGCAAAAATCTCAGGGTGATTTCCTGATCCATTGTATGCTTCATGGAGAACCTCCTTTTGATATGGTTCTCCTATTCTATCATCAAATATGTACTTTGAAAAGCCCCTATATGTTCTATTCTCTTTTTCTATAGTGCAGGATGGCATACCCATCCCGAATCTCACATGCAGTCAGCGCAAACGCCATTGGACAAGCCCGCCCCCACGCGAACGGGATACGCACGGTGATTTTCCCCCGCTCCCTGTCACAATGCGCCTGTCCTCGCTCGATGAGCGCATCCAGCTTGACATCCCCCGTATAGGCTTTCACATGGGGTATCCCCAGCCCCTGTCCATGTTCCGATAAGACATATCGTTCCGGCAATGGATCATATCCGGCAGCTTGCAGTTCGCTTCTCGGTGCCGCTCGATCGAGCCGCAAAACATGGGAAGCTTGGGCATCCGGCTCTAAAACGCCGATACGAAAGGGCTCTGCCCCCTCCTTTATCACATAAAGCCGCAGGATATCAGTCGTATCCACTGCGCACACTGCCTTCCAGCAGACCCGGCATGCTTCTTCCGCAACGGACACCGTTCCCACCGTGTTCCCCTCATAAATAACAGGGTATTCCATAGACGATCCCCCCTTATGCGCAAAAGACAACGCGCATCTATTTTATAAGATACGCGTTGTCTTTTCATTTATGCTTATCATCCCAGCGAGTAATCTCCCGTTACCAGAACCTTGGTACGCTCGGCGGCCTGAAATCCGCTCGATTGTGTAGTTGCGGTATAGAGCGCGTACAATGAAAGTGGCTGTCCGTCTGTCAGTTCTCCGACCTCGGACAGATTGACCAATCCTTTTCCTCCACTTTCAAAACAGGTCGCCGCTCCGCTGCGCAAAACGACCTCGGAACCGACTGCCAGATAAACCTTCTGTCCGGCAGAAAGCGTCAGGGACTTCCATGTCCCACTGTCTGCCGCCGTACCGCCGCCCATGGCTGCGATCCGCTTGAGAAAGGTCTCGTCAGAAGCCAGAGCCGCCGCTGCCGCCGTAATCTTTTGATCGATCTGCTCAGTGAGTGCATTGATGCGTGCACTTAGCGCACCAGCCTGCTCTCCGGCAGCCTGTTCTGCTGCCTGCATCGCCTTCGGTGTTACGACCGCATCCAAATAACTCTGTGTGATCAGTGGATCCTCTGCCGAACCAGACTCTGCCGCAACTGCAAAATATCCGGAAACCAGTAGACAGAGCATGAGCACCGCCGCAATGGAAATGGTCAGCTTTTGTGGTGTTGGCTTCATCTATCTCTCTCCATTCTCTTTCATTATCCTTGCATTGCGCCGCCTTCTCCCAGTCCAAAGCTGACCGCGATCGCCTGATCAATCTGCCGCATATGGTCTGCATCCAGCGTGCCCATTTTTTCGCGCAATCGCTTTTTATCCAATGTGCGGATCTGTTCCATCAGCACAACGGAATCCTTTGTTAGTCCAAAGTTTTTCGCCCCAAGGGCGATATGGGTGGGCATTTTCGCTTTATTCACCTGTGAAGTGATCGCCGCCGCGATCACCGTAGGACTGTGCCGGTTCCCTACATCATTTTGAACAATAAGTACCGGACGTATGCCACCCTGCTCACTGCCCACGACTGGGCTGAGATCTGCATAGTAAATATCGCCGCGTTTGATCTTATGTTCCATTTTATACCTCCTGCGTTTTTCCATCGGAATGTCTGGTACTCCTATTTTCCCCACATCACCGCAGGATATAACCGCAGAAAGATAATTTTTCATCTGTCATTTTTATGCTGCAAGGAACAGCAGGTTTATAGGTAAACGCGTGGGATACGGTGGGATACGGCACACAGGATCTCATAAGAGATCGTCCCCGCCGCCTCCGCAAGCGTTTCCGCAGTCACTGCACAGTCTCCGAAAACGGTCACGATATCTCCACGCTTTGCATGTACTCCCTTGGGCAGTTCGACCATCAGCATATCCATGCACACCCTTCCAATGACTGGCACCGCATGTCCATCGATCACGATCTGTGATTTTCCCGAGCCGGCGCGCATGAAGCCGTCTGCATAACCGATGGCGACCACAGCCTCCCGAATGGGATGCTCCGTGCGGTAGGTGCAGCCATAGCTGACCAAACGGTCTGCCTCCAGTTCTCGCACCTGTACCACATGGGTCTTGACCGTCATCACAGGACGCACTCCGATGCGTACCGGATTGTCGGGGTCCGGCTGATAACCATAGAGGATGATCCCGGCACGCACCATATCCATATAGCTATCCACATACTGGATCACACCGCCGCTGTTGGCACAATGCTTGAGCGGGATGGACAGACCTGCCTGCTCCAAGCCATCACACACCGCACAGAACAGTGCGATCTGCTTCTGTGTAAATGCGGTGTCTTCCTCCGATGCGGTATCGGAAACGGCAAAATGTGTAAAGGCACCATCGACCTGCAAGCCGGGCAGCTTTGCAATCTCCAAAAGTTCCGCAATGGTTTGCTCGGTATGATGTGCCGGAAACCCCAGCCGCGACATGCCCGTATCCAAGGTAAAGTGGATCTTGATGGGCTTGCCCTCAGCGCATGCTGCCTTGGAGAACAGTTCTGCGCTTTCGCGGTCATATACCGGAACGGTGATATCATGCCGCACAACTGCTGGCATATCTTCTTCATCCACATACCCCAAGATCAGGATCGGGGCACGGATCCCGGCTGCGCGCAATTCCAAGGCTTCATCTCCCGTTGCAACGCCGAAGTATGCTGCGCCGCGCCGCTCCAGACAGTGCGCGACCGGAACCGCACCATGTCCATAGGCATTCGCCTTTACGATGCATAAGACCGGACGCTCTGTATGTTTTTGTATGACGTCAAAATTATGTTCCAGCGCAGACAGATCGATCTCTGCCCATGCGCGGTTCTGATTCATTCCCATTACGGTTCTCC
Source organism: Butyricicoccus sp. (assembly GCA_020025755.1). Taxonomy (GTDB): domain Bacteria; phylum Bacillota; class Clostridia; order Oscillospirales; family Butyricicoccaceae; genus Butyricicoccus. The sequence continues at coordinate 4,132 of JAHHRO010000061.1, read as the reverse complement.
TTAGCTCTGCTCGAATTGCTCAAAAAACAGTGTCAGCCGCTTCTCGCCTGCACAGTATAACTCCGCATACAGAGGCGTCATGGTATCCGGCGAGATCCAAACTGTTTTGGCGATCTCAGGCTGTATATCTACCGTTTCATAATGCAGACTGACGGTCTGCACACCGTCCAAGGTATCCTTCCCGACCTCTGTGGGTTCTCCCGTACATAGATCATACATCAAATCTGCGATCGCATCAACCGGAGTCAGTCCACTCACTGCATCCGCGCCAAATTCTAATGCCGCGTCCTGATAGCGCAGGGTGAATGTCCCTGCCTGCTGTCCGGCGATTTCGACCTGTACACCAGAAATGGATTCAGGTGCTGTCACTGTCAGCAAATCGTTATCTTCTTTATTATACTCGTAATCGACGTGGTATTCCAGCGCAGATTGTCCAAAATCAGATAAAATTTTGACTTTCATCTGTGCGGCTGATAAGTTCTCGAAATATCCGCGCACGGTCTCCCCAGCCGGTGGAACCGATCGGCCACAGCCGCTGAGGCAAAACAGTGCCAGCATACAAATCACTCCGTATTTCAGCATGACCACTCCCCTTATATCTGCCCTATCCTGATGCTTTATAATTGCATTTGTCTTCCATAGTCCATATATATGTATCTCCACGCTTGTTATATCCTTCCAAAAAAATTTTTAATTTTTTCAAAAATATCGTTGACAAAAGGATGTAAAGTCGATATAATAAAGAAGCTGTCAACGGCACAAGAAACTGAAAATCGAGGTGTGGCTCAGCTTGGTAGAGCGCTTCGTTCGGGACGAAGAGGCCGCAGGTTCGAATCCTGTCACCTCGACCACAAAAAGAACTGCGATCGCAGTTCTTTTTTATTTCGTAAAATGCAGCGCATGAAAAATAGCACCAGAAGATTCTGGTGCTAGAGGCTGTCGAAAAACTTCGACAGCCTTTTCAGGGGGATCCAATCCCCCTGGATACAGAGCCGGTTCCAGTAGAAACCGGCTCTGATACCCCCGGTTTCGCGCCCGATGGCGCGGGTCGAGGGCAAAATCCAAGGCACATGTCCTTGGATTTTGAAGATTTGGGGTCGCTTTGCTCCAGACGAAACTGGCACAGAGACTTTTTTGACACGCTGTAGCACCAGAAGATTCTGGTGCTATTCCTTTTTATATTTACCTCATGCTGCCTCATCCTGCTTGCGATTGTAGAGAAACATTGCAATCGATACACCACAGATGATGCAGTATCCAAGGATACTGAGCCCATCAGGAACTTGATCGAACAGAATAAAGCCTAACAATGCCGCGAAAATGACCTGCGAATAGTCAAATACGGAAATTTCACGCGCCGGTGCATTGGCATAAGCCGCTGTGACCGCAAACTGTCCACCTGCCGCTGCAAGACCTGCGCCAAGCAGAGCCATAAGCTGGAAGCCTGTCATAGGCTGCGCATACAGAAGCAGCCACGGAATCAGGATCACACAGGAAAAACCAGAAAAGAAAAATACGATGTACGCGCCGCGCTCTCCGTGTTGGCTCAAAGCACGCACCGCCGTATAGGCTGCGCCAGCGCACACGCCGCCGCACAAGCCGACGAGTGCCGGAAAGAATGCCGTCAGATCGAAACTGGGCTTAATGATGCAAAGCGCGCCCACAAAGGCAGTGCAGATGCCGATCGCCTGTACGGGCTTTACCTTCTCATGCAGGAACCAGAGAGAAAACAGGATCGCTGCAAAGGGAGAGAGTTTATTGAGCATAGAAGCATCGGAAAGGAGCAGATGATCGACTGCATAATAGTTGCACAGGATACCGATCGTTCCGAAGCTGGCACGCACGATCAAAAGCGGCAGATTACCCTTTCTCCATTGCAAGCCGCCTTTCTCTTTCAGGAGTACGATCAGCGCGAACACAAAAGCGACTGCATTGCGGAAAAAGCTTTTTTGCATGGATGGCAGATCGCCAGATAAGCGCACGAGTGCATTCATCAGCGCAAAGCAGAATGCAGAGCACAGGATAAACAGGATACCCTTGGTTTTTTTGCTAAGATTCATGGAGAACCTCCTACGATAGATTTTTATTCCACTGTATATGATACCACGCATGAGGAAGACTGACCAGTCCTTGTCATACAGCTTCAACGAAACGGTTCGCTGAAGGCAACTTGTTTGATAAGGTCAGGAGGTCCCAAGCAGCTCGCAATTTTTTCTGACGCAAACCGCGAAGCAGTGAAAATTTTATGCTCGCATCCGCTGCGAAGCGGTTATACGCCGTTAGGTTTGCTGGAAATCACCACGGATTTCCCAAAATTCTATTTTTTCAGGCAAAACACTTGACAACCCATAAAATCCGATTACAATAAAACTGAAAAGCAGAGTAGATCACTATGCGTAAAGTGCCGCCAGAACGGGGAGTTGTCTGACGGACGAAAGGAATATTTCCTGCGGTACAGTGATCGCATCCCGCTGCACACAATTTAAGAGCGGTGACACCTCTTGAAATGCGTGCATTCAAATTTTCTGGAGGTGTTTTTGTATGCAAACACAAAAAAATGTATTCCACCGCTCCCTTGATGAACTCAAGTCCTCACGCACTCTGGTCGTGACCGCTATGTTCATCGCCTTCAACCTGGCATTCGATCTTCTGGGTCTGAAAATCTACATCACACCAGAGATTCGCGTTTCGCTGGGCTTTATCTTCAACGCCTCGGTCGGCATGTTCTACGGTCCGACCGTCTGCATGATGACCGGCTTCTGCACCGATGTGCTGGGCTTCCTCCTGAGTTCCAATAACCCCCAAGGCTACTTCCCCGGCTACACCCTGACCGCGATCATCGGCGGTCTGCTCTACGGACTCTGGCTCTATAAGGAACGCCCCACCCTCATCCGCTGCATCGGTGCCAAGCTATGCGTCAACATTTTCTGCAATATTATTCTAAACAGTCTATGGAGTGCCATGCTATCCCACAAGGGCTTTTGGGCACTGCTCCCAGGTAGACTATTCAAAAACATCGCTCTACTACCCTTTGAGGTCGCACTGCTGTGGATAGTAGCAAATGTTGTGCTTCGGCAATTCCACAGAGTATTTCCCGACTCTGTCAGTTCCTGAACTTATCAATCCCCTGATTCTGGTTTTCAGGGGATTTTTCGCACTCTTTCTTCCCTTTTTTGAGGGATAACCACTTTACAAATAGTAATATTATGGGTATAATATATATACTTTTATGACGGAGTTTGACGAAGATGGCAAGTGATTTTGCGAGAACCCTTGCGCTGCTGCGCCGTGAAAAGAAAATAAGCCAGCGCACGGCGGCAACCGATTTAGGTGTCTCCCAAGCGCTTCTCAGCCACTATGAGAACGGACTGCGTGAGCCGGGTCTCAGTTTTGTCGTGCGCGCAGCAGACTACTATGGTGTCTCCTGCGACTATCTGCTGGGACGCTCTATGGCGCGTGACGGATCTTCTGTGCCTGCGGCACGCCTGCACGATGCTTCTTCCGATGGCGCAGGCGAAGAAAATGCATTTTTGCTCCAGCGTCGTCTGGTCGTAAACTCCGCTGCTCTGTTGTTCGATATCGCAGAAAAGGCAGGCTCCGAGCAGCTTTCCTCTGAGATCTCGACCTATCTTTCCATGGCCATCTATAAGGTGTTCCGCTATCTATATGCCGCAGATCCCAGCGGTGTCGAGGAAGCGTTCCGCACCTCCAGCGAGCATTTCGACTGCCTGTGCAACGCACAGATGAGCCTCAGTGAACTGCGTATCCGTGCTGCCGCCAAGGGCAGCGGTGACTTCGGCCTCATGCATGAGGAGCTTCAGCTTCCCTCCCTCCAGCCAGCCGATATCGCCCGCAACTTCCCCAACCTGTCTTCCTCCATGCTGACCCTGCTGCAAACCGTTGCAGACCATATCATGCCGAGCGAACCACCCAAACCGGCTGCGGAAAAGCGTACCAAGTAAGTCTTTAAAACTTTTCCGATATTTTGTCAAAAAACTTGTTGACAAGGCAGGCTTTTCGTGATAATATAATATACGTCGCTGAGCTGATTTACTCGCGTGGCGGCAGAAGATGAAGATGCTGGTGTAGCTCAGTTGGTAGAGCAGCTGATTTGTAATCAGCAGGTCGGGGG
>JAHHRO010000060.1 GCA_020025755.1 Butyricicoccus sp. | reverse complement strand
AGGAAAAGGAAACCGTAAGGTGTCCTATCCTTTGGCCGCCGTCGCCGGCGCGACACGTTACTCTTTGCTTTGAAGCAAACCTATTTATCAGAAATGAAACTCCTATAGATGTTTCAAACACTCCGCAGTATGTGCGAACATAAACTCCGACCGTCGTTCGAAAGATTTTAACCTGTCCCCAATATTGATATCCACTGGTAATACAACAAAATTTGCCGTATAATAGGATAGAATCAATGAAAGTTATGGAGGGTTCTCCAATGAAAATTATGGTAATAGATGGCAACAGCATCATAAACCGCGCTTTTTATGGTGTGCGTATGCTGACCAACCACGAGGGCTTGCCGACAAACGCAATTTACGGTTTTTTATCCACTCTGTTCCGCTTGCAGGACGAGCAGACACCAGACCGCGTGATCGTTTGTTTTGATGTGAAAGCGAAAACTTTCCGTCATGAAAAATTTGACAGCTACAAGGCAACTCGAAAGGGGATGCCAGATGAGCTTGCGGCACAGATGCCCATACTCAAAGAAGTGCTGGACGCAATGGGGCTCATTCGCTGTGAGCTTGCCGGATTTGAGGCGGATGACCTTATTGGAACGATCAGCCGCAAGGCGGAGGAACAGGGCGACAGTTGTTTGATTGTCACAGGAGACCGTGACAGCTTGCAGCTGGTCAGCGACAAGACAACCGTGCGCTTGGTTTCCTCTAAGGGCGGACAGGACACCAGCCGTGATATTACACCCGAAGCATTCAAGGAAGAATACGGCTTCGATCCGATCCGCCTGATCGACCTCAAGGCACTTATGGGCGACAGCTCGGATAATATTTCGGGCGTACCGGGCGTGGGCGAAAAAACCGCCCTCAATCTGCTCCATCAGTTCGGCACGTTGGAAGGTGTATACGCCAATCTGGACGCGCCCGAAATCAAGAAGGGATTGCACAATAAGCTGGTAGACGGCGAGCAGGCGGCAAAGGACAGTTACTGGCTTGCCACCATCTGCCGCGATGCACCGCTCCCGATCGACATGAAGGCATTGCCGGAAGCGTTTATAGACGAAGAAGCACTGTACAGCCTGCTGACCCGTCTGGAATTCAAGACCTTCCTGACCCGTCTTGGCATCAGTCAAACAGGCGTACCGGAAACGGTGGAACAGCTGCCGCACGAGGAGATCACGGATATCAGCAAGGCAATGGAGCTGTTTGCACAGTTGGAGCAGGCAGACTATGTGCCGCTGTTTGCCGCGCCTGGGCTTGCGGCATTTGCGCTCATTCATGCGGATACGGTATCCATCTTATGCGCCGATGCCTTTTCTGCGGAGGATTTTGACCAAGTCACCGGCAGTCTGTTCAGCGGCAGGGTGCGCCTTGTGATGCACGATGCAAAGCCGGTTTACACGGAACTACTCGCTTCTGGTCATGCGGCACAGGGTGTATGGTTTGACACTGGCATTGCCGCATATCTGCTGAATCCGACCGAATCGGCATACGATCTGGAGCGCGTAGCACTGGCATATCTCAATCAGGAACTGCCCAAGACGAATCTTACTTCGGATGATGCCTTTTCTCCGCTGGGCGGCAGACAGGACGCACTGGAAATGATGGCAGTTTGTGTGCAGGCAGTTCAGAAAATCTATGCGGAAGCAGCGGAGCAGCTGAAACTGCAAAAAATGGATACCCTGTTTTTTGAGATGGAAATGCCGCTCATGGCAGTGCTTGCAGAAATGCAGGATGTTGGGTGCAAGGCGGATGCGGAACAGCTGCGTCTGTTTGGAGAACAGTTGGATACACAGATCCAAGCATTGACCGAGGAGATCTATGAAGCGGCTGGACATGCCTTCAATATCCAGTCCTCCAAGCAGTTGGGGGTCGTCCTGTTTGACGAACTGGAACTGCCTGTGCAGAAAAAGACCAAGAGCGGCTATTCGACCAATGCCGAGGTGCTGGAAAAGCTGGCAGGCTATCACCCAATCGTGCAGGCGATACTTCAATATAGGCAGCTTACAAAATTAAAGAGCACGTATGTTGATGGACTCCTCAAGGTGATTGCACCAGACGGCAGGATTCATTCTCATTTTCAGCAGACCGTCACCGCGACTGGTCGTCTTTCCTCGGTCGATCCCAATCTGCAAAATATTCCAGTGCGCACGGAACTCGGACGTGAACTGCGTCGCATGTTCATTGCAGAGCAGGGAAAGGTGCTTGTGGATGCAGACTATTCGCAGATCGAACTGCGTGTGCTGGCGCATATCGCAGAGGACGAGACCATGATCGAGGCGTTTCGTTCCGGACAGGACATCCATGCAACGACCGCGGCAAAGGTGTATGGCGTGCCGGTGGATGAAGTGACCGTACAGATGCGTTCCAGCTGTAAGGCGGTCAATTTCGGCATCGTATACGGCATTTCGGATTTCTCATTGGCGCAGGATATCGGGGTCAGCCGAAAGGAAGCTGCCGCCTTTATCCAAAGCTATCTGGATACCTACCCCGGGGTGCATCATTATATGGAATCCATCAAGCAGACTGCGCGTGAGCAGGGCTATGTAGAGACGCTGTTTGGCCGCCGCCGCGCCATTCCAGAGCTGAGTTCCAAGAATTTCAATCTCCGCTCCTTTGGTGAACGTGCGGCAATGAATACACCGATTCAGGGAACGGCGGCGGATATCATAAAGATCGCTATGCTGCGTGTCAGCGATCGGCTCAAAAAAGAGGGAAGTGCGGCGCGTCTGATTTTGCAGGTGCACGATGAACTGATTTTGGAAGTGCCCGAGACGGAGGCGGAGCAGGTTTCCGCCATGCTGCGCGAGGAAATGGAGCATGCAGTCGAACTGCGCGTTCCGCTCGTGGCAGAGGCAAAGATTGGGCATAGCTGGTATGAAACCAAATGAGTAAAGAAGGAATGACAATGGAACAGATCGTTTTTGTTTGTACGGGCAACACCTGCCGCAGTCCGATGGCAGAGGGCATCTTCCGTGCGCTGGATGGTGAGACGCGCACCGGACTGTGCGCCCAGTCTGCCGGACTGTTTGCCTGCGATGGGATGCCGGCATCGGAAAACGCAGTGCTGGCGGCAAAGGGATATGGTGCGGATCTGACGACGCATCAGGCAAGACAGCTTACCGCTGAGATCGCACGGCAGGCAAAGTATTTGGTATGCATGACGGCGGCGCACTATGACCGCCTGATGGAAGCCTTTCCGTGGGCGGAGGATAAGGTGTTCACGCTTGCAGGGGAGGATGTTGCCGATCCGTTCGGCGGTACGCTGGAGACCTATGAAGCGTGTGCGGCACAGCTCAAGGTTCATCTGGAGACCCTGATCGAGAATCTGGAGAAGAAAAGATGAGTGATCGGATCGTACCAATGGAAGAAAAGCATCTGGCAGGACTGGCAGAGATCGAGCGGGCGTGTTTTCATACACCTTGGAGCGAAAATGCCCTGAGAGAAGAACTGGACAAGGGGATTTTTCTGGTGGCAGTCGATGCGCAGGATATGCCGATCGGCTATGTCGGCTGTCAGACCGTTTTGGACGAAGGGTATATTACAAATGTTGCCGTCCTGCCGGCGTTCCGCAGGTGTGGTGTGGCAAGGCGACTTTTGCAGAGGCTGGCGCAGCGTGCAGAGGCGCAGGCACTCAGCTTTGTGACGCTGGAGGTGCGTGCATCCAATGCGCCTGCCATCGCGCTTTATACCAAAGCAGGGTATGTGCCAGTAGGCAAGCGCAAAAACTTTTATCGTGCGCCGACGGAGGATGCAGTCTTGATGACATGGAACCGCGCGTCGGCAGGCACGCAGGAGGCATGATATGAAAATTTTAGCAATCGAATCATCGTGTGATGAGACCGCGGCAGCAGTCATAGAGGATGGGCGCAGGATCTGCTCGAACATCATTGATTCACAGGTGGAAACCCATGCGTTGTATGGCGGTGTCGTGCCGGAGATCGCATCGCGCGGACACATGGAAGCGGTGGTGCGCGTGACGGAGCAGGCGTTAAAGGAAGCCGATCTGTGCAAGGAGGAGCTGGATGCAGTTGCGGCGACCTGTGCGCCGGGACTCATCGGCGCGGTGCTGGTGGGAGCAAACTTTGGAAAGTCGCTGGCATTTGCGCTTGGCAAGCCGTTTATCCCTGTACATCATATTCGTGGACACATTGCAGCGGCATATCTGGCGTATCCTGACCTCAAGCCGCCGTTTTTGACGCTGGTGGCATCGGGTGGACACTCTATGATTGTGCTGGTGCGCGATTATACCGCCTTTGAGATCTTGGGCGGTACGCGCGACGATGCCGCTGGAGAAGCGTTCGATAAGGTAGCGCGCGTTCTGGGTGCAGGCTATCCGGGCGGCCCAAAGATCGACAAAATGGCGCAGGGCGGCGATCCGCACGGATACAAGCTGCCAGTCAGCCATGTGAAGGATGCACCGATGGATTTTTCCTTTTCCGGTTTGAAAACAGCGGTCATCAATCTGGCACACAATGCCGAGCAGAAAGGTGAAGCGATTCGGGAAGCGGATCTTGCCGCCTCGTTCTGTCAGGCGGTTGTGGATACGCTGGTTCCGCGCCTTGTCCATGCCATAGAACAGACAGGTGTTCGGAATATCGTCTGCGCAGGCGGCGTTGCGGCAAATTCATGGCTGCGCCGTGCCTTGACCGAGATGGCGGAGCAGAAAAAGGTTTCGCTCTATTTGCCGCCCCTGTCCCTGTGCGGAGACAATGCGGCAATGATCGGCGCGCAGGCATATTATGAGTATCAGGCAGGGCATTTGGGCACAACGGCACAGAATGCCTTTGCAACAGCCGAAATCAGCGAGGATGTCTGTGCAAAAAATCGGTGAAACTGAAAAAAATGCTGGAAAATTGCGCGTAGATGGGGTACAATGAAGTAGGCTTTAAAGTTTGTTAAAGTCGTAACATATTCAAAAATTTTGGGCACTCTGGGATATTACGCCAGAGTGGAGAAGGCTGTGGAAGCTGAGATTTTGCTGTGTTTTTGAAAAAATACAGGACGCAAGTGTGAAAGCATCTGCGTCAGGGACAGAAACAAGGAGCGATTTGATTATGGGCATGACGATTGCACAAAAGATCCTGAAAGCACATCTGGTGGATGGCGAAATGGTGCAGGGACAGGAAATTGGACTGCGCATCGACCAGACACTGACGCAGGATGCAACGGGCACGATGGCTTACTTGCAGTTTGAGGCAATGGGCGTAGATCGTGTGAAAACCGAGCGTTCGGTTGCGTACATCGATCACAACACATTGCAATCAGGGTTTGAAAATGCAGATGACCATAAATACATTGGTACGGTTGCCAAAAAGCATGGAATCTATTACTCCAAGGCAGGCAATGGCATTTGCCATCAGGTTCATTTGGAGCGGTTTGGCGCACCGGGGAAGACACTCATCGGTTCGGATTCCCACACCCCGACGGGCGGCGGCATTGGCATGCTGGCGTTCGGTGCAGGCGGTTTGGATGTTGCCGTTGCAATGGGCGGCGGTGCGTACTATATCCCCATGCCGAAGATGGTGCGCGTGACGCTGAACGGAAGCCTCAAGCCTTGGGTGGCGGCAAAAGATGTTATTTTGGATGTCCTGCGTCAGATGACCGTCAAGGGCGGCGTGGGAAAGATCATCGAGTATGCAGGCGAGGGGGTCAAGACGCTGTCTGTACCCGAACGCGCAACCATTACGAACATGGGCGCGGAGCTGGGCGCGACAACCTCTATTTTCCCGTCGGATGAAGTGACCCAAAGATTCCTCGAGGCGCAGGGGCGCGGTGAGGTCTATCAGCCGCTTGCATCCGATCCGGATGCCGTATATGATGAAGAATATATGGTGGATCTGAGTACGCTGGTGCCGCTTGCGGCGATGCCGCACATGCCGGACAATGTAAAGCCGGTGTCTGAGATCGGAGAAATCAAGGTCAATCAGTGCTGCATTGGCTCGTGTACCAATTCTTCTTACTATGATATGATGAAAGTGGCGGCGATCCTCAAGGGGAAACACATCCATCCCGATGTTTCGCTGACCATCAGCCCAGGATCCATGCAGGTATTTCACATGCTCGCAAAGAACGGTGCGCTCGCGGATATCATCGCGGCAGGTGCGCGTATTCTGGAATGTGCATGCGGCCCGTGTATCGGCATGGGACAGTCGCCGGAGTCGGCTGGCGTATCCCTGCGTACCTTCAACCGCAATTTTGAAGGACGTTCGGGCACACAGGATGCACAGATCTATCTGGTTTCGCCCGAGGTCGCGGCGGCATCGGCACTTACAGGTGTACTGACCGATCCGCGCAGTCTGGGCGATGCGCCTTGGATCGTCATGCCCGATCGGTTCCATGTCGACGACAGCATGATCGTGCCGCCGGCGGAAGATCCCTCGACGGTAGAGGTACGCCGTGGGCCGAACATCAAGCCGTTCCCACTGGGACATACCTTGGAGGACAGCTATGCAGGTAAGATCGTCCTCAAAACGGAAGACAATATTACGACCGACCATATCCTTCCGGCAGGTGCAAAGCTCCTGCCATACCGTTCCAATATCCCACATTATTCTAATTACTGCTTTATCAATGTGGATCCGAAATTCCCTGCACGCTGTCAGGCAGAGGGCGGCGGCATCATTGTCGGCGGCGCAAATTACGGACAGGGTTCGTCGCGTGAGCATGCGGCACTGGTTCCGCTGTATTTAGGTGTACGCGCGGTACTGTGCAAGTCCTTTGCGCGGATACACAAGGCGAATCTTGTAAATTCGGGTATCATTCCGCTGACGTTTGTGGATGCGGCGGATTATGATGCGGTGCAGCTGGGTGATGTCATCAGCCTGCCGCATGTGCGCGAGGAGATCGAAGCAGGGAAGCAGGTGACCGTTGTATGCGGCGGCAAGACCTTCTTTGCCGATTGTGATGTCTCGGCGCGTCAGCGCGGTGCGCTGCTTGCAGGCGGCACGCTCAACTATGCCAAGCAGAAGTAAGGAGGAAAGCGGTATGTTATCGGAAAAGACCATTGCACAGTTTGAGAAGATTGTAGAGAGCCAGCTCGCGCGCATTCAGGCGATGAAGGAGCAGGCAGATTTTATAGATTTCAATGCGCTTGATAAGATCATCATTGGTGTATGCGGCGGTGACGGCATTGGGCCGATGATTACCGGCATGGGACAGCATGTGCTGGAGACCCTGCTGGAGGACAAGGTGAGAGCAGGTAAGGTGGAATTTCGCGTCATTGACGGATTGACCATTGAACGCCGTGCCCAGCTTGGATGTGCGATCCCGTCCGACGTCATGGAAGAACTAAAGCAGTGCCATGTGATCCTCAAGGGGCCGACCACGACCCCACGCAAGGGCGATCCATGGCCGAATGTGGAATCGGCAAATGTGGCGATGCGCAAAGCACTCGATCTCTTTGCCAATGTGCGTCCGGTCAAGGTGCCGGAGCTTGGCATCGACTGGACATTCTACCGCGAAAACACCGAGGGCGGCTATGCAGTTGGCTCGCAGGGGGTGCAGATCGGGGAGGATCTCTTTGTAGATTTCACCGTGGCAACCTCTCAGGGGTGTGAGCGCATTGCACGTCTGGCATTCGATTATGCAAGAAAGACCGGAAAAAACCGTGTTTCCTGTGTTACAAAGGCAAATATCATCAAGACAACCGATGGAAAGTTTCTGGATACCTGTCAAAAGGTTGCGGAAGAATATCCAGAGGTCGTTTTCGATGACTGGTATATCGATATCATGACGGCAAAGCTGATCGATGAAAAACGCCGCCGTGATTTTAAGGTTTTTGTTTTACCCAATCTGTACGGAGATATCATCACAGATGAAGCGGCTGAGATTCAGGGGGGTGTCGGCACGGCTGGCTCTGCGAATATTGGCAAGCGGTATGCAATGTTTGAAGCGATCCACGGCTCTGCGCCGCGTATGGTAGAGGAGGGACGTGCGCAGTATGCCGATCCATCTTCCGTACTGCGTGCATCTGTGATGCTTTTGGAGCATATCGGAGAGGTTGCGCTGGCAAAGAAACTCGACCGTGCGCTGGATATCTGCATGTTTGAGAAGAAAAAATATGTCATCACCGGACGTGATACCGGTGCAACTGCGCAGCAGTTTACAGATTATGTGCTGGAAACAATTGCCTTACTTTAAGTGTTACAAAACAGGAGGGCGTCCCTAGATGGAGAAAAATCAGAATGTATCCCGCGCAGTCATTCAGCGCTTACCACGGTATTACCGACACCTGTCTGAACTCAAGGAAAAGGGGGAGGAGCGCATTTCCTCGCGCAAGCTGGCAGAAATGCTGGGATTGACTGCCTCTCAGATTCGGCAGGATTTCAATTGTTTTGGCGGATTCGGACAACAGGGGTATGGGTATAGCATTGATAAGCTGTGTGAAGGGTTGGAGGAGATTCTGGGGCTCAAACAGGAGCGCACAGCTGTACTGGTTGGCGCAGGAAACTTGGGGCGCGCGCTCATCAAGAACTTTAACTTTGAGAGCAATGGGTTTCGTCTGCTTTGTGCATTCGACAGCGATCGCATGGCGATTGGTCATGGCATGAATGGCATTACGGTGCGTGATGTATCCGAACTGTATGCGTATGTGGATCAGAATAAGCCGGATATCGCAGTCCTGACCGTTCCGGCAGATTGTGCGCCGCAGATCGCGCGTGAACTTGTAACGCATGGCATTCGTGGTCTGTGGAATTTTACCGGACAGGATCTGCACTTGGAAAATTTGGGGGTTCCGGTGGAAAATGTGCATTTCTCGGATAACCTTATGACCCTGTGCTATCAGGTGAATCAGTCTGAGCAGGATGAAATGTAATACAAAAAATCGCCTTTCCAGTGAGAAAGGCGATTTTTTGTTTAGGACTTGTTTGAAAATAGACAAATTTTCGATTTTTCAAACAGCCTTTAGCCATCTCCGCGCAGAAGATTGTCTGCATAGGCATGCAGCTGTTCTTCCGTGTGGATATTTTGGCTGCGGTGACCGATCATACCGCGGATATAAGTGGGCAGACTGGTATAGTAGTCGAAAATTTCGGGGTTGGTGGTCAGCATCTCGCCCAGATTTTCATATTTTTTCATGCATCTCTCACCTCATAAGCAGTATGGCGGAAAAGGGATGTGTTATACATCAGGGGAGATGGAAAGTTTATGTTTCCACAAACTGTGGAGAGTTTGGAACGTCCGTAGGATTTTCATTTCTGCAAAATGATTTGGTTCAAAGCAAACGATTATAT
>JAHHRO010000006.1 GCA_020025755.1 Butyricicoccus sp. | reverse complement strand
CCTTATGCCGCCGTCGCCGGCGCGACACGTTACTCTTTGCTTTGAAGCAAATCTCATTTTGCAGAAATGGAACTGTTATCGCCGTTCTAAAAAACATTTCCCTTTGCTTTGAAGCAAATCATTTTGTAGAAATGAAAATCCTACGGACGTCCCAAACCCTCCACAGTATGTGCGAACATTAACTTTACCGCCTTGCACTGATACAACACATTCTTCTTTGCTTGAAAGCAACTCGCTTTCATCCAAAAAATAAAAATGCCCCAAGGATCGATTTTCACCGATCCCTGAGGACATCTGATCCTTTTCTTATGCTTCTATCATCAGAGGGGTCTCTGTTGGCAGAAGATTTGTTGTACCATGCGCGCCAATGCCCAAAGTAGACATATTATGCAGGAATGCAGATACGCTTGGCGTAATGACACCCATCAGACCCAGTGCAAGCAGACCAGAGTTGAAGCCAATCACGAAACGATAGTTGAAGCCGATTCGCTTCATCAATGCAATACTGATTCGCTTGAGCGTTACCAACTGATACAAGTCGCGGCCGGAAATCGTTATATCCGCGATCTCACGCGCGATCTGTGCCCCCTCGCTGACTGCAACGCCAACATTTGCAGCAGACAGTGCAGGGGAATCATTGATACCATCGCCGATCATGATGACGGTGCGTCCCCGCTCGCGCTCACGCTGTACAAAGGCTGCCTTGTCTTCCGGCAGCACCTCCGCGTGGTACTCATCCACGCCAACTGCACGCGCAATGACAGCCGCGGTGCGTTCACTGTCTCCTGTCATCATTACTGTCTTTGTGATACCCAGTTCCTTGAGTGTGCGCACGACATCTGCGCTCTCCGGACGAAGCGGATCTTCGATACACAGAACAGCTGCCAGTCTGTGTCCAATACTCATATACAGCAGGCTGCATTCATCTGGCAAATTATCGAACTTTTCACGTTCCTCCTCTGGGAATTCACAGTTTTCATCCTCAAAGATGAAGTGATAGCTGCCAATGCAGACATGCTCTCCGCGCAGTTCGGACGCAATACCATGCGCAATGATATACTTGACCTTTGCATGCTCCTCTGCATGCTTGAGTCCTTCGATCTCAGCCTGACGAACCACCGCATTTGCGATCGAATGTGGGAAATGCTCCTCCAAACAAGCTGCAACGCGCAGCATTTCATCGCGCGCATTGCCGCCAAACGGAATGACCTCACGCACGCTTGGCTGTGCCAGCGTCAGTGTACCGGTCTTATCAAATACGATCGTATCTGCCTGTGCCACAGCCTCTAAGAACTTGCCGCCCTTGACCGTGATCTTATAATCGCTGCACTCACGCATTGCAGACAGAACTGCAACCGGCATCGACAGCTTGAGCGCGCAAGAGAAATCGACCATCAGCACGGAGATCGCCTTCTGCACATTGCGCGTTAGGAGCCATGACAGACCTGCACCAAGGAAGCTGTAGGGAACCAGGCGATCGGCAAGATGAGCCGCGCTGCTCTCAAGAGAAGACTTGAGGCGTTCGGAATCCTCGATCATATGTACGATCTTTTCATAGCGTGTCTCTCCCACCGCCTGCTTGACTTGCAGCGTCAGCGTGCCTTCTTCGATCACGGTTCCAGCATATACGGTCGCACCGATCTCCTTACGCACCGGAACGGATTCACCTGTGAGAGAAGCCTGATTGACCATTGCTTCGCCATCTACCACGACCCCGTCCAGTGGGATCATATTCCCCATTTCCACGCGAACGAGATCTCCCGGTACGATCTCGCAGATGGAAACCAGCGTATCGGTTTTCCCCGTGCGACGCCATACCTTTTCCACATTGAGGGACATACTGCTCGCAAGGTCTGCAACCGACTTTTTATGGGTCCATTCCTCCATCAGCTCGCCAAGTCCAAGCAGGAACATAACAGAAGATGCAGTATTGAACTGGCAGCGTGCAATGGATACCGCAATGGCGGTCGCATCCAAGACCGCAACCTCCAGTTTGCCGCGCATCAGGCAGCGAAGTCCATTCCAAATATGGCGTATCGCGCCGCAGCAAGCCTTTGCAATGCGCAGCGGCTTGGGCAGGAGCAATCTGCACAGCCAATATTTTCCAATATGATCGACGATTTTATCGTGATAGGTTGCATTCAAGGCGCGGCTGGTATGCTCGGGCACCAAACTTTTGGTCTCCGGAGTATCCACTGAAAAAGCCAGGATGCCTTGCAGCAAACGCTTGCGGCTGCCCTGATAGAGCACCGTTGCATTGCCGCTGCGCTCATAGACCTTTACGCCGACCACGTCAGGCAGGGACAGCAGATAATATTGCAGCTGATCTGCCTGATCCATCGTTAATTTTCCGAGACTCGTAGAGAAGCGGATTCGACCGCGGATCTCATGTTCGATCCGTATTTTCATGCCTCGGTCGCTTCTTCAGCCAGATCTGCCAGCTCCTGCGCCTTTTCCTCAGCCTCGCGCTCTGCATTGATCGCCTCAGCCTCAGCCAGTACATCCGCTGCATTCTCCTGCACCTTATTTACGACATCCATCACGCAGCTGCGCATACGCAGAGCTGCCGCAGTTGTGTTTACATAGACCTTCTTCGCATCCTTGCTGGACAGGATCTTGATCCCTGCTGTGCCAAACAGAACGCCGCCTGCAAAACAAATAGCCTCTCTCATGTGCTTGTAACTCATATGAATCATATCCTTCTTTCAAAAAATTTCAGGTTTTATAAAATCGGGTGCGTGGGCATTTTACTTGTGTTTGTATCCCGTCCAGAATACCATTACGCCGCAAAACAACATAGCCCATGCCCAAAATCGATGCTGCTTCATACGCTCACCTCTTTCCCACATCTTCTGCATCAGTTCTTTTTTATTATATGCTCCGCTCTTTGCCCGTGTCAATCATTTTTTCATTTTTTGTTAAATTTTCCGTTATTTTCTTAAGTTTCACCCAGTTAACATCCATAAAATGTTTGCTTTCTGCAACATTTTATAAATCCTGTTGTATCTTGATCCCATCCACTTTTCAGCCTTTTTTGCGGTTTTCCGACAAAAAAGCGGCACAGCGTTTTATGCGCTGTGCCGCTTGGATCTTATGAAATTTTATCCCTCGATGAGGTCATCCAATTCATCCATATATGGTGTTTCGCAGCAAATTTCCATTGGTGCCTTCTTTGCATACATGCCAACAGCCGCCGTAGATTTTGCGATCGGCTGCATCGTACCTGCGCCAGCTACACAGCCGCCAGGGCATGCCATGCCCTCGAGCAGATAGCCATTGTACTTGCCAGCCTTTGCCATCATCATGAGCTTCTTGCACTCTGCAAGACCCTGCGCACTTGCAACCTTAATATCGCAAGTCGGCTCCAGCTTCTTCATGCTGTTTACAACCGCCTTTGCAACACCGCCGCTGACTGCAAAATTGCGTCCGTCGGTGCTTGCGTTGGAGAGCATCTCCTCGGCCTCGATCGCCTCAAGGTCGATCTCCTTGGCATTGAACAGACCCATCATTTCTTCGAAGGTCAGAACGAAGTCCACATCGCTGCGTACTGAGCGGCGTCTTGCCTCCAGCTTCTTTGCGGCGCAAGGTCCAACGAATACGACCTTTGCTTCTGGATGATGCTTCTTGATCAGACGTGCCGTCAGGACCATCGGGGTCAGGGACATGGATACGCAGTCCTTGAGATCGGGGAACTCCTGCTTTGCCATGACAGACCAAGCCGGACAGCAGGAAGTCGCCATGAACGGGATCTTCTCCGGTACATGCTCGAGGAAGTCGATCGCCTCCTGTGTTGCACACATATCCGCACCGATCGCAACTTCGATCACGTCCGCAAATCCAAGTGCCTTCATTGCTGCACGCAGCTTCTCGGGCGTTACCTTGGGACCAAACTGCCCAACGAACGCGGGAGCGACTGCTGCATATACAGGAGTTCCCTGCTTCATTGCCTGAATGAGCTGGAAGATCTGTGCCTTATCTGCGATCGCACCGAACGGGCAGTTTACAAGGCACATACCACAGGAAACACACTTGTTGTAATCGATCTCTGCACGGCCATATTCGTCGGACTTGATGGCATTGATGCCGCAGGCCTTTGCGCACGGACGCTCCTGCTTGATGATCGCGCTGTACGGACAAGCTTCCTGACAGCGACCGCAGCGGATACACTTGTCCTGATCGATGACCGAACGGCCATCGATGATATGGATGGCATCCTTCGGGCAGACCTCGGTACACGGATGCGCCAGACAGCCCTGACAGCCTTCTGTTACGATGATACGCTTCTCCGGACATGCGTGGCAGGCAAACTTGATGATATTGATGAGCGGTGCCTCATAGTACTGCTCATTGGTCGCGCTCTGCTCGATCCCGTCGGAAATCGGTGCATCTGCAGCCGCGGTGCGTACCTGCATGCCCATTGCCAGACGCAGTCGCTCGCCAATGATAGCACGCTCCAAAAAAATACTGTCACGGTAGGAAGCACGCTCGCCCGGCAGGATCTTATAGGGCAGTGCCTCCAGCTCCTTTGCATAATCCTCACTCTCATACGCCATGCGTGCGATCTCGGTGTACACACGACGACGAATATCATTGATACTCGTATAAACGCCTCTCATCAGGGGGACTCCTTTCAAACACTCTTTCATTCAACCATTTTTAGTATTAGTATAATATGTTCTGCTATTTTTTTCAATCCCCCACCCATATCTTACCCACTATTTATCTGTGATATCACTATTTTTTGTGATATTCAGGTTCTTTCCTTCCCATCACCATGGTCACTTTCTGTATGATTATTCATATTGCAGAAAATTTATATCTTTCTTTTCCAAAACATCTGCGAAAACACACCATTTTCGTATCATATTTCAGGTATATCACTTATATCTGCATGCCAATACTGTATAACGCGTTCCATACCGCATACCGCCTCCCGTTTGACAATCTCTTTCATCCATGTTAGAGTTGTCTTACAAATTCGACCCCTGCGGTATTATGATCGTGGGTTTATCATGAAAGTGAGGAGATCTTCTATGCCACAAACCATTCTGCCTCGCAGCGACTGTGATGCACGCTACCAGTGGGATCTAACCGATATTTTCCCCGATGATGCTGCGTGGCATCAATGCTATGACAACGTAAAAAATTCACTCGATACGCTGCGCGGCTATCAGGGGCATCTTTCCGATGACGCTGATACACTGCTCTCCTATTTGCAGTTTGGGGATGCCTTGGGGCATCAGCTCGATGCACTGGCAAACTATGCCCAGAGAAAAAGCGATGAAGATACACGCAATGCGGTATATCAGGAAATGACCACACAGTTTACAACCCTTGCCGTTGCGGTCAATCACGCGGACGCATTTGCCACACCAGAGCTGCTTGCGATCGCTGATGATATGCTCGACCACTTCTATCAGTCCTGCCCCGCACTCGAGCACTACCGCTTACAGCTTGACCGCATCCGCCGCGAGCGGGCACACACCCTGTCTCCCGAATGTGAAGCCCTGCTTGCATCTGCCGGACAGATGAGCCAAGCCCCCGATGATATCTTCTCCCTGCTCAACGATGCAGACCTTGTCTTCCCGGATGCACTGGACAGTGAAGGGCAGCCGCATCCAGTCACACACGGAACCTTTATTTCGCTCCTTCAGTCCAGTGACCGCACCCTGCGCAAAAACGCGTTCGAGTCACTCTATCAGGTCTATCATCAGTTCCGCAACACTTCCTCTGCCGTGCTGAGCGCACAGATGCAGCAGCTGCAATTCTTTGCAAATGCGCGCCATTATGAATCTGCTCTGCATGCTGCCCTTAGCCATACCGAAGTTCCCGTTGAAATCTACCATAACCTGATCGATGCCGTGCGCCAGAACCTGCCCTCCATGCACCGCTATGTCGATCTCCGCAAGAAGCTGCTCGGTGTGGACGAGCTGCATTTCTATGATCTCTATACACCGATCGTTGCCGATCAGGATATGAAGATCGACTATGAAGCTGCCAAGAAGATGGCACTCGAGGCACTCGCCCCACTCGGCAAAGATTATCTTGCCATGCTGGAGGAGGGCTTCCAAAACCACTGGATCGATGTATACGAAAATCAGGGCAAGCGTTCCGGGGCGTATTGCGCCGGTCCCTACGATTCCCATCCGTATGTCCTGCTCAACTATACGGAAACACTCAACGATGTGTTTACACTGGTGCATGAAATGGGACACGCGATGCACTCGTACCTGTCCAACAAAAATCAAAGCATTACCTATGCCGGTTATGTGATCTTTGTTGCCGAGGTCGCATCCACCTGCAATGAGTCCCTGCTCATGCAGCATCTGCTGAGCCAGACGACTGGCAAGCGCGGCCGTGCTTATCTCATCAACTATTTCCTCGAGCAGTTCCGCGGTACGCTTTATCGTCAAACCATGTTTGCAGAATTTGAGCTATGGTGCAGCGAGCAGATCGGGCAGGGACAGCCCCTGACAGCCGATGCCCTGTGCGCAAAATACAGCGCACTCAACCGCGACTATTACGGCGAGGATATCGTACTCGATCCACAGATCGCATTGGAATGGGCACGCATCCCACATTTCTATTACAACTTCTATGTATATCAGTATGCAACCGGTTATGCAGCTGCGATCGCTCTCTCCCAGCGCATCCTGAAAGAAGGAGAACCGGCTGTAAAGGATTATTTGAATTTCCTGTCCGGCGGCTGTTCCACCGATCCGGTCTCGCTGCTGCGCGGTGCCGGTGTGGATATGGCATCACCTGCCCCGATCAATGATGCACTCTCGATGTTTGATCGGCTGGTATCTGAACTTGAATCCCTGCTTGCAGAATAAATGCAGAAAACTCCTGTATCTCGAGATACAGGAGTTTTTCTATTTGTGCTTAAGATTTCCAGTCATCCCACCATGCCGTGAAAGCGGCGGTATCATCCGTTTTGAACCCGGTCAAGCTGCGCGTACAGATCATATTCCAGCCTTCCGGCGTATCTCCAAGATTTGAAAATACCATCATGCCGCGTGCACGCAGCCATGCGATGTCCTCACGCTCTAAAGCATCAATATCCAACCCGACCTCGAACAGTTTCATGAGTGGGATACGGTCTTTCCACTCCTGCGTCAGCCGTCCAATATTCGCGCCCAGCTTGACCCCATCAGGCAGGGTATGCAGCTTCACATACTGCTGGATCTCGGTGATCATTGCCGGGTCACTGGCGAAGATCACGCAGTCACTCCGCTTGTCAAATGTCTGAAGCAGTCTGCACAGCTCAGGCATCATGCCCTGTGCCTTGTATTCGATTTCGAGGATCACGCGGCGCGTCAGCCCGTTCATCCACTCGAACAGATCGGACAGCCGCATCAGCTTTGCTGTGCGCGAGTCTCCCGGATCGTTCCCCCCCAATAAATGATTTGCATACGGGATCTGCAGCCGTTCCAGTTCTTCCCATGTACAGTCCTTGACTGCCTTGCTGCACGGGGTCTGCCCACCACAGGTCATGCGTTCCAGTGTTTCATCGTGATGAATAAGGATCACACCATCCTGTGTCATGCGGATATCGATCTCCAACCCCTCGATCCCAGTATGATAAGCGGCACGAAAGGCTTCCAGCGTATTTTCCGGCGCGATCTGACAAACTCCACGATGCGCCATCCTCCAAGGTCCGGTATACTGCTTTTTCATGGTGTTCTCCTCTTCCCTGCGGTCAAAACGCCGCTCTGCACGTTCTCTGCTTCACTATACAGCGTATTCCCAGCAATGTCAACAAAATTTCGATGACAATTTCCGAACCGCATAACAATTCTGACAGTTTACAACGATCGATCCCTCTTTTTGATACACTTATAGCAGATGCGGAACTTGGAAGACAGCGGCATAGGTGCATGACAGATCTTGCAGCTATGTCCTTTCTGTGCAAGCTCACGCAGCAAAAGCTCATTGATCTGCAAGGCTGTGTTTTCTTTCTCTGTGCGCAGCCAATCGAGATCGACAGCCCGACGGAAGGTACGGCAGAAGGAATAATACAGATCGAGCAGCTGACTGTACAATTCCAATCCATCGAGAGAGGGCTTGGTGCGATGTGGAACGGTAATCAATTTTCCATTCAAATACTGGTCGCAATATAAAAGGAAATAGTCCATCAGTTCTTCATCCCGCTCGTCGAACGGAATGGTTGCTGCACGCAGGGACTCCTCCTTGCTCAGCAGGAGTGCATTTTCTTCCAGTGTTTTGAGGATAAAGATATAGCGGTCAATGGGCATCTTCTGATAGGGCGCAATGGCAGGGATGCTGTTCCACACCTGCAAAACCTCCAAAAGATCATGCTCCACGCGCAATACAAGATCGGAAAATCCCAGCATAGCCTCACGAATCGGCTCGGTCGGCGCATGGAACCCCTGCCATATCGTTTCACTCTCCATCAGCGCGGTCACAAAGCCCTCGTCATACACGCCAAACCGCCCGGCACGCCCACCGATCTGCCGGATTTCCGCGGGATACAGCGCGCGATTGTGTTGACCATCAAACTTGCGGTCTCGCGTAAAGATGACGCGGCGGATCGGCAGGTTGAGACCCATACCGATGGCATCGGTTGCCACCAGCACCTTGCTTTCTCCGCGCAGGAAACGCTCCATCTGCATTTTTCTGGTTGCATACGGCAATGCACCATAAATAATGGAAGATTCTATCCCTATCTGTCTAAGCTGCTCAGCCAGATGCAAGACGTTCTTTTTGGAAAATGCAATGAGTGCATCGCCCTCCTGAATATCCGAAAGCGTAATGGGTGCATCCAGGAGCGTCAGCTCTGCCATGCGTTCATGCCGAAGGATCTCATACTTCTCCCCACAGCTCTCGATCAGACGCACCAGAATATCCACACCCTCCGGCGCAGTACACAGATGGATCTCCTCTGCACAGCATCCTAAAATGGCGCGTGTCCATGCAAACCCACGCGCACGGTCTGCGATCATCTGGCATTCATCTACAACAGCCACTTCATAGCTTCGGTGAGGATCGAGCTTTTCCACCGTGGAAGCGATATGGGTCGCACCTGCGCGAATATCCTCCTCCTCCCCTGTCAGCATACTGCAATTGACACCGCGTGCCAGCATGGACTCCTGTACCTCAAGTGCCAGCAGGCGGAGTGGTGCCAGATACACGCCGCTTTTCGCCTGTGCCAAACGGTTGAGACTTTGATAGGTCTTTCCCGTGTTGGTTCCTCCAACATGGATAAAAAAGCGGCGTTCCATCATACGCGCCATCGGGTATTCGTCCTTGGGATCGACCGTAATGAGATCACTCAGCTGCACGCGGATCATCATCGGGATGCAGTCTACGAGATAGATCTGATAGAGCGAATTGGTAAGGAGTTTGTAGGATGGAAAATCGGGCAGAGACAAAAACTGCGTGAGTTCTTTGGGGGCTTCATGCTTTTCATAATCATAGATCAGGATGGCGGCCGTCCGCAGCAGCGCGGCTGTATACCGTCCCTCCAAAAGTGCATGCATCGCCTTTTCCCGTTTGGTCTCACCCTTGCCCAGATACGGGGCACAGGATGCGATCCGACTCGGATTCTTCAAAAACCTGCTGTATCGGCCATCGGTCATTTCCATGACATCGCGCAGCTCATTCTGTGCGTCCGCGATCGTGCGCATAATGGGGACACGCCCCTCCAAAACCGCTTGCTGGATCCCCTCATGCAGCCGCCGCACTAAGAGTTGGGCGGTCTCATCGCCCTCCGTCATCTGCTCCAGAGCCTGCGCATCAAACGCAAGGGAAAGTACCGCGCATGCCTGCTCCGCGCGTACATGGCGTGCTTCCTGCTTTGCAGATTGCCGCTCTGTCCGTTTTGCATGCCGTCTTGCGGTGCGTTCCAGCATCTTGCAGATATCCGGCCGCTCAGACAGTGCCTCCACATCCGCCGCACTCCAGAGCGCGATCTTTTTCCTGCGATTTGGGTGATGGGGGTTTGCCCCCATCGTTGGTTCTGGCAATCTGGCAATGATTGGATCGGTCCACCCCATTGCATATAGATCCCCAACGGTCAGCATCTGTGGCTGATTTGATTCCTCCATTGCAGAAAACCTCCGAAACTGATTTCTTTCTTGTGCTATATGTGAAAAATTTTGTATATCTGCGCATGGCTATCCATGTGACCATATGAAAAAAGCACCCGCAGAACTGCGAGTGCTTTTGGCAATCAACAATTAGATGGCACGGGTAACCTTGCCGGAGCGGAGGCACCGAGTACATACGTTGATATGGCGGGGAGTACCGTCGACGAGAGCCTTCACACGACGAACGTTAGGCTTCCAAGTTCTGTTAGAACGTCTGTGGGAGTGGGAGACCTTAATACCAAAGGTTACGCCCTTTCCGCAAATATCGCACTTTGCCATTTTTCCTGCACCTCCTTATCTAAAAGGCATTGAGTAACGCATATTATATTATCACAACCTTTCAAGGAATGCAAGGGTTTCTGACAATTTATTTTCAAAAAAATAAAATTCTCTGTTCCGTTTTCTTCCAGCCATTGAAAAGCAGGACAAGCTCCGTTATAATAAGAGTATCTTACTCAAGCACGGTAGGAGGAATTAAAAATATGCAATTAAAAGAATTTGGTGTTTGTCTGGGCGACCTCATTCAGGAGTTTGACTTCGAGGTCATTCATGGTCCGGAAAACTTTGAACACGTCGAGATCACAAAGACCGATGTCAATCGTCCTGCGCTTCAGCTTGCCGGATTTTTTGACTACTTTGACCCCAACCGTATTCAAATCATGGGGAAGGTCGAAACCACCTATGTCGAGCAGATGTCCCACGAGGAGCGCGCGCTGTGCTTCGATAAACTGTTCGCTTCTGGTATCCCTGTAATGATCGTATCCCGCAACATCGATGTTTTTCCTGAGTGCCTCGCAGCGGCACAGAAATATAATGTACCACTGCTGCGCTCAAACGAATTTACCTCGACCATCATCAACTCCCTTGTCGCCTCCCTCAAGGTCTCCCTTGCACCGCGTATCACCCTGCATGGCGTGCTCGTTGAGATCTATGGTGAGGGTGTTCTCCTGCTGGGTGATTCCGGCGTTGGTAAATCCGAGACCGCGATCGAGCTGGTCAAGCGCGGTCATCGTCTCATCGCAGACGATGCGGTCGAGATCAAGCGCGTATCCGACCGCACACTGGTTGGATCTTCTCCCGATGTGATCCGCTACTTTATCGAACTGCGCGGCATTGGTATCGTCGATGTGCGCCGTATCTTCGGTGTGGGTTCGGTCAAGCTGACGGAAAAAGTCGAGCTTGTCATCAATCTGGAGCCTTGGGAGGAAGGCAAGCAATACGACCGTCTGGGACTCGAAGGGCAGACCACCAGCATCCTCGATATCACAGTGCCTTCTCTGACCATTCCCGTGCGTCCGGGGCGCAACCTTGCCGTCATTATCGAGGTTGCCGCTATGAACGACCGTTATAAAAAAATGGGATTCAATGCCGCAAAGGATTTGCAGGATCGCATGCTCAAATCATTTGGCAACAACTAAAACCCGTTTTCCGAAAAGGCAGGTCGCTCCCTGCCTTTTTCTATATCTGATATCAGATCATTTTCCGAAAGGAGGCTGTTCTGTGAAAATCATTGCAGACCTTCATACACATACCTGTGTATCACACCATGCCTTTTCCACCCTGCGCGAAATGGCAGAGGGAGCCAAAGATGCCGGACTCTCTGCCATCGCGATCACCGACCACGGTCCCATGATGGAGGATGGTGCCCATCCATGGCATTTTTCCAATCTCTCCATCGTTCCCCGTCAGATCGGCGGCGTTGCGGTGCTCCGCGGTGCAGAACTCAATATCATGCCGCCTCTTGGCGGCATCGATCCCCTTCCCCTGCAGATTCTCCGGTCGCTCGATTGGGTGATCGCATCCTTTCACGAGCCGGTATTCCGTCCTGCAAAACCAGAGA
This sequence comes from Butyricicoccus sp., assembly GCA_020025755.1. Classification (GTDB taxonomy): domain Bacteria; phylum Bacillota; class Clostridia; order Oscillospirales; family Butyricicoccaceae; genus Butyricicoccus. The sequence continues at coordinate 45,679 of JAHHRO010000006.1, read as the reverse complement.
TCCATACACAGGCACTGGAGGGCATTTTGAAAAATCCTTATGTAAACTGTCTGGGTCACTTGGGCGATCCCCGCTTTGACTTCGATCATGAAGCGATCATCTCCCAGTGCAATACCTATGGCAAGATCGTAGAGATCAACAACAATTCCGTCGTCGTGCGTCGCGGCAGCTCGGAAAACTGTGCCGATATCCTGCACCTGTGCAAGCGATACGAGGTCCCCATCGTGGTCAACAGCGATTCCCATATCCAATACACGGTCGGCGGCTTTGATAACGCACTTGCCCTTTTGCGTGAAATCGACTTCCCTGAGCATCTGGTTTTGAATGCAGACCGCGGACGACTGGCAGACTGGTTCCGGCAGCATCGCGGACTGGAAATCTTCTCTCAAGCATAAAACACTTATTTTGATTCTATTTTAGGAGGACTCCCTTATGATGAGACTTGGCATTGATCTTGGCGGCACAAACACCGTTGCCGGCCTATGCACCACTGACGGACAACTGATTGGCAAGGTGTCCGCTCCCACCCCCATCGGTGACGCAGACGCACTCTGCCGCACGATGCGCGAGCTGTGTGTTGCAGTTTGCGAAAAGCACAACACCCCAAAGGAGGAAATTGAACAAATCGGCATCGGTCTGCCCGGCGTAGTCGTAAAATCCACCTGCACGCTGGAATTCGGCACCAATCTCGGACTTTCCCATGTCTGCTTTGCAAACGCGTTTGCATCCGAGTTTTCCTGTCCCGTGGTAATCGACAATGATGCAAACTGTGCCGCACTTGGTGAGTTTGCAGGCGGTGCTGGACGCGGCAGCGAAAACATGCTGATGGTGACGCTGGGCACCGGCGTTGGCGGCGGCATCGTGCTGGGCGGCAAGCTGTACACTGGACGCGATGACCTTGCAGGCGAAATCGGTCACATGGTGCTTGTCCCCAACGGTGTATCCTGCAACTGCGGCAGAAAGGGTTGTTTTGAAACCTATGCCTCAGCGACCGGACTCATCCGTCTGGCACGCGAAGCAATGGAGCAGGACAGCGATTCCATCCTGCACGAATGGACGCGCGACACCAAACTCAACGCCAAAATGGTCTGTGATGCCTGCGATGCCGGAGACGCGCTCGCACAGAAAGTATTTTCCGACTACTGCGATTATCTCGCCTGCGGTCTGACAAACCTCGTAAATGTGTTCCAGCCCGATTCCATCGTCATCGGCGGCGGTGTTGCAGGCTATGGGGAAAAGCTGTTCGTGCCGCTGCGCGAACGCGTACACGCTCAGCAGTTCCATGTTTCACCCGAAGGCACCCCCATCCGCGGAGCGGCACTCGGCAATGATGCAGGCATCATAGGTGCCGCACTTTTGTAAGAAAAAATTTGTAATTTATCACGAACTTTTGTCAAATCATGCATTTTCCTTGATTGTTCAGGGGTATTTTGTTATAATGTAAAATACAATATTTTGTATTCACCTCCGGACAGAAAAGGAAGACGCATCTATGAAACGATTGGTTGCAGGTATCCTCGCTGCTTCTCTGCTCACTTCAGCAGCCGGTGCCTTAGGACATGATCCTGAATATGTCGGTGCTCCTTTGGCGAACACCGAACAATCTCAAAACGCTGTCATTGCCGCTTCTTCTGCTGCACATCCTGCTGTCATGACCGTTCTGCTCAACGGGATGCAGGTAAGGCCGGTCGGCTACAATATCAACGGCAATAACTACTACAAACTCCGCGATATCGCACAACTTTTGTCGGGCAGTACCGCACAATTCGGCATCAACTGGAACCGAGAGACTCGTACCATACAGCTGGTTCCGGGCACCTCTTACACGCCGGTCGGCGGTGAACTTGGTGCCATTCCAACCAAAAAATCCACTGCCAAGACCTCGACCGAGCAGGTTGAGATCAACAATCAGCCTGCAAATCTTGCCGCCTATAATGTAGACGGAAACAACTATTTCAAGCTGGTTGATCTTGGAACGATCCTCGGTTTTTCCGTTACATACGAGGCAAAGACACGCACGGTCGTTATGACCACACCCACCGAACCTGCACCGCAGAAAGAAGAAAAACCAGAGGAAAATCAATCGGACGAAAATAAACCTTCCGATTCCCAGCCGATGGTCGATCTTCAGCCAGCCATCCAGACCTCCACGCCGGAGCCAGAAATGCCAGCCACCCCTCCTGCCACCGCGCTCGATGGCAAGCTCAAGATCTGGATCGATCCCGGACATGGCGGAACAGACAGCGGAAACAGTGCTCCCGCTGCCATGGCATTTGATGACTATTGGGGCGCACGCCATGAGATCAATACCAAGATCTACGAAAAGGACTTTAATCTTGCCGTTTCTCTGATGCTGCAAGAGATGTTGGAGGAAGCCGGCGTGGAAGTGCGCATGACGCGCACGGAGGATATCACAGTCACACCGAATGAACGTAAGAAACTGTTCTCCACCGAAGGACAGGGCTATGACATGATCTTCAGCGTCCATCACAACGGGGCGACCAGCCCCAAGCCAAACGGCGCAGAACTCCTCATCCAGATCGCCTACGAAAACGGCGGTGCCGGACAGGAATTCGGTGACCTGCTCAAGGCTGAATACATCGGAATGGGAAAATCGTGGCGCAGATTCGTATTTGCCCACAGCGAAACCGACCACAGTAAGGACTATTACTTTGTCCTGCGCTCCGCACAGGAAGCAAACACGCTTGCATTTATCAGTGAATTCTGCTTTATGAACAATCCAGAGGATCAGCAGTGGATCTTGTCCACCGATCTTCTGCAATCGCAGGCAAAGGCACAGTATAATGCAATCATGAAATATTTTGAAACACATCCCTATTAAGGAGATCTTCCTATGTCAGAATCCAGAATCGATCACGCACTCACCCTGCACCAGAAAGGCTACAACTGCGCACAGGCGGTCGTCTGTGCCTATGCCGACCTATTCGGTATCGACGAAAACACCGCTTACAAAATGAGCGAAGGGTTCGGTCTCGGTATGGGCATGATGGAGGTTTGCGGCGCACTGAGCGGCGCGCTCATGCTCGCAGGACTCAAAAACAGTGCAGGCTCAGATGCCCCCGGCACAACCAAGGGCTCTACCTACAAACTCAATCGTACATTGGGCGAAGCATTCCAGAAAGAGACCGGCTCCGTTCTCTGCCACGAACTCAAAGGTCGTGACACAGGAAAGCCGATCTACCCCTGTGACGCATGCGTGCGGCATGGCGCAAAGATCGTAGAAGAATATCTCTGCGGCGAAGCATAACAATAAAAAATGCCCAAGAGTCGATTTGTCAAGGGGGAATTCTGCCTTGGAAAGCGCACGACTTCCACAGGCAGTACCACTGTCCACTTAATGGGTGGTGGTAAGTACGCCCTTAGACGGATTATAATTGACTATCCTTTTGAAATTGATCTAATGTGCGTGCAAGCTAAATCAAAACTATCCGAATAATTCTCCGCAATAGGCAGCAGTTCATTCTGAATGACTGTTGCCTATTTTGAATTTGACAAGTAAACTTGGATGTGTTATGATATACATGCAAAGTTTACTTGGCTTTCAGAAAGGATGATTACTTCTATGGATAAAGATGAAATTCTCACCCGTGCGCAGAGAGAGGGAAGAAATGGCATAGATGATGGTTCTGCACAAGTCAAAAATAAGGGACTGCGCTATGGAGTCAGTGTCGTGTATGCGCTCTATCTTCTGTACTTGATTTTAGCATGGTACAAAGATACCTCTCTGCCGTTTGTGGCTCAATCAATGTTCATGGCTTTGGTTACAGGAGATGCGCTATCCTGTTGGAAAGATAGGCACACATTCGGTTCCCTAGCCTTGCTTGTTCTTGCCTCAGTTGTTACCATAGGGGTAACCGTTGCAGGCATTATGCAATTATTTGGTAAATGATAATAGACGTGAGATTATGGATGACAGTTTAATCTTAAAAAACCACTTGAAAGATGCCCGAAGTGAAAAGAAGTTATCTCAGGCTGCTCTGGCCGAACTGGTCGGTGTGTCAAGGAATACAATATGCTCTATTGAAACTGGGCAGTTTAATCCAACAGCAAAGTTAGCACTGATTTTGTGTATTGCACTTGATAAAAAATTTGAGGACTTATTTTATTTTGATGATTGAGGATGGTGTTATATCTATTCCAATCATCTTAACAGCTAAACTCTTGAGATTTGCTGGATCAGTACAGTCGTCATCAAGGCCTGATGTGAAAATCCAAATTTAGAAGTTCAAAAAATCTGCTGGAACCTCCGTCAGAGGGATCTCAGCAGATTTTTTTGTTTCAATTTTCGGTTTTCTATTTTTTATATCCTGCAAATATAAGATAGTAGAACAGATGCCACCTTACAGAGTACATCTCAGGCAGTAAGATGCCTGCGCATTTTTTATTGCACGAATGCTATGGGGTCTTCAAAAATATGCTGTACCGCGATCGCCCCTGCTCCGAGTAAGATCGGATTCTGCGACAAGGTACTCAGTTCGATCCGCAGATTTTCCCAGATGATCGGTCGTATCCGCGCCTTGACCTCGCGCTGTACGATCTCCAGCATCCGGACTCCACCGATCTCGGCAAGCGCATCCCCCAAAATAACCACCTCTGGATCCATCTGGTTGATGAGACTGACCAGACCAATCGCCAAATATTCGCAGGTCTTTTCAAACTCCTCACATACCAGCCGATCTTCCTTGTCCCACGCTTCCTTGATCGCGGCCTTTGCATCCGGACGCGCCAGATCCCACAGGGACAACATCGACCGCTCTCCTGCTCTGAGTCTTGCTCCAATTCGATCCTTGAGTGCCAGCACAGAGGCATACAGCTCCAGACAGCCATAATTACCGCATGCACACCGCGGGCCATGGCAGTCGATCGTGGTATGTCCAATCTCACCTGCAATCCCCATCGCCCCCTTGAGCATCACACCGTCCGAGATCATACCGCAGCCGATCCCTTGCCCTGCCACGATATAAATGAGATCTTTTTTGGTAAGTTCGGTCTCATGGCTCCAAAACTGCGCCATTGCACCGGCATTGGCATCGTTTTCGGTAAATACAGGCACCGTGATCCCTTGCTGGAGCAGGGAGCGAACAGGCACGCCATCCCAGCCCTTCAAATTGGTGATAAAGATCATTTCGTCACCTTCCATACGGTAGGGCCCGGGGACTGCAAACCCGACCGCCAGCACCCGAAATTCCGGATGGGCAAGGATCATACGATTGATTTCCAGCTTGAGCCGCTTGAGGCTTTCCGCAACAGAATCCCCTTTCCTAAGCTGAAAATATTCCGTCTCGAACAATTCACCGCACAAACCGATCCGGCTGATACCAAAACATTCTCTGGTGACCATGACGCCGATCACACCCACACGCTTTCCGTTGATCTGTATGCCGATGGAACGCCGCCCATGCTCACTGCACAGAAATCCGCTTTCCACGACTAGTCCAAGATCCATGAGCTCACGCACGATATTCGAAATCGTTGCACGCTGCAATCCAGAAAGTTTGGCAATATCCGCGCGCGATGCCAGTTTCTGCTGCCGTAACAGCTGCAAAACCAGAGCGCGATTGATCCTCTGTTGTTTTTCCTGATTGACACTTTTTTCTGTAATATTCATTGCGTTCGCCTCTCTTGGGCCCAAAAGGGTGCTGTTGCCCAAGGCACAGCACCCTTTCCCCTTTATTTCATTGGAATACCAGTTTGTGTTGACGGATTGGTGTCTGCCAATGCATTTTGATAGAGCATATAATATGCCGCAGCCGACCAACTGAAGTTTCTGGTATGCAGACCTTCACCTGTAACCGGATTATAGTTCTCATGGATGGGGCCATCGGTCAGAACGCCCTCTGCACCATCAAAGAGTTTATATGCCAGCTCTCTTGCCTCAGCTTCATAGCCATAATTCTGCAAAGCCTCTACGCCATAGAGTGCCTGATCCAGCCACACCGGACCTCTCCAGTACTGATACGGGCTGAACTTTGCATTGTCCGCAGATGCCGTCGGCATTGGTACACGCAGATTGAACTTATTGGTGTCCATCATATTGTTCTTGACCTTCTCTGCACGGTTCTTTGGTGCCAGTTTTGCCCAAAGCGGCATCCAGCCCTCAGTTCCCTTGCCGCGGTTGGTCAGGAGTTTCTTTTGTGAGCCATCCTTGTTTGTCTGCAGATCGTAGTAGAAGCCTGTGTTTTCGTCCCACATCTTCTCATTGATGTATGCAGCCAGCTTCACAGCTTCACTTTCATACTTCTTTGCATCCTCTGTCTTACCAAGCTCGAGTGCAATGGACTTGAGGAACGCCTTTTCCGCATAGAGCATCGCATTCAGATCGACCGATTCCTGATTGATGGAATAGCCAACGACCTTGCCCTGGGCATCGGTATTTTCAAATACCTGCACCCCGATATCGTCCTTGCCGCTGCCTTCCTGATCGAAGCGTGTTGCATTGTCCATGCCACTTTCCCAAGCAGCTGCTTCAATGATCGCTTCTACATCGAGCAGAGGCTTGCCGTTCTCATCTTTCTTGATCTGCTTGTTTTCGTCTCGCTGATAATGCAGATCGTCCACCATCGCGCCATACTCTGCAACACCATTCTTGTCTGTATCACGATTGGTGTACCACCAGTTGTGATACGCCACAAGCTTCGGATACATTTCCTCTAAAAACGCCTTGTCCTTGGATTCCTGATAGACCTTCCATACACCCCAAGCAGCAAGCGGCGGCTTGGAGTTGCGGTAGTTTGCCGAATCTTCCGAGTAGCTGAAGCAGTCAAAAATCGCACCTGCGTCCTGTGGTCTTACACGGTCTGTGGACTGGATCTGGTGATCGAACATACAGCGGATACCGTCCTTTGCCAGCGCAGGATCGAACGCAGCCACAGCGGCGGCATTCTTCCAAGTATCCCATCCCCACACACCATTGAACCACTTATACGACATGGACGGGGTCAGGCCGCTGTGCTTGAACATGCCAGCCGGACTTCTCCAGTTGGTGACAAGGGTCTCCATTGCCTTTACAGCTGCATTTTTATAGGGCTTGGTTACATTGTCCGGCTGGTCAAAGGTTTTGTTCAGATACCCTTCCCATCTGGTACGGTTGTCTGCGAATGCCTTTTCCGGATTTGCCAGCAGGGTCTGCACCGCCTTGCCTTCCTTTTCCGCCTCATCCTTGGTAAAGGTGAAACTCTCTGCGGTATAGGTCACATAAGGCTTGCCCTTTGCAATGGTGATCGGCTTTGCCGCCTTGGAAACATAACTCAGCTTATCCGCAGCAACCTCTGTGCTGACCGCTTCACTGTGCCTGATGGCATATTTCATTTCTGGTGTGGTCGTCCATGCCTTGGTATCTCCAGCAAAGGAGACCTGCACACCGTTATCGATGGCACCTAAACTGGTATTCGTGGGATAAGTCTTGGCACCCATCTTATTCTCTGCAAAAATACGTCCATTCCATCCAACATTGAGTACCAGCGGCTCATCCTGATAATTTTCGATCTGCGTGCGTACCAGACTGGTCCTTCCACTGACAAAGATCAGCTCCAGTGTGACCTTATAGCGTCCCCTTGCTTCATAGTACTGCATCAGACGTCCGGGATAATACGCCATATAGGGTCTTGCACCGGTCAGATCAATCTTTTTACCCTCTGCATCAGTCAGCTGCAGCCGGTTGATACAATCAGACAGGTTCATGCCGATATCCTGCGCCAGAATATGCGGCCCTGCAAATCCGCCATAAACATCGAGCGCATCAAGTGCATGCAGATGATAGCCATGCCATGCACCCATATCGGAAAATACATTGTATCTGCTCGTCGAGTAGTATCCATACGGCTCATTGTCCAGCCGTGCTGTTACATCGAGTACATTTGCAAAATCCTCGATTTTATACTTTGCCGATGCTGCAGTTGCATAAGTACCTCCAAATGTGCTTGTTGTGATACATACCGCTAACAAAAGACCTGCGCCGCGCTTCAACCGCTTTTTCATGTGCCTCTCCTGCCTTTTCTCTGAGATCTGCTTCTCTTATTTTTGTAAATTAGATTTATTTATAAATCCAATTTACAAACTATGGCTATATTATATGCTTTAACAAATACTTTGTCAATCATTCGATCTTTTTTCGTCATATTTTACATTTTTCACCTGCGCTTTTTGATAAAGATTCCCAAACCGTTTCCAAATGGTTTTCAATCGCCTGTTCCATGTTCCTGCGCCTCTGGCACAACAAAAAGAGACGGATCAAACTTGATCCATCTCTTTTATTATACCTTTTATCGGATTTTTAATCATATAAGCTGTCCATCCCGAACCAATTCTTTCTGAAATGAGGAATGGGTGTATGATGCTGCAATCAGATCTCATACCAGCAGATCTCGTTTGCCTCCATGTGAAGCTCGAAGCTGCTTCCATCGCCGCGGTATACCGTGGTATCCTGTGGCTCATAGGTATTGTTGACTACGCAGTATTTTCCGTTCTTGACGTAAGCATGTACTTCCACATTGAAGTTCGTGCTGAACCAGCGATTGAGTTCGTCCTCGCTGTGCGCGCTCCAAAGGATACTGCGATACAGGATACGGCTGTTTTCAAAGCTATACGGCAGACCACTGATATAAACTGAACGTCCCTTACCAAAGTCCTTGACCGCCATCTGTACTTCCTTTTCACGCTGTACCAGGATCTCGGTGCCCTCATAGGCATACATGCTCTTTTTGCCCTCACCAAAATCCACCGGCTTGGTGGTATCCTTCAAAATAAAGTGTTCCGGATGTTCTTCCCAGTTATACTTATCATAGTTGAGCGTAAATCCAGTCTCCTTTTCCACACCCATCATATCGGCAAGCTGCAAATAGTGCCCCTGATGCTGGTGACCGGACGGTTCACCAACACCGATAAAGCCGCCGCCATTGTAAACAAATTCACGGATCTTTGCCGTGATCTCTGCGTCTTCCCAGATCGCACCGCCTGTATGTGCCGTATCGCCATCTCCAACATTGATGATAACATCCACGGTATCCAGTGCATGCGGATCTTCCTTGAGATCCGTAAACGAGATGAACTTCACATCGAATGGTGCGCCGGACAGTGCCTCAATGATACCTGCATAGCTGTAATTCTGCTTTTGATACAGCGCATGGTGTACCATGTGGCATCCCCAGCTGCGGATCTTGCCCCAGCTATTGAGTACCGCAACCGTCTTGACGCAATGCGGTGTTGTGCCGCGTGCATTTTCATACAGCTCACGGAACTCATTGCACACGCTCTCTACATAGTCGATGAACTCCGGAAAATCCAGCGCGAGCTTTAAGTATCCACCATATCCGATGCGGTCGATGGGCTTACGCAGGATGGCACGTCTCGCCGTGACCCAGTTTTCTTTCGCCTCCTTGACCGGATCGCCGCCCTCATGGAAGGTATCCGGGAAGAAATACGGCAGAAAACGTCCCTCGGTGTACTTGACACCCGGAATATCTGAGATCAGGCGCAGGGTGCTGCCGTTGCCTACGCTGCCAACGACGGCATCCAGTCCAATGGTGGCAAACTCCGGCATGAATGGCTCTGTGCCGATCCAGTGATCGCCAAGGAACATCATGGCTTCCTTGCCGCATTCATGGGTGATATCCACCATTTCTTTCGCCAGCTTTGCCACTTCTCTGCGCTGGAATGCCTGAAAATCACGGAATTCCTTGCTGGGTACGCGATACTGGTTGTTATAGTAACCTTGGTCGATGATATATTCCGGACGGAACTTATATCCGACCTCCCGCTCGAACTGCTCCAGAATATACGGGCTGACCGATGCGGAATAGCCATACCAGTCTACATACTTTTCGCGCTTGAGTTCGTCAAACATCAAAGTAAACTGGTGGAAGAATGTGGTATATCGAATGACATCGACATACGGGTGTTCCTCGCAGAACTTACGCAGACGCTCCATCGTATATCGATGGGTCTTTGGCTGGCGTACATCAAAAGTGATCTGGTGCTCAAAGTCCTTCCAGTCATTCGTAACGGCATTGTACATGTGTACCGGATCCCAGATGATATAGGCAAGGAAGCTCACGGTATATTCATGGAACGCCTGCGGCGTTGCGATCTCCACACAGCCGGTCTCCTCGTTGTAGCACCACTGGTCAGGAGTCAGCACCTCGCCCGTGGTACGGTCGATGACCTCCCACCAGCGTGTGATATCATCTCTGGTGTTGACCTGCATCAGCTCATCCGAGATGCCCTTCATCAGCGGAATCTCCAGCGTGCCGCCTGTTGCCGTATAGAACGCGGTCATGATGTAGCACTGCTGTACCTCGTCTGGATTTGCCTTCGCCCATGCATTGTCCTTACGGGTGGTATAGTAGGTGGAATAGATCTTTGCCCCCACCTGTGTCAATTCCTCGGGAAATTCCGTGCCATCGCAATCGCGAATGGCATCCGCCCCCCAACGCTTCAGGATCTCGATCGTTTCTGGCACGACATCCAGATTGGTCGGGATGGTCACGCGTCCATGCTTCAAATCTTTATTCTGTTCTGTCATAGTGACACCTCAATCTTTTCTGCTTGGTGTTTGATACGGTTTGTTATAAAGGAACAACGCGGTCAGCAGCCCAACAACGCCCACGAGCATAAGCCCCAGTCCGGCAAGCTGACCCGTCATTTTCCAGCCAACGATCACAAGCACAAGCCCCACAACAAAAAATGCAGCGATGAGCAGTGCACGCAGCGTCATGTGTTCTTTCCAAAATTCCATACGATCACCTTATCCCTTCAGTCCGCCAGCCGTCATACCTTCCGTCAGCTGCTTCTGCACGCACATGTACAGAATGAGTGTTGGCAGCATAACCAGAACCAGACCGGCATACATAATGCCATACTGTGCTGCCGACTGCTGTGCCTGCATCAGTGTGAGCAAGCCGACCGGCAGGGTCTTTGCGCCGGTTGCCGAGCTCATCAGGGTCATGGAAATGATGTACTCATTCCAGAACGAGAGGAAATTAAACAGGATGACCGTGATGATAGAAGGCTTTGCCATTGGAAAAATAATGCGCCACATTGCCATATTATAGCTTGCGCCATCGATATACGCCGCCTCCTCATACTCATGAGACAGGGTGGAGAAATAGCTGGAAAGCAGATAGATCGTGAATGGCAGGGCGGTTGCCGCATATACAACGGCAAGCACGACCAGATTGTTGAGCAGGAATGTACCTCCTGTCAGCTTCTTGAACCAGAGATCACCGTCACGCAGCATGAGGAAGATGGGCACAACGATATAGTTTACATTGATAAACAAGCCTGCCATAAAGGCGGTGTTCAGGAATTTACGTCCCTTAAACTTGAAACGAGACAGACAATAGGAAGCAGGCAGGGCGATTACGAGCAAAAGTGCAAGCGCAAGCGCGGTAACGATCACAGAGTTGAGCATATACTCGCCCATCTTTGCCGTATTCCATGCATCGGTAAAGTTTTTCCAGTACAGTCCCAGAGGGAGTGTCCACGGATTGCCATAGAACTCACTGTTCTGTTTGAAGGATGCCATGAACACCCACGCGACCGGAACCAAAATGGTAATGGCAAGCGCGGACAGCACCACATAAATAAAGACCTTGTACAGTCCTTCTCCTGTATTCTTTTTGCTGTTCATATAGATATCCTCCTCAGAATTCCAGCGGCTCACGTTCTGTGACCTTGTTTACGAGCGCAGACAGAGCGAATGAGAAGAGGAAGATCACAACGCCGATCGCCATACTGTATCCAAACAGCCCTGCGTCCTTCTGGCTGTACATATAGTTAAGCGCAACATCGGAAGCACCATTCGGGCCGCCGGAGGTCATGGCTTTTACGAACAGAAACGCCATATTGATGGTAGAAATGATGAAAAATGTAAGGGTCGTGCGGATATTGGTCCAAATCAGCGGAATGGTGATCTGGAAGAACTGTGTCACGCGGCTTGCGCCATCCAGTCCGGCACTCTCATAGAGGCTTTCCGGAACGCTCGCCATAGATGCCATATACATGACCATGTAGTAGCCGATCGCCTGCCAAACCATTGCAATGATGATGCTGACCATAACGAGCGACTGCCCTTTCCAAAGGATCGGGTCGGACATATCGCGGAACAACCCGATTATGCTGTTGAGCATACCGTTTTCCGGCTTATAGATCGCAGAGAAGATACCCGAAATAACAACGACCGAGAGGATATTCGGAATATAGAATACGATGCGGAAGAAATTCTGTCCCTTGATCTTTTCGCGGCTCAGGATGCCTGCAAAAACGAGCGCGAACGCGAAGGTAATCACGGTAACGACCACGACGAGCAGGATCATGTTCTGCATGGAGCGGATAAAATTCGCATCCTGAAGAAGTGTCTGGAAATTTTTGAATCCTACAAATGTCTCATTCGGAGAATATGCGCCCTTCTCGTACATCGACATACGAAATACATTAAAGGTTGGCACAATCATAAAGACAAAGAATAGGATCGTTGCCGGTGCAATGCACAAGAACCGGAAACATTTTAACCCTTTGTTCTCTTTCATATCTACTGGTTCCTTTCCCTTGCAGGATTCATAAAGTACGGCGGACAGTTTCATCTGCCCGCCGCCACCAAAAATCTTACGCTTGCAATCTGCTTACTTTTTCAGGTTTGCGCGCATCTTGTCGCTTCCTTCGATGATACCCTTGATCCAAGTTTCCTTGGTCATATCGCCGGATACCAGAGAGTTGACCGGATCGAGGAATACAGTACGCACTTCTACGCCCGGGATCGCATCAAATGCAGCAAAGTTACCCATAGCAGCCTTTGCACCATTGTCATAGATCGAATAGAACAGTACATTGTCGCCCTGCAGCTTGTCCGCAATGTTCAGCACCGGCTGGATCGCATTGGACTTTGCAAATGCTTCACAAGCCTTATCGCTGTACAGGAATGCCATGAACTGCTTTGCAGCGTCGATGTGCTCTGCACCAGACGGGATCCAAGCCTGCTCAAACCATGTGTAGCTGTAGCTGTCGCCGCCCTTATCGATTGCCGGCAGTGCGGTCATGCCCCACTTAAAGCCGTCTGCGCGCGGAGCTTCTGCCATTTCACCAACGATCCATGTACCATTGGGCATGAAGATCGCCTTGTTGTCCAGAACGAGCTGCTGGTTCTGGGTGAAGTCCTGATCGTTTGCCTGTGCCGGTGTGATCGGGTTGGTGTAGCTTGCCAGCTTTGCAATGATATCAAAGCACTTCTGTGCTTCCGGAGTCTCCCAGATGCCTTCCTCGTAGCGAGTTGCCTTGTCAAAGAATTCCGGTCCGCCCACGGAGTACATCAGTGCATAGAAGAAGGTGTCGAAATAACCGGTGGTTGGGTAAGTGAACAGGTAAATGCCCTCAGCCTTTGCCTTGTCGCCCAGCTCCCACATTTCATCCCATGTGGTCGGAAGAGCCCAGCCCTTCTGCTCCAGCAGACCTGCATTGTAGAACAGACCACAGGGAGAGTAGAACATTGGCATGAGATAGGTTTTGCCATCGTTGTATGGGTTGGTCAGAGATGTGTCGGTAAAGCCGCCAGCGATCTTGTCGGAAACCTTTGCATCCTCACCCGGAACCTGCATGGACAGTACATCGGTCACTTCTGCGATCATGTTGCCCTTGATGAACTGCTCGGTCAGTGCAGCTTCACGACCGGTTGCAAGATGGATCACATCCGGATAATCGCCGCCCTGCATGGAAGGTCCGATGACATCTTCCAGTTTTTTATCGGTGGTCAGTTCAACCTTGATCCCGGTCTCTGCAGTAAAGGCATCACAAACCTCTTTCCACATGTCAGAGCCATAGCCGGTTTCAAGTGCTGCAACTTTGATCGTAACATCATCCTTTGGTGCATCGGCATCTGCATTGCTGCCAGAATCAGCCTGCGGCTGACCACCACAGCCAGCGACCAAAGAGGCAACCATCGATGTACATAGAAAAACGCTTAAGAGTCTTTTCTTCTTCATTTTGTTTTCCTCCCTATTTCTCGTTGCGGCACATCTTTCATGCCGTCCTTGTGTTTTCAGTATATCTTTTTGCGGCGTGTTATCAATCTCTTTCTTGCGGTGTTTTTTATGTTTCTTGCTATTTTAGTTATTTTCGTGTATTTATCATAAACCAAACGGCTAATATTTGTATATATTGCTTGATATCTCTGAAATCTATATACACTTTTTAGATTTCTACAGATTTCCTATGATTTCTGTCTGTTCCACTTGTCTTTTTTTTTAGCATGGTATATAATCATCTTGCTTTCACGGCGCAGACTGTGCAATAAATTATAAACGGGGGTTGGCTATGAGTACAAACAGATATGAACTTGGCGCACACGAAAACAACGGCATCCGCAATGCCGCAAAGCTGCTGTATATTTCTTCTGCCAAATACGGCGGAGACTGGCACAGCACCCTGCACACTCACACCTGTTCCGAACTTTTTTATGTCACGCACGGCATGGGGCAGTTCCGCATCGCGGAACAGGTACACCCCGTTACAGCCAATGATCTCGTCGTTGTGAACCCCAACGTTCCGCATACGGAGATCAGCCTCAACGACAATCCGCTTGAGTATATCGCGTTGGGCGTCGAAGGTCTGGAACTGTCGGTAAGCGAGGAACAGGATGACCGCTACTGCATCATAAATTTTGAAAGCGTGCGCGAACGCATCCTATTTTACCTGCAAAACATGCTCAAAGAGATCGAGAGCAAGCCTGCCGGATATGAATTTGTCTGTCAGGATCTCATGGAGGTACTCATCATCCTGCTCATGCGGCAGACCGATTTCGCCACGACCCTTGCCCCGATCCGCAAGAAATCCACCCAGCTGTGTGCTGCGGTACGCCGTTATATCGATGGACACTACACCGAAAATCTGACGCTCGATTGCCTTGCCGATCTCGTCCATGTCAGCAAATACCACATGGCGCATAGCTTTGCGCAGGAGTATGGGGTCTCCCCCATCAACTACATGATCGCGCGGCGCATCGAGGAGGGCAAACAGCTGCTCAAGAACGATGATTTTTCCATGTCGCTCATCAGCCGCATGCTGGGCTTCTCCTCCCCCAGCTACTTCTCTCAGAGCTTTAAAAAATTGACGGGACTCAGCCCCAATGCGTACCGAAAACAAAGCAGACTGTAATCGTTACAGCCTGCTTTGTTTTCTTTCTATGTGATTTTATTGCAGGATCGCGCCCTGATCCGCAGAGGAGACCAGACGCGCATAGCGTCCCAGCCAGCCGGTCTTGATCTTTGGTTCGGGCAGGACAAATGCCGCGCGGCGTAAGGCCAGTTCTTCCTCTGTGACAGCCAAATGCACACGGCTGTTCGGGATATCGATCTCAATGGTATCCCCTTCCTGTACCAGCGCGATATTACCGCCTGCTGCCGCCTCCGGTGATACATGGCCGATGGATGCGCCACGCGATGCGCCTGAAAAGCGTCCATCCGTAATAAGCGCAACGTCCTTATCGAGCTTCATGCCAGCCAATGCCGAGGTCGGATTGAGCATTTCGCGCATACCCGGACCGCCCCTCGGTCCCTCGTAGCGGATGATGACCACATCGCCCTTGTTGATCTTTCCTGCATAGATCGCTTCGATCGCCGTATCCTCTGAATCGAATACGCGTGCGGGACCTGTGTGTACCATCATCTCCGCCGCGACTGCGGAACGCTTGACCACACAGCCATTCTCTGCCAGATTGCCCCAAAGCACGGCGATACCGCCTGTTTCCGAGTACGGCGCATCGATCGGACGAATGATCTGCGGATCGCGATTTTCGACCCCTGCCAGATTCTCCCCAACCGTTTTTCCCGTTGCTGTGATAAGGGACAAGTCGAGCAGATCGCGGCGCGTCAGCTCATGCATAACTGCCGGAATACCGCCTGCGCGATCCAGTTCCTCGATATGGTGCGGACCTGCCGGTGCAAGGTGGCACAGATTGGGAACCTTTGCAGACAACTCGTTGATCAAGTGCAGATCCAGTTCTACCCCTGCCTCATGCGCGATCGCGAGCAGATGCAGTACGGTGTTGGTCGAGCAGCCCAGTGCCATCTCACAGGTCAGTGCATTGCGGAACGCCTGTGGGGTCAGGATATCACGCGGCTTGATATCCTTGTGCAGCAGCTCCATGATCTTCATACCTGCATGCTTGGCAAGATGGATGCGTGCGGCATGGACTGCCGGAATGGTGCCATTGCCCGGAAGTGCCATACCGATCGCCTCGGACAGGCAATTCATAGAGTTTGCGGTATACATGCCCGAGCACGAACCGCAGCCCGGACAGGAGCCGGTCTCACACTCCAGCAGCTGTGCCTCCGTGACGAGTCCTGCCTTATAGGCACCGACCGTCTCAAAGGTTTTGGACAGCGAGATCTCCTCCCCGTCAAAGCGTCCGGCAAGCATTGGGCCGCCGGATACGACAATAGACGGGATGTTCAATCTTGCCGCTGCCATGATCATCCCTGGTACGATCTTATCACAATTTGGAATGAGTACCAGCGCATCGAGCTGATGTGCCTGCGCCAAAGTTTCCACGGAATCGGCAATCAACTCACGGGACGGCAGAGAAAACTTCATGCCGATATGCCCCATCGCAATGCCGTCACACACGCCGATTGCCGGCACGACTACAGGTGTACCGCCAGCCATGGAAACGCCAGCCTTGACCGCATTCGCAATCTTATCCAAATTGATATGTCCCGGAATGATCTCAGAATACGCCGAAACCACGCCAATGATCGGGCGTTCCATTTCTTCTTCTGTCAATCCGCATGCACGCAGCAGGGAGCGGTTGGGCATACGCGCTGCGCCTGCGGTGATCTGGTCACTTCTCTTAGACAAAATGATTTCCTCCATCCTGATATAAAAAACGGGACGGGCGGCACCGCCGTCCGTCCCAAGTGCATTGCTTACTTCTTGAGCCAGCTCATCATGCTGCGCAGCTTCTTACCAGTCTCCTCAAGCTCGGTCTCCGCTTCCATCTGACGGGTAGCAAGGAATCTTGCGCGACCGCCTGCACGGTTCTCCTGAATCCACTCAGAAGCAAAGGTACCATCCTGGATCTCACGCAGGATCTTCTTCATCTCCTTGCGAGTCTCCTCGGTGATGATACGCTTACCTGTACGGTAATCGCCGTATTCTGCGGTATCCGAAATGGAATAGCGCATCTTTGCAAAGCCGCCCTCATTCACAAGGTCAATGATAAGCTTCATTTCATGCACACACTCAAAGTATGCGTTTTCCGGTGCATAGCCTGCCTCTACCAGTGTCTCAAAGCCTGCCTTCATCAGCTCACAAACGCCGCCGCACAGAACAGCCTGCTCACCGAACAGATCGGTCTCGGTCTCCGTGCGGAAGGTGGATTCCAAGATGCCTGCACGACCTGCGCCAATTCCTGCCGCATACGCCAGCGCGATATCCATCGCCTTGCCCGAAGCGTCCTGATGTACGCAGGCAAGTGCCGGAACGCCTGCTCCCTCTGCATAAGTACGGCGCACGGTATGCCCTGGTCCCTTTGGTGCAACCATGATGACATCCACATCTGCCGGAGGAACGATCTGCTTGTAATGGATATTGAATCCATGTGCAAATCCGAGGACATTGCCCGGCTTCAGATTGGGTTCTACGACATCCTTGTAGATATCTGCCTGCTTTTCATCCGGCACGAGCATCATAATGATATCGCCTTCCGCTGCCGCCTCAGCCGGTGTCTTGACGGTCAGACCAGCCGCCTCAGCCTTTGCGATATGGTTGGAGCCCGGACGCAGACCAACGACGACCTTGACACCGGAATCATGCAGGTTCATTGCGTGCGCATGCCCCTGCGAGCCAAAGCCCAGAATGGCTACAGTCTTGCCCTCGAGCAGAGAAAGGTTACAGTCCGCATCATAATACATCTTTACCATGGTTTTGTCCTCCTAAAAGTGCTTATTTATATAAAAATAAAAAACAATTATTTGACCATCGCAGTCACGCCCGAGCGGCAGATCTCAATGGTTTCAAAGTTGGAAATCACATCCAAAAAGGCATCAATCCGGCTTGGAACTTCGGTCAGTTCCACAATCATCGTATCGCCAACCGATTCCACCACGTTTGCATGATACACCTCCGCAATCTCGCGGATCGCATTGCGGCTGAGTGCATCAGGTGTGGACATTTTTACAAACACAAGTTCCTTGCAGTAGCTGTCTTCCTCATCCAGCTGCTTGATCCAAATAACCTCATGCAGTTTGGAGACCTGCTTCATCACCTGCTCCAGAATCTTCTCGTCCGCTGTGACGATGATGGACATACGCGACACCTTCGCGTCCGTCGTTGCAGAAGCAGTCAGCGAATCGATATTAAACGCACGCCGTCCAAACAGGCTTGCCACACGCGCCAGAACACCTGCATGGTTTCGCACCAGCGCGGTCACGATATATTTATTGCTGTGCATGGTTTCGCCCCCTTAATCTGCAATGATGTTGCGGATATCCTGCCCTGCCGCAATCATCGGCAGAACCCGTTCATCCCGATCCACCACGCAGTCGATAACGGTCGGCCCCTGATGCGCAAGTGCTTTGGTCAGAGCTGCTCTAAATTCTTCTGGTGTTGTGCAGCGGAAGCCCTGCGCCCCGAACGCCTCTGCGAGTTTTACATAGTCGGTCTTGCGCTCCAGCGTTGTGGAGGAATAGCGTTTTTCATAGAACATACTCTGCCATTGCCGCACCATACCGAGTACCTGATTGTTCATGATAACGGTGATGACGGGCAATTCATAGGTAACAGTCGTACACAGTTCATTGAGATTCATATGGAACGAGCCGTCTCCTGTTACATGGATAACCGGTTGGTTGGGTCTTGCGACCTTTGCGCCGATCGCCGCACCGTAGCCAAAGCCCATCGTGCCCAATCCGCCTGAGGTCAAAAGCTGTCTCGGATGACTGCGGCCGCAATACTGCGCCGTCCACATCTGGTGCTGTCCAACATCGGTCGTGAAAATGAGATCCTCTCCGCCAAGCTCGGCGCACAGCCTTACAATCTGATGAGGGCGCAGACAATCTGCTGCATCCTGCGGCTTATAATCCAGCTTCTCGCGCCACACGTCGATCTGTGCCCGCCATTCGGAGTGCTTCGCCTCCCTGACATACGGCAGTACCCCTGCAAGGAACGTCTTTGCATCGGATACCAAAAAATCATCTGTAGGTAGATTTTTATTGATCTCCGCTGCATCGACATCAATATGGATAACACGCGCCTTGGGTGCAAAACGATCAATATTGGTTGCGACGCGATCGGAAAAGCGTGCGCCGATGGACAGCAGCAGATCCGCGCGATCGACTGCCCAGCCGGAAGACACCTTACCATGCATACCGACCATGCCAAGATACAGCGGCTCCTCAGCCGGCAGGCTGCCCAGTGACATGATCGTACCGGCTGCCGGAATATCTGCCTTGTGCATGAGCTCCAAAAGCTCCTGATATGCACCGGATGCAACGATACCACCACCGTAGTAGATGACCGGACGCTGTGCCGCATTGATCTCTGCGGCAATGCGCCGAAGGTCCTCGTCTGCAACCACAAATCCTTCTTCCGTTGGCTGTACGGCTGGTTTTGGTTCATATTCACACATTGCGGCGGTGATATCCTTCGGGATATCAATGAGAACCGGTCCCGGTCTCCCACTCTGCGCGATCTGAAAGGCTTCACGCACGGTGTCTGCCAGTTCCTCCACCCGTCCAACTACAAAGTTATGCTTTGTAATGGGCATTGTGATGCCTGCAATGTAGACCTCCTGAAAAGAGTCCTTGCCAATCAGCGGAACGCCGACATTGCCTGTAATTGCTACCATTGGCACGGAATCCATATATGCAGTTGCAATCCCTGTGACCAGATTCGTTGCCCCCGGGCCGGAGGTCGCGAGCACCACGCCGGTTTTTCCGGTTGCGCGCGCATATCCGTCTGCAGCATGGGCTGCGCCCTGCTCATGCGCCGTGATGATATGACGGATGCGATCCTGATACTGGTATAGTGCATCATAAATATTTAGGACTGCACCACCCGGGTAACCAAAAATCGTGTCAGCACCTTGTTCCAACAAGGTTTCACACAAGATCTGTGCGCCGCTCAGTTTCATCTGCCATCTCACCTTTCCAAATCATTTAAAAAAACGGTCTTCGCCTCTATATCAAGAGACAAAGACCGGATCGGTTCTCTGCGGTACCACTCTACTTGCCATCGGAAAACCGACAGCCACTCTACACCTACAGCACAGCGTTTCCCGTGCTATACGCTTGCCTGATAACGGTGGCATCCGTCTCGAATTACTCCCAAAAATTTCATTCGAGCCGCTCGTGGGTGATGTTCACACACCATCTCTTTGTCACCTTCCACCGACCGGTGACTCTCTAAAAAAGATCTGGGGTTACTGTCCCATTCCCTGCATTTTCCAATATATGGTTCAACTGCTATGTTCCCATTATAAAATCCTTTTACACTTTTGTCAACGAAAATCTTCCGACATTCTGCATAATTTTAAGTGTTTTCACAAACAATAAATCAGAAATTCAAACAAAGGAGGCATTTTCATGTCCGTCTCCCTCATGCGTACATTGGTTCTCTATGTTGCGATCATTTTCGCCATACGGCTCATGGGCAAGCGGCAAATCGGTGAGCTTGAGCCGTCCGATCTTGTCATTACGATTCTACTGTCCGAACTTGCCGCGGTTCCCATGCAGGATCTTGGTGTTCCTCTGACATCAGGACTGATCCCCATGGCAGTACTGGTTTCCATCGAAATTCTGGTTTCCTACCTCTGCCTCAAAAGCCGCCGTCTGCGTCGTATGGTCAATGGACAAGCCGCACTTTTGATCCGGCATGGTGAATTGGATGTGAAAAAACTGCGTGAGCTGCGCATCTCAACCGATGAGATCATAGAGGCATTACGGCAGGATGATATACAATCCATTTCCGATGTGAAATATGGCATTCTGGAAACCAACGGGCGTATGTCCTATGTGCTCAAACAGCCTATGCAGCCTGTCACCGCCGAGATGATCAACCACACGCCGCCTGATATCGGGCTTCCGCTTATTGTCATTACTGAGGGACGCCCCGTGCCTGGCAGTCTGGATCAGCTGAATCTGACCGTATCAGATCTGGAAAAGCGTGTCAAAAAGGCAAATATCCCGCGTATTTCTGACGTGTTCCTGATGACCCTTGATGATTGTGGAAATCAGTTTATCCAGCGAAAGGAGGAGCCATGAAACGTCTTATTGCTGCCTGTATACTGTTTGGTCTGATTTTATTTGGCTGTATTGCAGAATATTGGACGGTTTCCAACACAGCCGATACGCTGGCTGCCGCCGTCTCCGGACAGACAGATCCTGCGATCCTGTATGAAAGCTACCAGCAATGGAGCGAAAAAAAAACTACTTTGAGTGCAATGATTGCACACACGGAAGTAGATCAGATCGAAAATCTGTTTGTTCGTGCGCTTCAGGCATCCAGGAATCAGGATCTAAATGAAACCCGTCTGCAAGTTGCGGAACTAACGGGTATGCTCCGGCATCTGTCCGAACTGCAATTCCCACACCTGTATAACGTCTTTTAGCATAAGAAAAGGCTGCCGCGGAATATCAATTCTGCGACAGCCTTGTTCTATTTATTTCTGTGCACTGCGGATACGGTTCATTGCCTTTTTCAGCTTGATCTGTGCATGTGCAAACTCTGTATCTCCAGCCTTACTCGACTGCACCTGTGCTTCTGCACGCTTCTTTGCCTGCTCCGCACGGTTGAGATCGATCTCGTCTGCCCATTCACAGGTATGTGCAATGATCGTTGCCTGACCACCGCTTACCTCGATAAAGCCATTTGTAACCGCCGCAAGTCTCGGCTTCCCATTTTGATAAATGGTCAAACCACCCACTCCCAACGGTGCCAGATAGGCAACGTGATTGGGCAGAATGCCCACATCACCTGTGACAGTTCTTACAATGCAGCGATCGATATCGCCTTCAAAAAACTTTTTCTCCGCAGTCAGGACGCGCAAACGAAAGGTAGCCATACCTTATGCTCCCTTCTTTGCCTTCTCCACTGCCTCCTCGATGGTGCCGACGAACAGGAACGCCGACTCGGGCAGATCATCATGCTTGCCCTCCAGGATCTCCTTAAAGCCGCGTACCGTCTCCTTGACTGGTACATACTTACCAGACATACCGGTGAACTGCTCTGCAACCGAGAACGGCTGAGACAGGAAGTTCTGGATCTTACGCGCACGAGCAACGGTCAGCTTGTCCTCATCAGACAACTCATCCATACCCAGAATTGCAATGATATCCTGAAGCTCCTTGTAGCGTTGCAGAATGGTCTGCACAGCACGGGCAACCTCATAATGCTCCTTGCCAACCATTTCCGGTGTGAGGATACGGGAAGTAGAATCCAGCGGATCTACAGCCGGATAGATACCCAAAGATGCGATCTGACGGGAAAGAACGGTCTTTGCATCGAGGTGCGCAAAGGTCGTTGCCGGAGCCGGGTCAGTCAGGTCATCGGCAGGCACATAAACAGCCTGAACCGAGGTAATAGAACCCTTCTTGGTCGAAGTGATGCGCTCCTGTAATGCACCCATTTCGGTTGCCAGCGTCGGCTGATAGCCTACCGCCGAAGGCATACGGCCGAGAAGTGCCGAAACCTCGGAACCTGCCTGAGTGAAACGGAAGATGTTGTCGATAAACAACAGCACATCCTGACCCTCTACATCACGGAAGTACTCTGCCATGGTCAGGCCAGACAGTGCAACACGCATACGCGCTCCGGGCGGCTCGTTCATCTGACCGTACACGAGAACGGTCTTGTCGATAACGCCGGATTCCTGCATTTCATTATACAGGTCATTACCCTCACGGGTACGCTCGCCGACACCGGTAAATACCGAGATACCACCATGCTGCTTGGCAATGTTATTGATGAGCTCCATGATGATAACGGTCTTACCTACGCCTGCACCGCCGAACAGACCGATCTTGCCGCCCTTTGCGTATGGCGCAATCAGGTCAACGACCTTGATACCGGTCTCCAGGATCTCAGTCTGCGGCTGCTGATCCTCATAAGCCGGTGCCTCACGATGGATCGGCCAACGCTCTGCTGCGCCGGACTCCGGCTTGTTATCGACCGGAGCACCGAGCAGGTTGAAGATACGACCCAGATTTTCACGGCCAACCGGTACCGTGATCGGTGCTCCGGTGTCCTTTGCATCCATTCCGCGGACGAGACCGTCCGTAGACTGCATCGCAATGCAGCGAACGGTATCCTGACCAATGTGCTGCGCAACCTCTACGGTCACGGTATGCCC
This sequence comes from Butyricicoccus sp., assembly GCA_020025755.1. Taxonomy (GTDB): domain Bacteria; phylum Bacillota; class Clostridia; order Oscillospirales; family Butyricicoccaceae; genus Butyricicoccus. The sequence goes on along the minus strand of JAHHRO010000006.1, from coordinate 22,326 downwards.
ATCGGGCGCGTCGATGGTGATCGCATTCAGCAGTTTCGGCAGGGCGTCTGCGGGAAATTTGATATCCAGTACCGGTCCAATGATCTGGACAACGGTACCAATATTCTGTTCACTCATTTGCAAAACTCCCTAAATCTAGTAAAGTGGATTAACCGCCCACTGCGCCAGAGCCTGCAACGATCTCAGTAATTTCCTGCGTAATCGCCGCCTGACGGGCACGGTTATAGGACAGATTCAAACTTTCGATCATCTCGCTTGCATTATCCGAAGCGGACTCCATTGCCATACGGCGTGCAGACTGCTCGGACGCATAGGATTCTACCACGGCACCATAGATCGTACCGCTGATATACTCTGGGATGATCGCATTCAGCACGGTTTCCGGCGATGGATCGCATTCCACAAGACCTTGCTTCTTGTCTGTGACCTTGCTGTCATCGGCAGAGACAGCAGGCAACAGGCGTACAACGCGCGGCTCCTGTGTCATTGGGGAAACGAATGCTGTATAGCATAGATAGATCTCATCGATCTCACCTGCACGGAAGCGTGCAAGCAGATCGGCTGTGATCGGGTGGATCTCCGAAATGGTCATTGATTCAGCAACCCCTGGGTAATCTGCAAGCACCTCATAGCTGCGCTTGCCGAAATATTCCTGAGCCTTCTTGCCGATGGTCAAGACCGACACCTGCTTGTCTGCCATCTCGGCAGTTGCGAGCTTGAGCACACCGGCATTGTAGCCGCCTGCCAAACCGCGGTCACCTGCGATGACCACAAACAGACTTTTTTTCACCGCTCTCTGCTCGGTGTAAACGCTGGAAAAGCGATTTTCACGCAGAACACGAGAAACGGTTTCCTGAAGCGCATAGAAATAGGGTCTTACCTGTTCTACGCGCTCCTTTGCGCGGCGCAGCTTGCTGGATGCGACCAATTCCATCGCTTTCGTGATCTGCATGGTCGATTCAACGCTTCGGATACGCCGCTTGATATCCTTCATATTTCCGGAAGCCATTCTCAGATGCCTCCTTTAATGCTCGCCAAGGAATTTTGCCTTAAACGCCTCAATCGCCTTCGGGAGCGCGTCCTTCACACCGTCAATAGACTTGGTCTCACGGATGGAATCCAGAATATCGCTGTTGTTTGCCTCCAGATAATCGAACAATTCGTTCTGGAACTCAGCGATCTGGTTTACAGGAATATCGATCAGGTACTTGTTTACGACTGCGAAAATGATAACAACCTGCTTTTCAACCGTGATCGGGCTGTTCTGCGGCTGCTTGAGTACCTCAACGATACGTTCACCCTGTGCCAGACGTGCCTTGGTATCTGCATCCAGATCGGAACCGAACTGGGAGAATGCCTGTAGCTCGCGATACTGCGAATATGCCAGCTTCAACGTACCGGATACCTTCTTCATTGCCTTGGTCTGTGCATTACCACCTACACGGGATACCGAGATACCCGGATTGACTGCCGGACGGACACCCATATTGAACAGCTCAGTCTCAAGGAAGATCTGACCGTCGGTGATGGAAATGACGTTGGTTGGGATATAGGCAGAAACGTCGCCTGCCTGTGTCTCGATGACCGGCAGAGCCGTCAGGGAGCCACCATCCTGAAGATTGGCTGCACGCTCGAGCAGACGGGAGTGCAGATAGAATACATCGCCAGGATATGCTTCACGTCCGGGCGGACGATGGAGCAGAAGGGAAAGTGCACGGTAAGCGACCGCGTGCTTGGACAAGTCATCATAGATCACCAGTACATCCTTACCCTTGTGCATAAAGTACTCACCAATGGAGCAGCCAGAGTATGGCGCAATATACTGGAGCGGTGCAGACTCAGACGCGGTTGCAGCAACGACAATGGTGTAATCCATTGCGCCGTTTGCAGCCAGTGTCTCTGCAACCTGTGCAACGGTCGAACGCTTCTGACCGATTGCAACATAGATACAAATTACACCTGTATCCTTCTGGTTAATGATCGTATCCAGACAGATCGCTGTTTTACCAGTCTGTCTGTCACCGATGATCAGCTCACGCTGACCACGACCAATCGGAATCATGGAGTCAATAGCCTTGATACCAGTCTGGAGCGGTACATTTACCGGACTTCTCTCGATGATGCCGGGTGCCGGACACTCGATCGGACGTGCTTGGCTTGTCTCGATCGGGCCCTTGCCGTCGATCGGCATACCCAGCGCGTCTACAACGCGGCCGAGCATTGCCTCGCCAACCGGAACCTCTACGATACGGCCGGTGCGCTTGACTGTGTCACCCTCGCGGATATTCTGATCCGAGCCGAGCAATACGGCACCGACCAGATCTTCCTCAAGGTTCTGCGCCATGCCATAAACACCGCCGTCAAATTCCAGCATCTCGCCGGACATACAGTCTTCCAGACCGTGAATATGACAGATACCGTCACCAACAGATACAACCGTACCAACGTTCTGCAGCTTGATCTGAGACTGGTAATTGGTGATCTGCTGTTTGATTATCGTGCTGATTTCATCAGGGCGTAAATCCATGAAGTCACCTTCTTTCTTACGCAATTATTTGACCCAGAGATGCCGCAATTCCATTGAGGCGGGATCTTACGGTGTCATCGATCTGCTTGTTCTCGATGCGCACCAATACACCGCCAATTACATGCGGATCAACCTTATTTTTAAGGACGATCTTCTTGCCGGTCACCTGAGCCATTTTATTTTTGAGTTTTTCCATCTGGTCATCGGTCAGTGCAACAGCGGTGACCGCAGTCACGCCGCACATGCCCTCGTCCAGATAATAGAGATCCTGATACGCTGCCGCCATCTCATGAATGAGCCCAATGCGCCGCTTTTCAGTCAAAAGCAGCAGGAAATTGAGCAGATAGGGGTGCAGCTGGTTTTCAAACACCGCGCGAATGGTCTGCTTTTTTTCTTCCATACCGATCGAGGGTGTTGTCAGGACTTTAAGGTAATCGGGATATTCTGCAAAGAGTGCAGATACCTCTCCCAGAGCCTCACACATCGAAGCAGCCAGATTTTCTTCTTTGGCTACTTCATATAAGGATAGCGCATAACGCTCACTGACAACGGTTGCCACGGCACTCACCCTACCTTATCAATGAAATCGTCGATCAAACGCTTATGATCGTCCGGATTGACCTCACGCTCGACCACCTTAGATGCGATCAGCATGGACAGATCCGCGATTTCATCCTTCATTTGGTTCATCGCCTTCTTGCGTTCCTGTTCGATGCTTTCTTCCGCACGCTGCTTTGCTGCTGCCGCATCATGGTTCGCCTGCTGAACGATGTCCTCCGCGCGCTTTTCGGCACGCTTCTGCGCAGTCGATACGATCTCAGCTGCCTCCTGCTTTGCATTTGCAATCGAAGCGGTATAATCGCGCTTCATCGCCTCTGCCTCACGGCGGTCGGTCTCTGCGTGGGTGTAGAGATCACGAACCTCCTGCTCGCGTGCTGCGAGCATCTTACGCAGTGGCTTGTACAGGAAATGCTTCACGATAAGGAATGTAATCAGTGTGTTACAGATTACAACAAACAGTGTCCACAAATCAAGGTCAACGAACGCTCTTGTTAATTCTTCCACTGGTTTTCCTCCTTCCGAAATGGAAGTTTCGATCTTTTACTCGCTTTGTGTCAATTAGAACTGACCCAGCAGCGGGTTTGCAAAGATCAGGATCAGTGCGATAACCAGTGCGTAAATACCAGTAGACTCCGCCATTGCGATACCCATGATCATGGTACGGGTAACATCGGACTGTGCCTCCGGCTGACGTGCGATCGCGGAACAAGCCTGACCTGCAACGTAACCCTCACCAACACCAGGACCGATACCTGCGATCATTGCGAGTCCTGCACCCAGAGCGGACATACCTGCTACAAATGCTTTCGGATCCATAAACTTATTTCCTCCTAAGATGTTTTTCTCAGAACCATCATACAAATGGTCTGTTGACAAAATTTGAAACGCGCGCGTTTATGCCTGACGCGCCGAGCCGACATAAACCATTGTCAGCATGCTGAAAATAAACGCCTGAATGCCTGCCGAGAACAAATCGAAGTACAGGGACAGAACGCCCGGAATACCGATCTGCAGCAGCGGGATCGGCAGATGGATGGCACCGGACAGTGCACCCAACGCACCAAGCATCAGGGTACTGATAACCATACCGCCTGCGATATTACCAAAGTGACGGAATGCCATTGATACAGGTGTTGCGATCTCACTCAAAATATTGAGCGGAAGCATCACCGGAATCGGCTCAAGCAGTCCCTTGAGATAACCGCCAAGACCCTTGTAGCGCAGATTGGTATAGATAATCAGAGCAAAGGTCATAAGAGCCCATCCCAGAGTCGTGTTGAGGTCCGCGGTGACCGAACGCAGTCCGATCATTGATACCAATGTACCCAGAATAGAGGACAGCATGAGTGTCATGATGTAGGGCGCATAGTGCTGACAGCCCTTCCCCATATTCTGTTCGACCAGATTATCGAGCATCTCGATGACTTTTTCAATAAATGCCTGCTTTCCTTTCGGAACCTTTTGCAGGTTATGCGTAAAGAAAATACAAGCCCCCCAAATAATGAGCATAACGATCCATGCGTTGACCATCGTTTCCGTAATGGAGATGTGCCCGAACAGCGGAAGTGTAAAATCAGATTCCCACAGGACACGAGCACCACTGATATTTGTATCCATTTACAGTTCCCCTCCTTTCTTTAGTAAGTTCAAAATCATAAAAGTGATTTTCGGTGAAAAAAGAGTTATGACAGCAGCTGGCAGATTGACCCAGTCGATCCAGATCATCAGAACCAAAAACACAGCCGTCATTGCATAGCGGACTGCATAGGAACGCTGCATCATTTTGCTCGCTCGCGCAGGATCGCCCTGCCAGACCGCGCGCACCGCGCTGCGGCTCATCAAATAAAAACTCCAAAGCGCAAATGCAGTGCCTGCACCTGCGCCAACGGCAACCGGAAGTACAGGCTGCCGCAGGAGCACCAGAACTCCAAATACGATGAGTGCGACCGGAACGACCCCTTTTATCAGCCGCCGCAGTTCTTCGTTTGCAATGGCATAATCAGGCATCTTTATCCTCCTGTTCCTGTGTATCAGTCTGCAAAGCGCGAACGACCTTTAGAAAGGATACTGCCGCGCCTCCAAGTCCCAAAAAGATCCCGGGAATGACCACCCAGCTTTCAAGAGCGAACCGTTCGGAAAGCCAATATGCTGCCACGGTACACAGTACGATCGGTGTCACGATGGAAAAACCAAGCTGTCCAGCCACTGCTATCCATTGCCACGGAGTACGTTTTTTCGTAGTACGCATGATTTGGCTGCGCCGCCTTTCTTCTGCACTCTAAATGCATAGACTTCCCCTATGCACTTGTTTCTATTATAGCTGACTTTACAGAAAAACAAAAGCCTTTCCCGAAGGTTTTTTACGATTTATGCAAACACCATGATTTTCGAACAAAAAAATTGACGCAATCTTGTGGATTGCGTCAATAAATATACATACGTCTGAACAGAGTCCTTCTGCGGTTTTCTCCCTCTGCTGCCATTATTATGTAAGAGAGGAAAATCTTACCAATTCCAGCACTTCTGCAAGCCATCTCTGATTAGAGATACTTCTTCATAATGTCAGTTGCCTGAATCTCTTCTTCGCTCAGTGCAACGACGAAATCCACGCTATGCTTTGCTGCAAATGCATCCAGATCCAGCAGGAACTTTTCTGCATCGCTTGCATCCTTGGAATCCACGATACGGTAGAGCGCATCGATAAACACCTTGGAAATATCATAATTGCCAGCATGCATGCCTGCAACGAAACCGAGCAGGGATGGATAGCTGTCAACGGAATAATCGCTGACGTTAATGAGGCGTGCATCATGTGCAACATCAAATTTCAGCTTATCGCCCTTGGCGATACATACAACACTGCCCTTTTCTTCCTGTACCGCAGTATTTACCAGATCGATAATTGCCTTTGTCTTGCCTGTGCCTGCGCCGCCCATAATAAGTTTTACCATAGTAACTTCCTCCTAGCCTAGTTCAAATTCGTTCACAGAATCTCTCTATGATCCGAACCCAATGAGGTTGTATTTATGTTACCATACTCTATACAAAAAAACAACTGTTGTGCCATGTTTTTTTAGCAGAATGCAAAATTTTTATTTGGCGTTTTCCCTGCCGCCTCCAGCCGCCTGACAGAGCAGCCCCAAGATATCCCAAAAGCCCTGACGCTCCACATCACAGCCCACACGCAGCGGGATCTCGCGCAGCACCTCGCCCTGTGCATCCATGACACGCGCTTTCCCGATCTGTTCCCCCTGCGTCACAGGGGCTGAAAGCACATCCGGACGCTCATAGGCGATCGTAATGCCCTCCAAGCGGTCTTTCTCGATCGTAATGGTATCCGGTGTATCGCACAAAATGGGAACATACGGTTCTTTTCCAAGCACAACGGGCAGCTCGACACACGCCTCCGAAAGATCGGGTGTGTATGCCGCAAAATTGGCAAACCCATAATTGAGAAGTTGGCTGGCATCCGCTGTTCGTGCGTCCTTGTCCGGTGCTGCCATCACAACGGCAATGAGCGTCAAACCCTCACGTTTCGCCGCCGCGGAAATACAAAAGCCTGCCTCCGAGATATATCCGGTTTTGAGTCCGATCATACCATCATATTTTTTGAGCATCTTATTGGTATTGGCAAGACCAAACTGCCCATTTCGGATCGTATCCATCCAAATACTGGTATAGTCGATGATCTTTGGGTGCTTCAGCAGTTCGACTGAAATGAGTGCCAGATCATGCGCCGTTGTCATCGTTTTCTTTCCGCCGGTGTCCAGACCGTTGGCGTTTACAAAGGTCGTGCCCGTACACCCCAGCTCTTGGGCGCGCGTGTTCATGAGCTGCACAAAAGAATCCTCACTGCCTGCCAGATGCTCCGCCATCGCCACCGCACAGTCATTTGCCGACCCTACCGCAATGGCCTTGAGCATCTCATCCACCGAAAGCTGCTCGCCCTCCTTGAGCCAGATCTGCGTACCGCCCATGGATGCCGCATACGCTGAACCCGTCACAAGATCGGTCATCTTGAGTTTTCCACTGTCCACCGCTTCCATTATGAGGAGCATCGTCATGATCTTTGTGACCGACGCCGGCTGCAGCTTCTCATCCTCATGGTACCCATATAAGGGCGTGCCATCCGACGCATACAGCGCGGCCGATTTTGCCTTCAGCCCTCCCATCTCCGGCAGTGCCAACGCCTGCCCTGAAAGAAGCCCTGCACAGGTACAGATACACACCCATCGTTTCCAGTTCATCATGCCCCGATCCTCCTTATGGCTTATCCTATGCATGCCCAGAATCGAGTATGCTTATTGACAGCAGACCATCCGGCAGGATATCATAGGAATAGAAGTTTCCTGCGGCGATCTGGACAGGGTGTCCCCTTCTCCCATCTGCTGTCTTCTATGCAATACTTCTGCTCTGGTTTGTCAGGGGCTGTTTGAAAAACCGAAAATTTGTCTATTTTCAAACAGGTCCTAACCATATAAAATCATTTTATTCATAAAAGGATCTTGTTTATGTCTATCCTGCAAAACAGTGTGATCGTCTTTCATCAAATTCTGGTAATGTTCCTTTTAATGCTCGTCGGATACCTGCTCTTCCGGCGCAAAATTCTGGATAACCATACAACATCGCGAATTTCTACTCTCCTGAATGCATTTATTATGCCATGCTGTGTTCTCTCCTCCTTTAACCGAGTTTTCGATCCAGTTCTGGCCTCTACCCTTGCCCTGACTTTACTGTGCGCCATCCTTGTATTCATCTTGTCCACAGCCCTTGCCGGCGCGCTCTATCGCAAAGGCCATCCCGACAACTATCGAGACTGCCGCATGTGCGTTGTATTTTCCAATAACGGTTTCATGGCTCTGCCCTTACTCAGTGCCATGTTCGGAGAAACCGGTGTATTCTTAGGCTCGGCGCATATCGTCACTATGGCGGTCGTACTCTGGACCTACGGACTCGCACAGGTCGATCGCAATTTCCGGTTCTCCACACAACGTATCCTGCTCAACCCCGGCATCGTTGCCGCCTCACTTGGCGTTGTGCTCTTTGTCTCACCGTTTACCCTGCCTGCTGATGTAAGCCTTGCCCTGACGCACCTTGCAAACCTCAACACCCCGCTCGCCATGCTGGTGCTGGGCGCGTATATGGCACAGGTCGATCTCAAAAGCTGTTTCCTTGACCGCGAGGTCTGGAAAGCAAGTGCGGTACGCCTCCTGCTCATCCCTGCCTGCACGATGCTTGTGCTCCTGTTCATTCCCTTGGACACGACTGCAAAGCTCACTCTGCTTGTGGGTGCGGCTGCGCCCTGCGCGATCGCGGCTGCGATGTTTGCGCAGATCCACGGCTCCGACTATCTGTTTTCCACCAAGACAGTTGCACTCTCTACGCTATTATCACTCATCACTCTGCCTGCTATCATTGCCGTGATGAGTTTCTTGATAGAATCCGTTACTTTATTCTAAGGGAGGTCATGTTAGAATGAAAAAGATCCTGCTCCTTCACGGACCCAATCTGAACCTGCTTGGGGAGCGTGAACCGGGTATTTATGGACGAGATACACTGGCAGGCATCAATGCCGAAGTGATCGACAAGTGCCGCAAAAATCACATGGACTGCATCGCGTTCCAGTCCAACTCCGAGGGCGAAATCATCGACCATATCCACGCTGCACAGAAAGACTGTGATGCGATCATCCTCAACGCCGGTGCCTATACCCATTACTCGATCGCCATTCGGGATGCGATCGCCGCGGTGCGCCTGCCTGTTGTAGAGGTGCATTTATCCAATGTACATGCACGCGAAGAATTCCGCCATATCTCCGTCATCGGCCCCGTGTGCGCCGGAGTCATTGCCGGATTTGGAAAAAATAGTTATTTATTAGCAGTAGATGCTGTAAAGGAGTTGTTACTATGAGAATCGAAAAAATTCGGGAAGTGCTCCGTGCGCGTGGGCTGGATGCCATTATCCTGTCCGATCCCAAGAACCGTCATTATGCAACCGGCTTCCGCTCCTCCGCAGGCGCGGTCTATATCTCGCAGAACGAAGCGGTATTCTATACCGATTTCCGCTATATCGAAGCAGCACGCGCAAGCGTCAAGGAGGTCGAGGTTCGTGAGATCGAGACCGGACGCTCTTATGCAGACGTGATCGTACCGCTCGTTGAGGCAGACAAGGCGCATACCGTTGCACTCGAGGACGATTGCCTGACCTTTGCGGACTATATGAGTTGGTCCAAGAGCCTCAAGGCAGAGGTCGTTCCGCAGAAGGATCTTATGAATGAGCTTCGCGCGATCAAGACACCGGATGAACTGGAAAACATCATTGCGGCACAGCGCATTGCAGAGACTGCACTGGAGGAGATCTTCAACGATATCCGCCCAGGTGTGACCGAGCGTGAGATCGCGGCACGCCTGACCTATCTGATGCTGCACCACGGCGCAGAGAATATGTCCTTCGATCCGATCGTCGTCTCAGGCACCAACTCTTCCAAGCCGCACGGTGTGCCCTCTGACAAGCCGATCGAGGCAGGCGACTTTGTAACGATGGACTTCGGCTGTATCTATAACGGCTACTGCTCCGATATGACCCGTACCATTGCCGTTGGCACGGCAACCGATGAGATGTGCCATGTATATGAGACCGTCCTCAAGGCGCAGCTGGCAGGCATGGAGATCGCCAAGGCCGGCGTGACCGGACGCGAGGTGGATGGTGCAGGCCGCAAGATCATCACAGACGCCGGTTTTGGTGACTACTTTGGTCACGGCTTCGGTCATGGCGTGGGTCTGTTCATCCATGAAACACCGACCGTTTCCTTCCGCAATGACAAGCCGCTTCCGGCTGGCGCGGTCGTGACGGCAGAGCCGGGCATCTACCTGCCGGGCAAGTTCGGTGTTCGCATCGAGGACATGTTGTATTTGACTGCGGACGGCAACCAAGTGCTGACCCTTGCACCTAAGAATCTGCTGATCCTGTAAAATCTCAAAGGAGAGGGCGTTTGCCCTCTCCTTTCCTATATTGTTCTACACTTCCGGTACCCCAATGCATTGAACATCAGTTCAATGCGCTGGGGTGTCACGGCGGTGTCTTCCCAATCAACTGTCACACCAGCGGCTCGGCGGTCAATGGCAACTCGGGTGATTCCCGGCATCCGTGCCATCTGGTCTTGGAGCACTCCATAATCTGGTATGCCCGTGCAATAAAATTTTGCTGCCTGAATTGCCATTTTCGCCCCCTAACCCATGTGACGGAACGCATTTTTAACGCTTTGCGCGATTTGGTGGGTCATGCGGTATATTGTAAATGTCCGTATAGGTTTTTGCCTTATCCAAGCCTTCCGGATCGGCACGCGGTACACGATGACAGTCCTCTATGCTGTCGATCTCATCAAAGGATGGAAACTGATACTTCGGATACTCCTGTTCCATATAGATTGCGCCTCCTTGCTTTGTTTCTCCTAGTATGCAGCAGTCCCATCTCCTTTATACAAAAAAATTCCCAACACAGCAATCTTTGCCGCATTGGGAACTTCTCTATTTTCTTCAGATCTCATTTCGGTCACGCGCACCCATACCACATGCGCCCAAAATCATAGCCGTTAGACTGAGTGCCGTCAGCGCAAGTCCCACAACAAACACACCAATGGACAGTCCTTTTTTCATGCCCTCTCACCTCGCTCTATTTTTGTGTGTACATTTTATTATGTTATTATGCTTTGCAGACATTATACACTGATTTGTTGTAGATTACCAGCGAAATTTTGCAGGCAACTACTTTGCGTAACGGCAAAAGCATGTTATAATACCATTTTAGGAGATGATATTGCATGGAAAAGACCAATGTCATGCGCATTTTGGAACAACACGGGGTCGTCTATACCCCTCATACCTACCCCCATGGAAAAGAAGCGGTAGACGGCGTACAGGTTGCCCAGCTGCTCGGTCAGAACCCCGAATGTGTCTATAAGACACTGGTTGCACGCGGCAAAAGTGGCAATCACTTCGTGTTCGATATCCCTGTCGCTGAAGAACTCGATCTTAAAAAAGCTGCCAAAGCCGTTGGCGAAAAAGCGGTCGAGCTCATCCATGTCAAAGAGCTGCTGCCCCTCACGGGCTATGTGCGCGGCGGATGCTCCCCAGTGGGCATGAAAAAGCCCTTCCCCATTGTCTTTCACGAAATCGCAGAGATCTTGCCAACGATCATGGTGTCTGCTGGAAAGATCGGCTGGCAGATCGAATGTGACCCAAACGAGCTGATCGCACTGGTTGGCGCATCCACCGCGGATCTCATCAAAGCATAGGCAAAAACGCGCGGATATCGCTGTATCGCGCAAAGATCGGAGACACAGACAGCTGCTCGAGGCACTTGCATTTCGCCTGCAAGGTATCCGCATCATCGAACAGTACAAAGTGACCATTGTTTTCCCTGTCCATATAGGTGAAATACCGCGCACACAATTCGCGTGAAAAGAACGGCTGTACCCCAAGCTGGGTCTGCAAGGCTTCCCGTTCCTTTGTGGATAAGGGAGCCCCCTCTGTATCCGCAGACGGCAGTAAAAAATCGCGTGAAATGGCGCGGAGGTCGGCTGCAATGCGTCCCGGATACTTGTGTACCAGTTTCTGGAAGCGTTCCTGAAGGCAGCCGCCGCTAATCGCAGTATCTGCAACCAAATGGGCATGGGTCACCGACTGCGCCTGACAAAGCGGAACAAACAGCCGGATCTTGTGCTTCTCCGTTTGTTCATCCAGCATGTGCAGCAAAGTATCCACAGCCTGTGTATGACTCTCGCAGTCCACGAACAACGCCTTTGCCTCCACTCGATCGGCCTCTGCCAACAGTTGACTGCAAAGGATGGGGGTAACCCGTGTCAATCCCTGTTCTGTTACGCCCAGATATTCCTGATGTCCTGAGGATAACAGCGTTCGCGCGACTCCGCCATCCCCCTGTAGCCGCAGACCAAATTGCAGCAGCGGCAAACCACTTTCCCGTGCATGTACGCTATCTGCACCTGCACACACCAAAACCAGATCCTGCACCATCAAGCGACCACCCTCCATTTTTACACTTACCACCATTTTTATGCGTGCTGTTTTACTTTTATGACAGGAGGAACTCATGAAGCATTTGTTGACCCCACGCTATGTATTCGATACCGTAACCGATATCACCCCTGAATTTTTACAGGCACACGGCATCCGCGGCTGCCTGATCGATCTGGACGGCACCTTGGTTTCGCGCCACCAGCCAACCGGAAACGCACGCCTCATCGCATGGCTCGACAGCCTGCGCAAGGCAGGCATCCACCCCATGCTTCTCTCGAACAACAACGGAACCCGTGTACGCATCTTTGCCGAGTCCATCAATATTGAGTGGCAGGGACGCGCGCTCAAGCCGCTCTCGCGCGGATTCCGTATGGGTGCAGCGCGGCTGGGGCTGCCCTTTTCCGAAATCGCTGTCATCGGCGATCAGATCTATACCGATACTTTGGGCGGCAATCATGTCGGTGCACTGACCTGCTACATTGAAACCATCGATCGCAAGGATCTGTGGATCGGGGTACGCTATCGCCTGTTTGAAAGCATCTTTATCCGCCGCGCAAGAAGGAGAAACCAGAATGAACATTAAATTCGGACCGGGCGGAAACGCGCAGTCCTTTGCCGATGCCGGATTCAAGGCAACTGTAGATGCTCCACGCTGGCTCTCTGCAATGGGGCTCAACGCCTATGAATACCAGTGCGGCCGCGGTGTCAATATCGGGGAAGATACCGCGCGGAAGATCGGCGCACAGGCGGCGATCTACAAAATTGCAATGTCCCTGCACGCCCCCTATTATATCAATCTCTCTGTCCGCACGGAGGAGCGCATCGAAAAGAATATCAGCTATGTACTGGCATCCTGTCAGGCAGCGGAATGGATGGGCGCAGATCGCATTGTCGTTCACACCGGTGGCGTGGGCAAGCAGTCGCGCGACAAAGCCCTCCAGCACACACGCGAAAACATCCGTGATATCCTCGACGCGGTCGAGCGCGCCGGTGTGACCCAGACCCTCTGTCTCGAGACAATGGGCAAGCAAAGCGTGATCGGTTCTGCTGAGGAGATCTTCGATCTTGTCGCGCTCGATGACCGCCTGCTCCCCTGCATCGATTTCGGGCATCTCAACGCGCGTACCTGCGGCAAGTGTGCAACGGAAGAACAGTTCGAGGCGATCCTGACCCTGCTGGAGCACAAAATCGGCACAGAGCGTGCCCGTATCTTCCACAGTCACTTTTCTCATATCGAATACAGCGCAAAGGGTGAGGTGCGCCATTTGACCTTTGAAGATACCAAGTATGGTCCCGACTTTGCGCCGCTTGCACGCTGCATTGCACGGCGCGGCTGGACACCGCGTTTTATCTGTGAATCCGCCGGTACACAAGCCGAGGACGCAAAGCAGATGATGGAGACCTATCTGGAATATGCCAATGAAGCCAAGGTGAACTGAACCACCCATTGTCCGCTCCATCCGCTATACCTGCTTATAGAGCAAACGGGATCGCTGCAAATTAGGATTTTGCAGCGATCCCGTTTTGTATTTGAGGTGTAGGATATCACTTACTTTGGCGTATACGGGGTATCTGCGAGCGGCAGGGAAGTCCGGAATTTTCCATCCAGCTTATAATATGCGCCCTGCACGGCTGGCGCGGTCGGGATAGAAGTGATCTCGCCAATGCCGACCGCACCACAGGCAAGATCGGGCTTGTTCTTCTCGATCAAAATAGACTGTACATCAGGTGTCTTGTTTGCCTTGAACAATCCGAGCTGCCCCAGCTTGAGCGTGGGGCGTCCCTCCCTGAGCGGAAACCGCTCGGTCAGCGCATATCCAAGACTCATGACGACGCCACCCTCAATCTGTCCCTCACATGCATTGGGATTGATTGCACGTCCAACATCGTGCGCCGCAACGACCTTCTCGATCGTGCCATCTTCGTTGAGGCATACGACCTGCGTTGCATATCCATACGCGACATGAGAAACCGGATTGGGCTTATCCGAACCCATCGGATCGGTCTTTGCCAGATACTCCCCAAGGAACTGCTGACGGTTCAGATCCTTGAGCGTGCCTGTGCCGCGTGCTTCCACCAGCTTCTCGCAGGCACGGCGGCACGCCTCGCCGGTCACGAGCGTCTGTCTGGAGCCTGAGGTATCGCCGGAGTTCGGCGCGGTGTTGGTCTGTGCCGCCATGTATACCACATTCTCCGCCGGTTCTCCCGTCACTTCACAGACGATCTGGGTCAGCACGGTCCCCAACCCCTGACCAATACAGGAAGCACCCGCTCGAATACAGATCTTGCCATGCTCTACCGTCAGGCGGCAGCGTCCCCAGTCCGCCAAACCCACGCCAACACCGGCATTCTTCATTGCACAGGCAATACCGGCACGCGGATGCCGTTCAAATACATCACGAACCGCTTCGAGCGTTTCCACAAGCGCAGTTCCCTCAAATGCGATCTGACCGTTGGGCAGTTCCTGTCCCGGACGAATGGCATTGCGGTAACGGATCTCCCAAGGAGAAATACCTGCCTTCTCTGCCAAAAGATTGAGATTACATTCGGTTGCAAAACAGGTCTGTGTTACACCGAAGCCGCGGAACGCGCCAGCTGGCGGATTGTTCGTATAGACGGCAACTCCATCGATATCGATATTCTGATAATTATAAGGGCCTGCCGCATGGGTGCATGCGCGCTGTAAAACAGGACCGCCCAGCGATGCATACGCGCCCGTATCCGAGATTACGCGCACGCGTGTACCGACCAGCATACCGTTTTCATCACAGGCCGTGGTACAGTCGATGGACATGGCATGACGCTTCGGATGCACCAGAATGGATTCCTCGCGTGTCAGTTTCACCTTGACCGGACGCTTGGTCAGATAGGTCAGGAGCGCGGCATGGTGCTGTACGGACATATCCTCCTTGCCGCCAAAGGCACCGCCGACCAATGCATTGATAACATGGACATGCTCATCGGGCAAGCCGAGCATCAGCGCACATTCATGCTGCGTGGTATAAACGCCCTGATCGCTCGACCAGATCTTGACGGTATGCGCATTGTTGTCATAGCTTGCGACCGCACATTCCGGTTCCATAAAGGCATGCTCGGTAAACGGGGTCTCATAGTGCCGCGTGACCACATACTTTGCATTTGCGATCGCCGTATCCGGATCCCCACGATGCAGGTTCTCATGTGCAAGGATATTGCCGCCGCGATGCACGCGTGGTGCGCCTTCCTGCATGGCTGCGATCGGATCGAATACCGCTTCCTTGACCTCGTATTCGATGTGTACGAGTTTCTTGGCCTGCTCCACGGCTTCCATCGTCTCGCCGCACACCAGCACGATGGCATCGCCCAGACAATGTGTATATCCATAGATAGGGATCAGGGTATCCCAATCATGCTTGATATGCCCCACCTTGTTTTCTCCGGGGATATCATCCGCAGTCGCAATATAAACGATACCCGGTACCTTTTTCGCTTCCGTCGTATCGATGGCACGGACGACTGCACGCGGATATGCTGCGCGCACTGCTGAACCATACAGCATACCCGGCATCTCGATATCATCGGTATATATGCCTGTACCCAGCACCTTGGCGTGTACATCAATACGGTGTATATGTCCACCTATACCGGTGATCGGCGGCACTTCGGGGATCTTGCCGCCGTCACGCAGGATCTGCGCCGCGATCTCTATCGCGTCAATGATCTTCTTGTAGCCTGTACAGCGGCAGTAATTGTTGCGCAGTGCAAAGGCGATCTCATCGCGTGTCGGATTCAAGTTGGTATCCAGCAATGCCTTGGCACACATGACCATGCCCGGAATACAGAAGCCGCACTGCACGGCACCTGCGTGTCCAAAGGCATAAACATAGAGCTCCTTTTCGGAATCGGTCAGACCTTCGATGGTCTGTACCGTCTTTCCACTCAGACGGGACAGCTTCTGCACACAGCATTTGGTCGCTTTTCCATCGATGAGCACCGTACAGGTTCCGCAAGCTCCCTCCGAGCATCCATCCTTGACTGATTTATATCCCAATTCACCGCGCAGAACATCCATCAAACGCTTATCCTGTTCAGACTCATATACCTTTCCATTGATCGTTAATTGATACATACTGCTCACCCCATTGCTTTCTTACATACGGTGTAAACCTTCTACACATCCATGCGATATTTTGGCATCTGTCCTTTCAGATGCAAGGGATCATGCGAAATCATCTGCCAGAAGCTTGTCGATCGCCTGCTGCAATTCTTTCGGCAAAGCGGTAAAGTCCGTACCCGCCTGTCCATGCCAGCGATATTTCTCGTGGCGCAGGAATCCGTCATTTTCTGAATTTTCAAAGTCCTCCTCACATGAGAACAACGTAAACTTATCCTTATATGGCAGAATACCGATCGGACACAGGCAAGCACAGTTGCCGCACTCATTGCAATACGCATCGATATGGATCGCGAGTTTTAGCTCCGGGATCGGGTAGTTGGCACGGTTCGGGCAGACATCCACGCAGTTTTTGCATCGGAAGCACGCCTCTGGGAATGTTCCCGGCCGCTCCGGACGCGGACGGTCTGCCTTCTTCCGATAGTGTGCATCCTGTATAATGGAATCGCACAATGCCGCAAGGCGGTTTGTATCCACTTGTGCCGGAATGGTCTCCGGTGCAAGCCCTGCCAATCGGGTCAGATTGCGATACCCTCCTGCCTTGAGCAAAACCGTTGCCACGGTAACCGGTGCAATGCCGCAGGAGAGCACCTCTGTGATATTGTGCGAATCAATACCGCCCGAGAAGGAGATCGGCAGATGTCCCTCAAATGCCTCACTTAAGATACGCGCAACATGGATCGCGAGCGGGAACAACGGCTTGCCAGACATATACATGGCATCGCCTGCAAGTTCCTGATTGCGGATCTGTACAGGGAATGTATTGGTGAGTTTTACGCCAAATACATGACCACACTCTGCCGCACGCGCACACAGACGGCGCAGCATCGCCAGTGCATCTTCCAGCTTGAGGTCATGGTCAAAATGCGTAGTATCAAATGTGATATACCCATAACCGAGCGTATCCAGCAGCTCCTTGACCCGTTCATATCCAATGAGGGTCGGATTGCACTTGATGTATGTATGGAATCCTTTTTGCGTCAGCAAGTAGACCGCAATGCGCTCGATCTCATCCGCTGGGCATCCATGCATGGTGGAAAGCGTGACCGTATTGGAAATGCAGGGGCTGATGGATCTCACGAAATCTGCATCGACCTTGGTGAACATCTCCAAGTGCTCCAACGTCCATGCGATGGAAGACTTCCAGCAATCGGTCTTGGAAGCGTCCAGCATGGCATTCAGAAAGTCATCCACCACAGGACTTTGGATGCCCTCCAGATTGTAACCTACACTTGCATGAAACTGGAACTTCCCATCCAGATCGAATTCCTTTGCCAGCAGATGGTTCACAAGATAGGCGCGGATATATTCATCGCGTGCCTCCTCAATGGGCAGTTCGGTACTCCACTCAATGTTATACGCCTCGTCCCCCGTCCAAATACAGGGTTTTTGGATGCCCAGCTGTTCCCCCTGTAGGATCTGTACGGTTTTGAGTTCAAACAAGCGTGCCCCTGCGCCGAATCCGGCAATCAGATTTTGTGCCAGCTGGGTATGCGGTCCAGCGGCTGGCCCCACCGGACAGGACAGCGGACGGCCTGCAAACTGCAGGTTCAAATCAGGTACCTGCTTGGCAGCCGGAACATGAAACAGGCTGTGCGTTTGGCGCATGTCACGCAGGGAACGCTCTACCAGTTCGTCAAATGGAATTGTTCTCATCTTGTCACTCATCTAAAATCTCTCCATTCTCAATCTTCTCTATGATCGTTGCGGAAATTATGGATCGACCCCCAACGCCTTCCACAACGCATCGGCTTGTTCTCTGCACATATATGCGATCTTTTCTTCATCTATCCCTACAAGGACACGATCCTGCATCAGCACACGTCCGCCGCAAATGGTCGTTATAATATTGCGCCCATTCATCCCGAATGTGATATGTCCATTGATGTTCTCTGCTGTCAGGGGCGTCATGGGACGATAATCAGAAACGATCAGGTCAGCACGCGCCCCTGCACGAATCACGCCGCAGGTATCCCCAAAATGACGATCTGCCAGCTTTGCATTGTTTACAAAGGTCATATCCATGACCTCACAAAATCCGACGGACGGATCCTGATTCATATGTTTGATGAGTACATTCGCTGTTTTGACCGATTCCAGAATGTCCGATGTAAAACCGTCTGTACCCATACCAACTAAGATACCGCTCTCTATGAGCTTGCGCACATCTGTCACGCCAACGGCATTGCCCATATTGGACTGCGGATTGTGCACAACCGCAGTTCCTGTCTCCGCAAGGATCTGGCGATCGCGGTCAGTCAAATAGACACAGTGCCCGCAGATGGTTTGTTCCCCCAAAATTCCATGCCGTGACAGGCGTTCGATGACGGTCTCGTGATAGGTCGCACTGCAATGGTCGCGATCATACGCGCCCTCACATACATGGATATGGAAGCCTGCCTGTGTATGCGTGCGCGCAAACTCCATCGTTTCTTCCGAGATGGTAAACGACGCGTGCATGCCGCACATTGATGCAAGCAATCTGCTTGTATCCTGCTTACAGAAATTTTCAAATCGCTCATTTTCCAGCACGCTCTGCCGCGCCTTTTCCGCGCCGTCACGGTCAGAGATCTCATAGCACAGGCAGGCACGAATCCCGAGATCGGTTGCCACCTGTGCGATCTCATCAAGACTGTTTGGGATATCGCCAAACGATGCATGATGATCGAATACCGTGGTCACACCCGAACGAATGCTTTCAATGAGCGTCATGTATGCACAAGCCCGTGTCATGGGCCGCATCAAATGCCGATCGATATTCCACCAGATCTTTTCAAGCACAGCCGGAAAATCGTGCGGAGGCTCTCCCGGCATGGCAAGCCCTCTTGCAAACGCCGAATAAATATGATGATGCGCATTGATAAAGCCAGGCAAAACAATGCCGCCCTTGGCATCAATGTACACCGCATCTGGATACGTTCTGCAGAGTGCATCGGTCTTTCCAACTTCCAAAATGACACCATCCTCAAACAGAACTGCACCATCCTCGACCATAGGATTCTGTGGATCTCGTGTTATGATTGTCCCATTTTTCAAAATCATCTTCATGGCAACCCCTTCTCTCTACATTTTGCATAAAACCGTTCCGATATTCTTAGTGCTTTCTACACAAACAAAAAAGGACACAAGCCCCTCCGGGCTTACGTCCTTCAAAAATCAGCCGTTTCGAATCTCTCGAATGACCATCTGTGTGCAATAATCGAAATAGGCATCAATGTCGAACGCGCCCGGATCGACCAGATACTGGATGGATGCACCCTCCATCATAGAAGTCATAACGACTGCCAGCATTGCCGCCCGCTCGTCTGGGACATTAAATTCTTTGAGCATTTTTTCAATCTTAGCACGCCATACCACGAATGACTGTACAAATACTTCCTTTACCTGCGCATCCACACGGGATTGCACCCAAAAATCAATTTCTGCAAAATCATACCGCTGCTCGTTTACAATGAACTCCCGTTTCTGTCCCCAAAAGACACCGATGCGTTCCTTGAGATCGGTTCCACAGGTGGAAAGCAATTCCTCCTGTAACTCCGCACAGCGATCGAGCACTTTTTTGTGCACAGCCATCATGAGCTCATGTTTTGATTTATAATAATAGTGAATGTTGGATTGAAACATCCCTGCACGTTCTGCGATCAGAGCCATGCGTGTTCCGCTGATGGTCTTTTCATAGACCACATCGAACGCCGCATCCAGAATACGCTCCTCGGTATTCTCCTCTCGCAGATTTTTATTTTCTTGCATGTTTTTCTCTCCCGAACGGTTTTGGTCATTTAGCCAAAATATTGATAAATTCAGTATACCGTTTTGATGCAATCCTGTCAAGGTGGAATGTACTTTTATCTCATACAACTGGGGATTTTCATTTACAAGATAAACGGACATATGATTTGAACCACACCATCGGGCATGAAACGGGAAGACCAGATCCCCCTAGAAAGGCTGTCAAAGTTCTTCGACCGCTTCATAAAAAAAGAGCAGCCAACGGCTGCTCTTTCGATATTCCATACAACTTACAGGTTCTCTGTGAAGAACTTCTGAACTGCTGCGCATGCATCAGCCTCGTCAGCACCTTCTACGGTTACGCGAACTGCATCGCCCTGCTTTACGCCGAGACCCATGAGGCTCATCAGACGGGTTGCATCCACAGACTTACCAGCCTTCTCGATCATAACCTTGCTGGAAAACTCCTTTACAACCTTGACCAGCTGACCAGCCGGACGTGCATGGATACCCAGAGCATCCTGAATCGTGTAGTTAAATTCCTTCATAGCCAAATTTCCTCTCTTTCGTGGTATTCACTAATCGGTCTATATACTTATTTTAATATCTAATAAAGATTCCGTCAATCCCGATTGTGTATTTTTTCACAATATTTTTCATTTTATCTGTTCTCATAAAAATATTTCTGCAAAAAACACTCAAAATGCACCAAAATAAACACCTATCAATATTTTACCAACCCTTCCACTTAGGGGGTCCGGGATGAGATCCATCCCACATCTTACGGTTTGCCGCAAAGCCTATCCCCTCCTTTTGCGCAAAAAGACCGCAATTTGCTGCGATCTCGTTTTTTATGACACCGATCTATGATATACTAAAAGAGAGGATACCCCAAATATAGAAGGAGATGTCTATTCTGAACGAATCAACCCCACTGGTCAGCATCATCATACCAGTATACAATACGGCTCCCGACCTTGCGACCTGTATCGAAAGCGTACGCCGACAACGCTACCAAAACCTCGAAGTCCTTCTGGTCAACGATGGCAGCAGTGATGCCAGCCTGACCATCTGTGAAATGTACGCCAAGCGCGACCCACGCTTCTGCGTGATCGATAAGGAAAACAGCGGTGTTTCTGCGACGCGCAACCTTGCCATCGAACACGCCCACGGAAAATACCTGCAATTTTTGGACAGCGACGACTGGTTGGATATCAACGCAACACGCCTGCTTGTCGAGCGTGCCGAGGAAACCAATGTCGATCTTGTGATCTCTCACTTTTGCCGTGTTACCGAAGACAAAACGACAGTCTATGGCTTTTTACAGACCACCCGTGTCATGGATCAGCGTTTATTCGCGCGCCAGCTGCTTGATGAACCAGCCAGCTTCTATTATGGTGTCATGTGGAACAAATTATATCGGCGTGACCTTATCATGCAGCATGGTATCCGGTGTAATGAGTCCCTGCACTGGAGCGAGGATTTCCAGTTCAATCTGGAATATTTTCGCTATGCAAGTACATTCTGTGCCCTACAAACTCCCATCTATTATTACCGCAAGCGCGACAAGAGCCTGACGAGTGCCCTCTCATTGGGGCACACAGTTACCACAAAGCTGGAACTTTTTGAATTCTATCGCGATCTGTATACCCAGCTTGGACTTTATGAGCAATTCAAGCCACAGGTTTACCGCTATTTGATTGCCGCCGCAAAGGATAACTGATTTTACCGCTTGTCTCCTGCGCTCATTTGGTATAAAATAAGATATATTTCATGACACTTTATATCATCAGGCACAAGGGGGATCTATCATGATACCAAAATACAAGCGACCGTCTGCGGACAAGATCGACGCGATCCTGCGTGCAAGACTTGCCGCACTGGATATACCGCCTGAGACACTCGACCGGCCGGCCGGTTCTGGAACCCTGCGCGAACTGATCTGCTCACTTGTGGAGGATACCTTGAACGAAGTCAGCGTCCAAGCACAGAACGAACTCTATGCGCGCCAGCAAGCTGGCAGAGAGGAAGCACAGCGGCGTGGGGTCAACCTCGGACGCCCCAGCAAAAAATGCTCGGATAAGCGTTTTGATAAGATTCGTGGGCTGTATGAATCCCATGCGATTTCCGCAGAGGAAGCCGCCCAGCGTCTGCATATCTCAGTATCCACCTTTTACCGCTGGCTGCGAGAATCCCGAGCGCAAGCACCACAAGATACCCTGTGACGATAAAAAATCTTTTCGCCATTTTGGTTTGGAGCGAAGCGGCTTACAAGATGCAAGGATATGTGCCTTGGATCTTTCCTCTGACTCGCGCCATTG
>JAHHRO010000059.1 GCA_020025755.1 Butyricicoccus sp. | reverse complement strand
TCTAGGGGGATTGGATTCCCCTAGAAAGGCTGTCGAAGTTTTTCGACAGCCTCAAGATTGCTGCTCAAAAGGCAGCAATCTTTTTTATGCAGTTATTCTCTTTCCTGCACCATACAAGCACCGATACCGGCAGTAAGCACAAGAAATGCTGCAAAAAATCCGATCACAGCATAAACTGCAAAGCTGCCCAATGGCAGGAGACCCTCAAAATAGAACAGCCCCTGAAACGGCGCAAGCAGCACAGCCCCAACCCACTTTACCAGCAGATTATCATAGTGCAGGAACGTTGCAACATCCAACACCCCCAGCACAAATGCATATACGAGCAATAAGATCTCGATCCCTCTGCTGTGAAGCGGCAGACCAATTGGAATGAGCAGCAGCAAAAACAGCATATATGCCGCCGAGATCAGCAGATTCACCTGTGACACTTCTGTGTGGATGCCAAACCATACATTGGCACCGATCGTCAGTGCGATCCATAGAAGCAGCGTCACCATAAATCCTGTATATTTCCGCATATTCGCCTCCTTATCTCTCTATCGAACAGAAGGGACGCGGCGTTGCTGCGCTGCGCCCCTCCCATATAGAAGATGCGGTATTTTCGTTTTATCGAACGATCTCCTTTGCAGCCTCAGAAAGCTCTGCGACCTTCTCGTCTGCGGCTGCCTTGCTCTCGCCCTTTGCCATCATGTAAACCTTTACCTTGGGTTCCGTACCAGATGGACGGATGATAAAGGTCGTGCCGCCCTCCAGTTCATAGTACAATACATTCTGACCGGACAGTTCCATCGGCTCGCTCTTGCCGTCTGCGGCAGAGGTTCGTGTGCCCGACAGATAATCACGCACATACGCTACCTTGTGCTTGCCAACGGTTGTCAGCGGATTTTCGCGCAGCTGACACATCAGTTCTTTCATGCGCTCAAGACCTGCAACGCCCGGCATGGTGATCGAAATGGTATGCTCCGTGTAGAAGCCATACTTTTCATACATGGTCTGCATTGCATCATAGAGGGTCATGCCCTTGGTGCGGTAGTATGCAGCCATTTCCGCGATCAGCATAGACGCCGTCACAGCGTCCTTATCGCGCGCATAGTCGCCTGCCAGATAGCCGTAGGACTCCTCAAAAGCAAACAGATATTCATGAGAACCGGTGGTCTCAAACTGCTTGATCTTCTCCGCAAGGAACTTGAAGCCTGTGAAAGTGTCGAAGCAATCCACACCGTTTGCCTCTGCCGCTGCGCGTGCCATTTCTGTTGTTACGATGGACTTAAGCACCGCCGGATGCTCCGGCATGGTTCCTGTGAGCTTCTTTGCCGTGATCACATAGTCGATGAGCAGCACGCCGACCTGATTGCCGGACAACGTGATATATTCGCCTGCCGCATCCTTGAGCACAATACCTGTACGGTCTGCGTCTGGGTCTGTACCAATGATGAGATCGACACCGTTCTGCTTTGCCAGCTCGATGGCGAGGCTGAAGCCTTCCTTATTCTCCGGATTCGGGGATTTTACGGTTGGGAAATCCCCGTCAATGACCATCTGCTCGGGTACACAAATGATATGCTTATATCCAATACGACGCAGGATCTCTGGAACCAGACGATAGCCTGCACCATGGAACGGGGTGTAGACCAGCTTGAACTCGTCTGCCACCTGACGCACGCAGTCCGGATTGATGGCAACCTTGAGCACTTCCTTGAGATATGCCTCGTCAGTCTGCCAATCCATCATCTGCACAAGACCCTTTTCCACAGCCTGTGCAAAATCCATGGTCTTCACATCATGGAAGAAATCCAGTGCCTCCATTTCCTTTGCGACAACGTCAGCTTCCTTCGGCGGCAGCTGTGCGCCGTCCTCCCAATATACCTTGTAACCATTGTATTCCTTCGGGTTATGGGAAGCCGTCACATTGATGCCTGCAATTGCACCGTAATAACGGATCGCAAAGGACAGCTCCGGAGTCGGGCGCAGTTCATCATACAGCTTGACCTGAATATCGTTCGCTGCCAAAATGCAGGCTGCAAGTTGTGCAAACTCAGGAGAAAAATGACGGGAGTCGTATGCGATCGCAACGCCGCGCTTCATTGCCTCCGGACCATTGTGTACGATGAGATTTGCCAGCCCCTGTGTGGCCGCGCCCACAGTAAAGCGGTTCATACGATAGAGCCCGGTTCCCAAAATGCCACGCAGACCAGCTGTACCAAAGGAGAGCGGCGCAAAAAAGCGATCCTTGATTGCGTCTTCATCTCCACGAATTGCCTCAAGTTCGGCACGCTCCTCCTCTGTCAGTGCAGAAGAAGCCAGCCAGTGCTCATATTCAGCCATATAATTCATCATGCTTTCACCTCATAGAATAGTTGTGGAATCCAACAAATCCCTTATATAAATTATACAATAAACTCCCAAGTTTTCAACGACTTTTTTAGCGAAGCACGGAAATCAATTTTGACGGGTCATACGGCGCATTTTGCACTGTTGGGGCACTGCTTGAACAATTGAGAATAGACGTGCGGCGGCGCGTATGTGACACGGAAGAATACGACCTGCGGTAACTTACTGCGTGCATCCTTGTTGTTTGCCGCTGGTGCGATCGTCTCCGCTTCCTTATTTGAGAGATGGTAGTATTTCTTCCGGCATCTTTTTATGCTATAATAGAGAAAAAATCAAAGCTGGAGGAATTTTTTTGAACATTCTGGAGCATCTGCGCACGTCTCACACACTTTACGCCTTGGGTGTATGCAGTTATGATACCCTGCTTCCGCAGATGAGCGAAGGGCAGCGCATCGGTGCCGCAAAGCGCGTTGCACAGGCACGGAGCGTGCTGGTCACCGTTGTTCCCTATCCACCGGATACGACCCATGGTAATCTTTCCATCTATGCGCGCGGCAGGGACTATCACACCGTCCTTGGGGACAGGTTGGAAGCAGCCGCAGATACCCTGCGCACCTTGTACCCGGATCACACCTTTGCCGTGCTGGTCGATGACTCCCCGATCCCAGAGGTCTATGCGGCCTCCTGTGCCGGACTTGGCAGGATCGGCACACACGGTCTTTTGATCCATGCGACCTATGGAAGCTATGTATTCATTGGAACGATCCTGACCGATCTCGAACTGCCTGCAACCGGTGATGCCCCATCGCCCTGCCTGATGTGCGATGCCTGCCGTCGTGCCTGTCCAGTGGATCTGGACAAGTCCCGTTGTCTTTCCGCGCTGACCCAGCAGGGCGGCACGCTGGACGAAGAACAGACCGCGCTGGTATCCGCTCATCCGCTCATTTGGGGCTGTGATACCTGCCAGCTGGTTTGTCCGCTCAACCGCAGCGTTCAGAACGAACCCGATCCCGATTTTTCACAAAACCGTATTTGTTCTCTGAGCCTTTCCGACCTCGACGGTCTGACGCGCAAGCAGTTCCTTGCAAAATACCCCGACCGTGCCTTCACTTGGCGCGGCCCTGCACCACTTCGGCGCAATCTCACTCTAAAAGATCACGATAAGGAGTCTCAATAAATGTCCGCACCACTTTACGAGGCGTTGTCCGCACTCGCCAAAAAAAATACCATCCGCTTCCACATGCCCGGTCATAAAGGACAAGCTGTCCTGCCTGATTTTTCACCCATTCTGCCGATCGACTTTACCGAGATCTATGAGACGGGGAATCTATATACCGGAGAAGGTCCGATCCGCTCGGCTGAAAGGCAGGCGGCACGGTTTTATCACGCAGCAGACTGCCACTTCTTGACAGGCGGTTCTTCTCAGGGCATCCATGCTATGCTCTATGCTGCCGCAGGCGCAGGCAGTTCGGTCCTATTTGATCGAAACTGTCATAAATCCTGTGCCCATGCAGCTGCCCTGCTCGATCTCACGCCCTCCTTTGTCTTTCCCTCCATCCTCGAGCCATACGGCATCCCCGGCTTACTCGATCCCAAAGAGATCGACACTGCCCTCACGCAAGATCCCTCGCTCAAAACCGTACTCATCACCTCCCCCAACTATTACGGTATTTGTCAGGATATTCCGGCGATCGCAGCGATCTGTCATGCCCACGGCGCAAAACTGCTCGTTGATGCCGCGCACGGCGCACATTTTCCGGCGGTCGGACTGCCCAGTCCCATCGAACAGGGTGCCGATCTTGCCGCCCTGAGTGCACATAAAACACTGTACGCCTTAGGGCAGGCTGCCCTGCTTCTATCGAGCGGTACGACTCCAAGTGATTTACTGCGTGAAGGCGCAGCACTCTTTGGCACTTCCAGCCCCTCCTATGCCATCCTTGCCAGCCTTGACCTTGCACGCGACGCACTCGAGCAGGATGACAGCTATCTGCAAACAGCACAAGCCGTCCACGCTTTGCGCCTGCGTCTTCAGGAGACCAAGTTCATGCCACTGTGTTTGGATACGCTCGATCCCTGCCGCCTGACTGTTTCCACAGTGGGCACAGATCTGACGGGCGACCAGCTGTCCGATCTGCTGTATGAGCGTTTCCAGATCGCCTGTGAAATGAGTGACGCACGGAATATCGTGTGCATCGTGACCCCTGCCGATCTTGCCCACAATCTGACAGCCTTAGAGCATGCACTCATCACGCTTTCCGAGGAGGTCTGCTCCATGCCGCTCCCACCGCCGCTCCCACACCTCCCAAAACCGCATCCGGTATGCTCCGTCCGCACGGCGATGCTCGGCGCGGCACAGGAGATCCCCCTCGCAAACGCAAGATCCGGTATGGTCTGCGCACGCCCTGTGACCCCCTATCCGCCCGGCGTTCCGGTGCTGTGGTGTGGAGAAGAAATCACAGCGCAACACATTGTATTTCTCACAAATCAATGTTATAATACCGTTAGCCGTATTTTTTTGCACGCTCAGTAACTTTTGAGTAAATGTAAGCGGCAAAAGGAGGATTTTCTTATGAAAATGTTGCTCGCGATCATCAACTATGATGATGCACACAGTGTTATGGGACACCTGATGCAAGCCGGCTTTCAAATCACAAAGCTTGCAACCACAGGCGGCTTCCTGCGCGCCGGCAATGTAACCATCCTGATCGGTTTGGATGAATCCCGCTTGGATGAAGCCATGGATATTATCCGTAAATACTGTAATACACGCAAACAAATCATGCCGACCACAGGAAATATCGGAGTCGGCTTCCAGCCGCCGATGCCGGTCGAGGTATCCGTCGGCGGTGCCACGGTATTTGTGCTGGGTGTCGAACAGTTTGAAAAATTATGATGCTGGGATTCGATATGCTCCCCGGCAATGACGCGCTCAAAGCCAGCCTGCGAACCGCGCTCGAACGCCGTTTTCCGCAGGCTGTTTTACTGTCTGGCTCTGAAGAAAGCAGCACCTATGCCTTTGCGCAGACGATTGCAGCCGCATTGCTGTGTACCGGCTCGGGCACTCATCCCTGCGGCACATGCGATTCCTGCCGCAAGCTTGCACACCATGCGCACCCTGATCTCATCTGCATCGAAGCCGGAGATGCTGAGATCAAGGTCGAACAGGCGCGAAAGATCCGTGACGAAGCGGCAATCCTGCCCAACGATGGCAGCCGCAAGGTCTTCATCCTGCACGGTGCCGATCATATGAACACCAGTGCCCAGAATGCACTGCTCAAGGTGCTGGAGGAGCCGCCGCGCTATGTGTTCTTTGTCCTGACTGCCGCGCAGTCCGGTCTGCTCCTGCAAACCATCCGCTCACGCTGCACCATCTATCAGCTTGCGCCCCAGCCCATGCCGCTTCCCGACGACCCTGCCCTGCTAGAACCTGCACAGGCATTTTTACATGCTTTGGTGCATGCAGATGAATATGGGATGATGCTTGCCGCAAATCATTACAGCAAGCTGAACAAAGCTGCCTTTCGGCAGGCAATGGATCTTCTGGGGATGGCGATACGCGATGCTGTACTCACGCCAATTGGAACCGCTCCCCTGCTTCCGGCACTTACCAATGAGTCTCGCACCCTTGCGCGTACCCTATCCACGCAAAAATTACTTGCAGTCTATGATCATCTGGTACTGCTCTCCCATCGCATGGATGGTAACGCCAGTGCCCCACTGCAATGTGCTGTACTTGCAGCAGGCGTGTACAGCCTTTGCTATCTGCCGCGTCCAGCACAGTGATGTGTACGCGGTGACCCTAAAATGGAGGATGAACTTTTCTTATGATCGTTATTGGTGTCCGATTCAAACGAGTCGGCAAAGTATATTATTTTGACCCCTGTGGTATGACCGTCAAGCAGGGGCAGCATGTCATCGTAGAAACCGCACGCGGCATCGAATGTGGCGCATGTGCGATGGGCAATACGGATGTGCCCGACGACGATGTTGTATCCCCACTCAAAAAAATCATTCGTATCGCAACGGAAAACGATTTGGAGATCATGCGCAGCAACGAACGTCAGGCACATGAAGCGCACCAGATCGCGCGCCGCAAAATCGAGGAGCATCATCTGGATATGCGCCTTGTCGCAGTCGAATGCACCTTCGACCTCAACAAGATCCTGTTCTATTTTACCGCAGATGGACGCGTAGACTTCCGCAATCTGGTAAAGGATCTTGCCGCGATTTTCCGCACACGCATCGAACTGCGTCAGATCGGTGTGCGCGACGAGGCAAAAATGATCGGCGGCTTGGGCATCTGCGGCCGCGAACTGTGCTGTGCCTCCTATCTGGACGACTTCCAGCCCGTTTCCATCAACATGGCAAAGGATCAGAATCTGTCCCTGAACCCGACCAAGATCTCGGGCACCTGCGGACGCCTCATGTGCTGCCTCAAGTACGAGCATGAAGTTTATACCGAGCTGCAAAAGGTAACCCCAAAGACAGAAAGTCTGGTTGAGACCCCTGAAGGCCGTGGTACGGTATTGTCCACACAAATGCTGCGCGGCACCTGTAAGGTACAGCTGGAGGATTCGCCGGATGAGCCAAAGACCTTCTCCTGTGCAGAGTGCCAGATGATCCGCTCTGGCCGTGCCAAGAAGAACAGCGGTGGGAACACCGGTGGCTGCAATGGCGGCGGCTGCGGCGGCTGTCAGCAAAAGACCCCCGAGATCGATCCCATGCAGGAGCAGACTCCGGCAGCTGTGGCAGAGCCGCCCATACGTCCACGCAACGAAAAACCCCGCCGCGTCAAGGCTGCACCACAAAGCGAAGAAAGCAAGCAGACCCAGCCGCGTCCGCCGCGCCGACAGGCTGCTGATGCTTCCGAACGTCCTCGTCTTGTCAAAGCAGCTCCCAAGGCAGCAGAAGACAACGCCGAAGCACCTGATGGAAAAAAGCACCGCCGTCCACGCCGCGCCCCGAAGCGTCGTTCGGCTTCCAATGAAAAACCACCGAAAAACTAAGCCTGTCTTTTTCGCGGCTGCTCTCCTGAGCAGCCGCTTTTCGATCATTTTTAATCTATATATTTTGATCCTATATGTCCGCAAAATTTGATTGCTTGCCTTGTGTTTTTTCTGTCGATATGCTATACTTATTCTGTTCAATTAGCGAATACTAACAAAAAGGGGGATCAATATGTCCGATCATGATTCGATCAACAATTTTCTGGTTGATATCTGGACGCGGATTAACAAAATCGAAGAACGTTCCCTCACCGCCGGTCTTGGAGATAAAATCTCCATCACAGAGATCCACATCATCGAAAAGATTGGGGCAAATCAGCCCAGCCGGATGTCTGCCATTGCAAAGCTTCTCGGCATCACACTCGCCACCCTCACGATCGCCTGCGATAAGCTGGAAAACAAGGGTCTCATCCAACGTGTTCGAGATGGATCCGACAAGCGTGTCGTTAATATCTCTCTTACACCGCGCGGCGAAACCGTATATGCCTATCACAAGGGCTTTCACGAGCGGATGATCTCTGCTGCACTCAGCGATTTATCCGATGATGAAACCGCTCTCCTTGCCAGCAGTCTCAAAAAACTGCAAGCATTTTTTGAAGAAGAAGGATCTTAACAGCCGCCCGTGGGCGGCTGTTTTCCATACGATCCGGTTTTACTCTGCGAGGTGCATTATGCTGACCTATCATCTTGATCACGATTCTAAACTCCCACTCTATGAACAGCTTTACCGTGCCATCCGGCATGATATCATGACGGGGCAGCTTTCCGGCGGCGAGCGGCTGCCTGCCAAACGCCCCCTTGCCGCACATCTGCGTGTCAGCCAAATCACGGTAGAGACCGCTTATGGTCAGCTCACCGCTGAAGGTTATGTTCGTGCCGTTCCGCGCAGCGGCTATTTTGTGCAGCAGGTTGACACACTCCCTCATCCGATCCCATCTGCGCCCCTCTCCATGCTCCCCCCCACGGTACAGCCTTCCGCATTCACCTTTGACTTCAAGACCAACGTAGTCGATACCGACTGTTTCCCATTCTCCACATGGGCAAAGCTGTCCCGTGCGGTCCTGACCGATTATGACCGCAGCTTACTGCTTGAGACTGCGCCGCAGGGGGTATTTGCCCTGCGCGAACAGATCCGCCGATATCTTTACGCCTTTCGTGGGATCTCCGTTGAGCCCGATCAGATCATTGTAGGTGCCGGTTCAGAATACCTTGTCACGCTGCTCATCCAGCTGCTTGGCAGAAAACGCACCTATGCCATCGAGACCCCCGGATATCCAAAACTCAGGCAAATCTTTCAGGCGAACGATGCCGCCACTGTTCCCATTCCGCTTGATGAAGGCGGACCGTCTTTTGAATCCCTGTGTGCGTCCAAGGCCTCTGTTGCCTATTTGACCCCCTCCCACCATTTCCCATTGGGTGTCGTAACCTCCGCTGCTCGCCGTATGGCACTTTTACGTTGGGCAAACGAGGCGGATGACCGCTACCTCATCGAAGATGATTATGATTCAGAGTTCCGTTTTGTTTCGCGCCCCATCCCTGCGCTCAAGGAGCTTGATCACAATGACCGTGTAATTTATCACAACACCTTTGCCAAAAGCCTTGCGCCCTCTCTGCGTATTGGATATCTGGCTTTGCCGCGCAGCCTGCTGCCTGCATATCAGGCACGCTTTGGCGGCTATGCCTCTACCGTACCAGTCTTTGAGCAGTATACCC
Organism: Butyricicoccus sp.; assembly: GCA_020025755.1. Classification (GTDB taxonomy): domain Bacteria; phylum Bacillota; class Clostridia; order Oscillospirales; family Butyricicoccaceae; genus Butyricicoccus. The sequence goes on along the minus strand of JAHHRO010000059.1, from coordinate 430 downwards.
TTGCACGCTTTTTGGAGACCGGCAGCTTTGAGCGGCATGTCAACCGCATCCGCAACCTGTACAAAGCCCGTCTGGATACCCTGCTGAATGCACTGTCTCGTTCCTCTCTTGCCGGACGCTATCATGTTTCAGGTACAGAAGCCGGACTGCACCTGCTCCTGCACATGGAAAACGGCATGAACGAGCAGGAGCTGGTTTCTTCCGCTGCGGCACACGGTGTACGCGTGTATGGGCTTTCCAGCTACTATATCGGTGCATCTTCTACCTGTCCACCTGCAACCGTGATCCTTGGATATGCAGGCATCCCATCGGAACAGCTGACACAAGCGGTTGACGTACTCGCACAGGCATGGGGATAAAAAATGGACTGCAACGGCAGTCCATTTTCTTATTACTTTTTATAGTACACAGTCTGTACCACGCCATCTAT
>JAHHRO010000058.1 GCA_020025755.1 Butyricicoccus sp. | reverse complement strand
CTGAACCGAGGGCATTTGCCCTCGGTTTTTTCGCATCAGTTGGATAGGATCGACTTTTTTTTATGTGCCAGCCTGCGGAAGATCAGAGCGAGCACTGCCATCAAGACCTGCACCGTGGGAACTGCGATCCATACCCCCTCCAAATGCAGGAACATAGGCAGTCCGATGAGGAGCAGTCCGATGAGGACGGGCTCTCCATAAACCAGCACATAGGCAAAGCGGTCGAGATTGACCGAATAGAAATACGAGATGGTGACGCGAACGAGCGCGATCGCAGGATAGCCGACGGCGATGATGCAGAGAACATGGCTGGTCATAAGGGTTGCTTCAGGAGAAGACCCAAAAATGTATGGGAACCATGTGCGTCCAAAGACAGTGATCAGCGCAAAGCCAACAGAGAGCGCGAGACCGATTCCATAAGCAAGCTTACAGATGAAATGAAGATCCTTGATGCGCTTTTCTCCGAAATACAGGCTCATAGTAGGCTGACTGCCATCACCAACGCCTTGCAGAATGAGCTGGATCACAACTGCGACATAGCTTACGACGGCATAGGCGGCGACAGCAAGCTCACCACCGTGATGTACCGCCCCCAAATTGACCAGCATGATGACAAGGTTTGGGGACATGGTAAGTCCAAAGGGAGAGAGTCCGGTAGTGATGATGCGCCCGACAGCCCAGCCCTGTGGGATGAGCAATTTACGCGGTAAGTCCCATTCTGTGATGACCAGCATGATCAGACAGAGCAGTGCAGTGACACTCTGACCGATGATGGTTGCCAGCCCTGCGCCAGTCATTCCCCAGCCTAGGATGCGGATCATGACTGCATCCAAGATGATATTTGTAATAAAGCCTGCCATCATGGCGCACATGGCGAACAGGGAACGGTTCAGATTGCGAAAAACCGGCGCAAGACCCGTTGAAAATACCTGAAACGCCGTGCCTAAGATGATCATACGGATATAATCAAGACCGCAGTCGTACACCGCACCAGTCGCACCAAACAAGCGGAGCAGATGGGGGTGGAGCGGAAGAAGGAGTGCAAACAGCAGGATGGTTGCAAAAAACAGCATGGATATGGTCGTTCCAAGGAACCGCTGCCGCTGGTCTTCTTCGCCGCGCCCAAGGGTGATGGACATATGGATCGCGCCGCCCATGCCAATCCCCGTGCCGACCGCTTGCAGCAGTGCCGTCATCGGATAGGCGATATTGATGCCTGCAAGTCCGCTGTCACCGATATACTGTCCCACGAAAAATCCGTCTACGATGGCATAGATACCGGAAAATGCAAATGCCAAAACCGCAGGCAGCATGGTACACAAATAGGATCGTATCATATAAAAAATTCCCCTTTCCTGCAAGATAGAACAAATCCAGTCCGGAAAATTGTATCATGGGGGAAATGGCTTGTCAAGCAGGCGTGCATTGGTTCAAAAAATAAACTTTTCAAGGAATATTCGGAAAAGAGAGCAAAGAAAAAACGACACGGCAGATCGCCGTATCGTTTTGGATATTGTTCAGAATGTAAGGGGCTCTTGTGGGATGTCGTCCCCCAGCCAAGTCTGATCGTCTGCGAGATCCACGGTGAACATGCGCCCTGCATCTCGGTCATATTTTGCCTGATGGAATTTAAACAGCATACGGTTTCCGCCAACCGTGCCCAGGATCTCGATTTTTCCGGCGGGATGGGAAAGCGCATAGCGCAGGGATTTTCCCTGACCGTTCTGCATGGCTTTGGCTTGCTCAACGACTTGAATCCCACGCAGGAACGGTACGGAAAACTGATTTTTCACACCGGTGACTGGTCGGCACTGGAATACATAATAGGGAATGACGCCAATGCGAATGAGTCCACGCAGCAGTGTGCCAAGTACGACCCCGTCATCGTTGACACCCTTTAACAGAACGGTTTGGTTGCGCACGGGCATACCACAATCCCGAATGGCTTTGATTGCGTCTGCTGCCTGTGGGGTCAGCTCGTGCGGATGGTTGAAGTGGGTAATGAGGAACAGTTGTTTTTTCTCGTTGTATTTGCGGAGCAGAGCAAGCAGTTCGGGATCATCCGTGATACGCTGTGGGAAGGTCACCGGAACGCGTGAGCCAAAGCGGATCATGTCCAGATGATCGATCTCACACAAGCGGGACAGATAATCCGCCAAGACATCGTTATCGTTGAGCAGGGCATCGCCGCCGGAAATCAGAACATTGCTGATTTCGGGATGCGCCTTGATATAATCGATCATTTCATCCAGATGGGAAGCGATCTCTGCATCGGACAGTCCAACAAGTCGCTTGCGGAAGCAGTGGCGGCAGTACATGGCACAGCGATTGGTAGATAGGATCAGTGCCGTTGCATGATATTTATGCTGCATGCCCACAACCACGGTATTGGATGCCTCGCCGCTGGTATCGAAGCTGCCTGACAGGTCGGTTTCGCGGACGGAGGGGATACACATTTTACGGATCGGGTCATTGGGATCATTGGGATCAATGAGGGACAGATAGTAACGGGGAACGGACATGGGGAATTGCTCCAGAATACGCGCCATCTGTGCGCTGTCCTCCTGATTGAGATGCAATAGCGCACTGACTTCCTGTGCGGAATGCAGATTTTCTTGCAGATCGTGCTTCCAGCTCATAACGATCACCTCCGTAGATTGATAGTTTAAGTATACCATTTATGCACAAAAAATGAAAGTAACAGCTTGAATAAAATGTGCAGCTTGTCCGATTTGACGCCTTTGGGGCTGTTCAGCGGAAAGCGGATCTGATATACTGAAGACGAATCAAAATTTGGAAGGATCAGAGGCGAGCGATTTTGCAGGATACATTATTTTATCGGGATGCATACCAGAAGGAATTTGATGCTGTTGTATTGGACTGTCAAAAGGTGAAGAAGGGCTTTGCAGTCGTGTTATCTCAGACAGCATTTTATCCGGAGGGCGGCGGACAGCCGGGTGATACCGGTACATTGGATAGCGTTCGGGTGTGGGATACGCAGGAGCAGGCAGGGAAGATCGTTCATCTTTGTGAAGCACCGCTCCCGGTTGGGGAAGCCGTGCATGGAACACTGGACTGGGTGCGCAGATTCCGTCATATGCAGTCTCACACGGGTGAGCATATCTTTTCGGGCATTGCGCATGCGCTTTATGGGTGCAATAATGTTGGCTTTCACATGAGTGCAGACTGTGTAACCATTGACTTGGATCGCTCTTTGACTGCGGAGCAGGTCGCGGAGATCGAGCGGCAGACCAATGCAGCGGTTTTTGCGGATGTTCCGACGGTCGTGCAGTATCCGGACCCTGAAACCTTGCAGACACTTGATTATCGCAGCAAAAAAGAGCTGACGGGTACCGTGCGTCTTATCGAGGCAGGGGGATGCGATCTGTGTGCGTGCTGTGGGTTGCATGTTGCAAGAAGCGGTGAAGTGGGATGCGTCAAGGTTGGGATGCAGACTCCGCACCGCGGCGGCATTCGCATGACGCTCCTGATCGGCTGGGATGCTCTCGCGGACTATGATGAGAAACAAAAGCAGGTGACTGCAATCTATCAGACACTTTCGGCAAAGTCCAATGAAGTGGTGGAGCGCGTGCAGCAGCTGGTGGAGCGCAATGATGCATACAAGGCACAGGTTGTTGCCTTGCAGGACGAAATTTTTCGGCTTCGGGCGCAGCAGCTGCCGCGCGGAGAGAAAAAACTCTGGCAGTTTGCGGAGAACCTAAGCCCTGTGGACACACGCCGCTTTGCCGATCTGCTTGCATCGCAGGCAGATTGGGCAGCTGTATTCACAGAGACCGGCGAAAATAATTGGCAGTATGCAATTTGCAGCCACGCGATGGATGTGCGCCCAAGCTGTCAGGCACTCAATGTTACGCTTCAGGGGCATGGAGGCGGAAAGCCTGCCCTTGTACAGGGCGCGATCCATGCGCAAAAGGCACAGATTGAGGCATTTTGCAAAAGCTATCAGGAAGAAGGCTGGGAGGAGTAAGGTATATGCAGGAGATCTATGCAGGACGGCGGTACCGCCATTTTAAAGGGAATCTGTATCAGGTGATCCTGATTGCGCGTCATTCAGAGACGCAGGAAAAGATGGTCGTATATCAGGCACTTTATGGCGATTATGGATTTTATGTGAGACCGTATGAAATGTTTGCAAGTCCGGTCGAGCGGGAGAAGTATCCAGATGTGACACAAGAATACCGTTTTATGCTGGTGGAAGATTAAATGTGTTTACACAAATTCAAGTCGAGACTCAAGAAATGCCGTCCGTAGAAGATTGGACCGATGCAAGTAAAGGGGGTACATCTCAAAACGTACTCGTTTTTTAGGGCTGTGCGCAATGGGCGATGCCATCTAGCAGCCAATCAACTTCCAGCCGGAGCTCGAGCTGTCCCAGTGAGATATCCGGCTTTACACGTTCCCCATGAAAATCACTTCCGCCCGTGACGTGCAGACCGTATTTTTGCGCAAGGCTCAAATAATAGGCGGTTTGCTGCGGTGTGTGCTTGGAGTAGAAGCATTCGATCGCATCCAGTCCAGCATCGATCAGGGTGTGCAGGAACTGCTCGAGTGCGTCGTTATCCAGTCCGATCTGATAGGGGTGAGCCAAGGATACCTTGCCGCCAGCGGCTTTTACAGCGGTGATACAGGAAGCTGCATCGACCTTGAATTGATCCATAGACTGATATTCCTTTGTGTCGAGATATCGGTCAAAGGCTTCACGATTTGTAGCGACATAGCCGTGCTTGACCATGACCTGCGCAAAATGTGGACGGGCGATGATATTGCCTCCGGCTTGTGCTTCGACCTCTGAAAGAGGGATATCGACCCCCTTTGATTTGAGGAAATCGATGATCCGATATTTACGGTTTTCGCGTCTGGAACGGAGGTCCTCGCATAGTGTGGTCAATGTGGGAGCGGTAGGAGAGAAGCCGTATCCAAGCAGATGCAGGTTGGGGTATTCTTTCGCGCTCAGTTCAATGCCGCGCAAGATCTGGAGACCGGTTGTCTGTCCTGCATGCAGGGCTTCATCGAGTCCGTCCAGCGTATCGTGATCGGTGAGGGCGAGCAGCTCCAGTCCGCGTGCTTTTGCCATAGAAACCAGCTCGGATGGGGTGTATTGTCCATCTGAGGCGGTAGAATGGGTGTGCAGATCAGCAAAAAAGGTCATAATGATTCACTCCTGTCCATGAGACTGATTTTGTTTATCGAGTTGTGAGTGGGCATCTTTCAAGAAGCTGAGGGCGATCAGCAGGATCACGAAACCGATCGGAAAGGCGGCAATGATGCTGATGGATTGGAGATTTGCCATAGAGCTTTCCGAGAACACGAGAGCGATCGGCAGCAGGATGAGCAGGATACACCACAAAAGCAGGATGGGTTTATGGGGTGTATCATCTTCATCAAGGTGTCGATAGCTGTATGAGGCACCGATAAGGGCGATAGAATCGAAAGAAGTCGCATAGAATGCGATCATAGTGACCAATAGCATGAGCAGAACAAGGGGAGCGGCAGGGAGCGTTTTGATCATGGCGATAATGACGGAATAGAGATCTCCGCTTTCGCGATAGAGGGAGATAAAGTCTGCGCTGCCCTTGACTTGCAGACCCATAGAATAATTTCCGAGGATCACAAAGCTGCCGATGGTAGAGCCTACGCCGAATGCGTAACCGCCAAGGATGACCTGACGGACGGTGCGTCCTTTGGAGATGCTGCCGATGAAGAAGGGGGCAGCGACACACCAAACCATCCAATAAGCCCAGTAAAAGATCGTCCAATTCTGGGGGAAGGAGGAAAGGCGTTCGGGGTCTGTAAAGGTAGCCAGTTCAAAGAAGTTTTGGATCATGCGGCCAAAGGAAGAAAAGCCCGTTTCGATGATATATCTTGCCTGACCGCCGAACAGGAGGACATAGAGAAGGAGGGAGAAAAAGAGATAGAAACAGGAGCGTGCGAGGAAGCTGATGCCATGGACGCCTTTTAATACGCAGTGGGTATAAACGCAGCAGGTGATGATCAGGATGAGGATGGTCACAAGGGTTTGATCCAGCTCGATATGCAAGAGAGCTTCCAGTACATTCACCATAAGCGGTGTTGCAAGAGAGAAGGTAGTGGCGGTTCCGGCGAGCAGTGCGAATACAGCGAGCAGATCGATCAGCCGCCCCAGAGAGCCGTCTGTCTGTTTCCCGAGGATGGGGCGGCAGGCTTCGGAGTACCGGCGGCGTGTGCGCTTGCGTACATGGAGCATAAAGCCGAATGCCACAGCCAAGACAAGATAGAACCCCCATGGGATCAGGCTCCAGTGAAAGAGGGGGAAGACGCCCGCCCAATCCTGTATGCCACCAAGGGAGGCGATATAAGGATCTTCCGCATATAAGATCCATTCGGAGAAGGAATAGAACAGGATATCGGCTGCCAGTCCGGCGGTGAACATCATAGATCCCCATACAAAGAAGGGATATTGCGGTTTTTCATTGGGGTCGCCGAGTACAAGCGTACCATAGCGTGATCCGGCAAAGTACAAGGAAAGGAGGAAAATGCCCAGCCCGACCGCAAGGTAGAACACCCCAAAGGTATCCCCGAGCAGATAGCGGATCTGGCTCAGGATGGCATTGGACTGTGCAGGAAAGAGGGCGAACAAGATGCATACTGCGACGATCACGCTCAGTGGGATCAGGGTAATGCCCCAGTCGATCTGTTTATTTTGTTCCATGATCGATACACTTCCTTAAAGCAGCCGTTTGATAGTCATAATAATAGGGGGTTTGCCGAAAGAGGAAAGAGAACCCCATGGGCGTGTTCCCTGTAGGCTTGTGCGCGGTGAAATGGGACAGCTCATGCTCCTGACCGCCCAGCTCCCGTGCGATCTGTTTGAGGATCGGGGAACGGGTATCGGTCTGATAGGAGGGATCGAACAGGCGAAGCTCGTCGAGGGTATCGAACTCATAGATCTCATCGGTGTCGTAATGGCGCACCTTCATCTTGAGGCGATCCAGATGCTGGATGAACAGCCCTTCCCAAAGAAGATCGATGGTTTCAGGGCGATCGTATTCCTGCTTCAGGATCTCGCAGAACGTGCGGCTGAAAGTTTCACTCCAGAAAGTATGTCCCAGCATATACCATGCATCCCTGCCGCCGATGGTCACTTTTTCGATGTATCCTTTCGGATCTGTTTGCAGACACCATTCGTTTGTTTCCCCTGCGGCGTATACTGCGGCATAATAGCTTTCTTCTTCTTCGATCCCAAAGGGATTGCTGCTGAAATAATTATCAGAGGAGCAGATATAGCTGTTTTTGAGGAAGTGCCGCACTGCATAGATAGAGGAATGGTTATTTCGCGTGTCATAGCTTGGGTTTTCGACCAGCTGGACCCCATATTTTTCCGCAAGATAGGAGAAAAGCTCTTTTTTGTAGCCGACTACGACGATGATCTGCTGGATACCGGATTCGCGCAGCTGCCGGATCTGCCGTTCGATCAGCACTTCTCCGCGGATGTTGAGCAGGGCTTTGGGGGTTTCAAAGCTCAGGGGGGCGAAGCGGCTGGACATTCCGGCAGCCATAATAATTGCATTATCAACTTTCATATCGATCTTCCTCCAGACGTGTGATCTCCTGCTGTGCCAATTTGAAGTATATTTTTGCACACCGATATTGTTGGAGCGAATACGCACCAAATTCTACACCCAGATGGCGTTTATATTCGCACCAGTTGCTCCAAAGCAGACCGCAGACGGCGATATAGCAATAGATCTTGATGCGTGTGGTATGTGGGCAGCCCTCCGTATAGTAGCAGTCGATGAGGGTATCGACCGCCTTGCGATCGTGCAGGCTATATACGGCAAACATGGCAAGGTCTACATCCGGATCCTGCATCGCGGCGTATTCCCAATCGATCAGGCGCACAGATTCGCCGCCGTGTGTATCGGGAACAAAGAGGAAGTTTGTGGGCACAGAATCGATATGGCAGAGTGTTTTCCGCTCGAGATGGGATTCGATAAAGGGGCGCAGTTCATACACATGCTGTTTGGTGCGTGCATAGTCTTCATAGGCGGAGGGGATGCCGTTCCAAAGGGACTCATAGAACTCGATGGTTTGATAGAGGTCGAATGTGTGGGAGACCGAGAAGTTCAGGCTGTGGAACTGGCGCAGGCGAGCCATACAGCGCGTTATATCTTCCGGACGGGAGATATCGCATGTCCGTGCGCCCTCTAAATAGCGCGTGATCTTTTGTCCGCTGACGGGGTCCATATAGATGACATCATCTGCGATGCCTGCGCTGGAGATCGTCTGATAGACAGCCGCCTCCTGTGCGCGGTCGATCAGCTTGCCGGTGCCTTCTCCGGGGATGCGCATGATGTACCGCTTTTGGTGGACGGAAAAGAGGAAAGAGCGATTGGTCATGCCTTTTTTGAGCAGTTCGATATTGGTGATCTGTGCTGGTGTGGTATCAAAGACCGTGCACAGGGTAGAGATGATATCGGTTTGGAGCTGGTTGGAATTGGCATCTGCTTCGCGCAGCTGCTCATAGGTATTGATCTCTAGCACCTGATCTTGAGGGATGATCTTTGCCATCGTCATCATTTTGCTGCCATCAAGCAGTGCCTCCTCCCAGAATGCGCCGTCAAGGTGGGGATCATGGGACAGCTGTTGCAGCTTACGGGTGAGCTTTTGCCCTTCCGCCTGCAAGATGCAGGCAAGCCCGACCATCTGTCTGCCGTTGCCGTGGGAAGCGAGGAGCAGCTCCTTTTTGCGGCTGACGCGGACGGATGAGAGGGCGTCAGGGGCATCGCTGACCATATACCAGGAATACAGCTCGTGCGGATGGAAGGGGGAAGCGGCGAACCATAGATCACAGGGGACGATATAGCAGTTTTCCTGCAAGTAGTCCGCCGCGAGCGCAAGGGAATAGAGGTTATTTTTTGCGGTATAGCAGGGGTTGACGATCAGTTCTACATCAAACTGGTCGATCAGATACTCGAATTTTTCTTTCATAAAGCCCACCACGACACAGATGCGCGTGACCCCTGCGGCATGAAGCTGACGGATCTGTCGTTCGATCAGGCGTTCACCGCGTACTTCCAGCAGAGCCTTGGGGGTCTCGGTATGGATGGGAACCATACGCAGACCGAACCCGGCTGCCAGAATGACAGCGCTTTTTATTTTCCCTGCCTTTAGGCATGCGCGAGCTTTGTCTGTCAGCTGGAGCTCCTGCCCCAGATATCCGGCGTCCGCAAGGCTGCGCAGGCAGCGGTTGACCGTGCCGAGGGAATAGCCGCTTTGTTCAGCGAGCAAACGTTGGTTTGGTGTTTTTTCCTGATGCAGGCAAGCCAGCAGGTCTAATTCTTTGATATCCATGATGCCCTCCGTTCGGGATAAAGAAAAATCAAATGTTCATATACATAATAAATTTATATTTCGTGAACGGCGATAGAAAAAAATAATAGGAAACCACCTATATGTCTTAGTATAACCTGATAGGAAGCTCCTGTCAAGCGATCAGGGTGTTTTCTCTAGTTTTATCGGACATGCAAAATGACCGCCCAAGCCAAAGGAAACGGTCATTTCGCACATTGATTGCATTCTTTACTTATATTTTTATT
>JAHHRO010000057.1 GCA_020025755.1 Butyricicoccus sp. | reverse complement strand
TATCAGAGCCGGTTTCTACTGGAACCGGCTCTGTATCCAGGGGGATTGGATCCCCATGGAAAGGCTGTCGAAGTTTTTCGACAGCCTCAAGCGTGCGCCCTCAGACGCACGCTTCAGCCGATCAAAAAAATCTTTTCTCCATTTTTAGCTTGGAGCAAACCGACTTACAAAACCCAAGGACATACGCCTTGGGTTTTGCCCCGACCCATGCCATAGGGCGCGAAGCCGGAGGGATCAGAACCGGTCTCCGTAGAAACTGGCTGTGTATCAAGCATTTTGGAACTCTACTTTTACAGTTTCAAACTTTCCCATTGCCTTGACAGTGAGCGTGATCACGTTGATCAGGCGATCCTGTGCATCACTCACCTTTCCGCTGTCAAATGCATTCTGCTCATCCACCGGCTTCTGGTCATTGCAAAATCCGTTGAAATCCTCCAGACGGATCTCGCGGAACTTCTTATCTTCTCTGTCATAAACGGAAACAGAAGACTGATGGATCTCATTCATTAGGATCTTGACTGCCGGAACCTTAATGGTCACGGTCTTTTTTTCGATCGAGATATTGTCCTTGGTCAGCCCTGAAGTATCCGATCCGATTTGCATACTGCCCTGATACATGACGGTAAAATTCTTTTGCTTCTCTGCTTCACTCCAGCCATAGAACTTGTCCTGATCTTCCATGCGCAGCACATTGTTGTAATCATAGGTGACCTGTACTGCCTGTCCCATGCCTTGTAGTGTTTTTGCAATATCGTCTGCTTTCACGCCGCCAAGGCTGCGTCCCCACAGGGCACCCATACCGAAAATAGATAAGAAAATCGCAGCGATCACACCAACAACGATCAATTGACGCTCGCGCTGGATCTGTTTCTTAGATTTTCTGGGGCGCTTCTTTCTCTGCTGTTCTGTCATATCGCACTCCTCTTTTCACAGTTTTTCTTATTACCATAATATCGTATTTTGTGCAGCAAATCAATTCACATTTGTAAAATTTATGCATATTTTTATTGGATATGCACAACTCGGTCTCCCATAATCGTACAAATTGCCGAACCGATGAGTGGGGCACCAGTATACGGTGTGTTGATTCCCTTTGAATAATACTCTTTGTATACTTTCTCACAATTCCAGTCCAACACCGCCAACTCTGCACGATGCCCTACTGCAATAGACTTTCCTGCAAAGCGGTAAACCTCTGCCGGATTGCGTGACATCTTTTCCAGCAGCTGCATACGCGTCAATGCCCCAGTCTGCACCAGATAGGTATTGCATACCGAGAATGCGGTTTCCAGTCCCGTAATGCCCGATGGTGCCTGTGCAAAAGGACGTGCTTTTTCTTCTGCTGTATGGGGCGCATGATCGGTTGCGATCATATCGACCGTGCCATCCTGCAAGCCGCGAATGAGTCCCTGTCGGTCTTCTTCCTTGCGCAGGGGTGGATTCATGCGTGCATAGGTGCCATACGCACAGACAGCATCCTCCGTCAGGGAAATATGGTGTGGTGTAACCTCACAGTAGATCTTTGCGCCCAGTGCCTTGCCTGCGCGGATGAGATCCACGGACAACCCGCTCGAAATATGCTGAAATACCACACGCGCACCGGTACGCAGTGCCAGCGCGATATCTCTTGCGACCATAGCTTCCTCCGCCGATGGCTTTGCCCCCTGTACACCAAACATCTCTGCCGCCTTGGAACCAAAATTGACACCGGCAGACAGGACTAAAGAGCGATCTTCCTCATGGAATGATAACACCGTATCGTGAGCAGCTGCCTGCTCCATGGCAGTCAGACATAAATTCATATCGGTCAGATTAAGTCCGTCATCCGTAAAACCCGGTGCCCCCTCTGCCAAGAGGGCTGCAAAGTCGGTCAACTCTGCGCCGCGCAGTCCCTTCGTGATCGCGCATGCCTGCTTTACGTTCACAAAGCCTCCTGCCTTGCGCGCCTGCTCGTGCACATAACGCAGCGTATCCACATTGTCACAGGTCGGGCTGGTATTTGCCATACAGACAACGGTTGTAAACCCACCGGCTGCCGCTGCACGCATACCGGATGCCACATCCTCCTTAGCCGTCTGTCCCGGATCACGGAAGTGTACATGGGTATCAATGAAGCCCGGACACACCGTATTCCCTGCCGCATCATAGACCGCGCAGCCTTCCGGTACATCCACCTTGGTGTCGACCGCCGTGATAATCCCCCGATCATCCACCAAAATTTCCCTTTTTGCGTCCAGCCCTGTATACGGATCCATTACCTGTGCATTCTTAATGAACAGCATTTCGTTTCCTCCTTGCGTACTTACCTACATCGTCATCGTGTGTTCCAATGTTACGATTGGCTGATATCGTTTATCCTGTGCCCGTAATCCCGTCATGATATGGGCACGGATCTCCTCCTTTTGTGCCTCTGTATATCCAAACGGAACAACCACATCAAAAATCAAACTGATTTTTCGTTCTCCCTCAACGACGCGGAAATCATGCATGGTGAGTGCCGGATCGATCTTGTTCAAGACTTCCATTGTCATATCGCGTATGGCATCAATACGCGGATCTCCCACGCGTACAGGATCCATGTGGATCACAGTATATACCCCTGTATCTTCCCATACCTTACGCTCGACCTCATCGATCAGCTCATGCACTGCAACGAGATCTGCGGTATCCGGCACCTCCGCATGCAGGGAAGCCAGCGATTTGCCCACGCCATAATTATGAATAATGAGGTCATGAATACCAAGCACCCCATTTGTCTGTAAAACCGTGTGCGCGATGGCATGGGCGATCTGTGGATCTCCCGCCTGTCCAATCAGCGGATCGAGTGTATCCCGTGCGATCCTGACACCTGACCAAATGATAAAAAGTGCCACCAATACCCCGATGATGCCATCCACAGGCAGCGTGGTAAACCGTCCTGCGATCATACCAATGAGTACCACACCAGTCGTCACAACGTCATTCAAGCTGTCCTGCATTGCCGCAAGCAGAGTCGGCGACTCGATCCGCCTGCCAATACAGCGGTTGAACGCCCCCAGCCACAGCTTCACCGCCATAGTAAGCAGCAATACCGCTGCCGGGATCCAATTAAAGGAAACCGCTGTTGGATGCAGGATACGCTGTATGGAACTTTCGAGGAAGCGTATCCCGACCAGACAAATAAGGAGGGAAACGACCAAACCTGCAATATATTCCGTGCGCCCATATCCAAATGGGTGCTCAGCATCCGGTGCCCGTCCAGACAGCTTGAAGCCCACAATGGAAATAACGGAGGACAAGCCGTCTGACAGATTGTTGAAGGCGTCCGCAGCCACCGAGATCGCGCCTGTCATGAGTCCGATCATGATCTTTGCCGCAAACAGCAGCAGGTTGCATACGATCCCAACAGCTCCTGACAGTACCCCATAACGCTCGCGGATCTTTGCATCCTGTACCTGTTCATATGCTGCACCAACAAAGTGCGCGATCAAAAATCGTGTCATATAAACCATACCCCATTTCTATACATTATGTATATTGCACCTGATATGATTACAATTTGTAATAATAAAATCGCAGGGATCCCCCACATAAAAGAACGGTGCAGCGTTTTATGCCGGCAGGCCTTCATTGCGCCATACACCAGCGGACAGCCGCCCAGCCAACAATATAAAAACAGCGTTCGTTCCCGAATCCGCCGTTTACCATGCTTCGCCAGCCATTTGTCCAAAAATACTGCACATGCACCGAATCCATTGACCATCACCAGATAGATGATACACCACCGCAGTCCTTGCATCCGTGTTCCTCTCTTTCTATCCGTGGATGTTTTGTTCTTGTTATTATAGCAAATTTTTTCATTTGTTACAACCATATTGCGACCTCCCCATTCGGAAATCAATCCGATACATCTTTTCAGCCGAGCCATCGCGTGCGCGATGCGGATGCTGCCCAACACATCCTTGCTTTTGGGAGTGAATCCTTCAGCAAATAGGGGGATACATCAAATTCGTAAAAATTGATTTGCGTGCTTCTCCACGCTCGATACTTGAACGCATAGGGCAAATGGTGTATTATGGAACTAACGCCTATGAAGGGAGTGCTGTCATGTCCATTCGCCGCCTGTGCTGTGTATGCATCCTACTGATGCTATTTACCAGCCATGCAGCTGCCGTTCCTGTTCTGCGAGAACAGATCTTTGGTACACAGGCAATCTTATACTGTGTCGAATCCGGTCAGAGCCTATACGAGAAAAACGCAGACACGCCTGCCCGTCCTGCATCCGTCACCAAGCTGATGACCGCACTGCTCGTCCTTGAACAGATACAAGATCTTTCTCAGACCACCACCGTATCCAATACTGCTGTGCAGATCGAACGGGATTCCACCCATATCGCACTCGTTCCCGGAGAAGTCGTGACGCTTGAAAACATGCTCTATGCCTCGCTCATGCAATCTGCCAACGATGCATCCAATGTGCTTGCGGAAGCTGTTGCCGGATCGCAGGCAGCCTTTGTGCAGATGATGAACGACCGCGCCGCAGAACTTGGCTGCACTGGTACACACTTTGAAAATGCGCACGGACTTGATGGCAGCACCCATCTCATGACCGCACGGGATCTGACGAAAATCACAGAAGCCCTGCTGCACCATCCGCGTTTTATCCAGATCGCAGGTGCACAGTCCTACACGATCCCCCCTACAAACAAGCATGCCGAGCCGCGCACATTCTATACCAAGCAGCGTATGCTGCGCAAGGATTCCGCGTTCTACAATCCTTATGCGGTCGCCGGCAAGAACGGCTATACGAGTCAGGCGCACCATACACAGGTCATGGTCGCGCATAAAGATGGAATGACACTCATTGCCGTTACCCTTGGTGCATCCAGCGGTAAGCATGCCGCATGGCACGATATCCGCGCCCTGTTCACCTATGGCTTTGGCAGCTTTCATGCGATCCCCCTAAATGGTGCAGATATCTCACGCATGGCGTCTGAGGTCTACTCCCTACAGGAAACGCCGACTGATCTGCCGCCTGTTACGGTTGTGATCCCATCCCAGTTCGATAAAAAAGCCTTGTCATTCTCCTCGTCGACAGACAAGGCACAGCGGCGTGCCTTACAGCTGAGCTATGAGGACGGCACCGTACAAAATCTTTTTTCGATGCCCTATGCGCTGCCCTGTGATCTCGATGTCGCACACGCCCAAAAGATCATGCAGCCCGATCGAATCTATTGGCTGCTGTTCCCGTTTCTATCCCTCTGCCTGTTCTCCAGCCTGTTTTCTTCCGCCTCGGTACATCATGATACGCAGTGCACACTCCGTGCACACAGGAAACTGAGGAAACAGCAATACGCAAGGCGCAAGGCTCTCAAGCGTCGCGCGGCAATGCAGCGGCAGGAAGCCGAACAAGATCGTCATTCTAAATCTTAATGGAGGTTTGCTCCCATGTTACCCCAAATCACAATCCGTCTGGCTGTTCCAGAGGATGCTGCGGCATTGCTCGCGATCTATGCACCCTATGTCAGCCAAACCGCGATCTCTCTTGAATATGATGTCCCCTCTGTTCCAGAATTTGCCGAGCGGATCCGCTCCATCACAAAAGCCTACCCCTATCTCGTGGCGGAACTGGACGGCAAACCCATCGGCTATACCTACGCAGCCCCCTTCCATCCACGCATGGGATTTCATTGGGATGTAGAGTTATCCATCTACCTCTCTCTGGACTGTCAGCGGCATTATCTGGGAACTCGCCTGTATCGCACGATCCTTGCACTCCTGTATGCTCAAAACGTTGTGAATGTCTATGCCTGTGCCACCACTTCAGGCGGCAGCAGCGTTGCCTTTCACGAAAAAATGGGGTTCCAGCGTGTGGGTCTGTTCCCACGCACGGGCTGGAAGGCAGGTTCCTGGCATGATCTGGTATGGATGGAGTACCCCCATCTGCACCAGCGCGTGACAGAACCCAAGCCGCTGATCCTTTTTCCGGATCTGCCGCAGGAACTTGTATATAAACTATTGAACACCCCCGATCTATAAAGAAAAAGCGCACCCAAATTCGGATGCGCTTTGTTTCTTTCAGCAACATTATGCAGTTTCGATGGAGGTTTCCTCGCCTGCTGCATAGGTAATATTGATGACGCCCTGTACGCAAAGCGTCGTCACCTGACAGATATATTCCATATCGCTGACAATACCATGCCGCGGCAGGGCATGATACTTGGCATGCAGCTTCTCAATACGGGAAATCAGGGCTTCCACCGTAAAGGGCGCGACCACATCTTCTGTCCAGCCTTCAAAATGTGCCTCGGTCAGGCTGCGTTTGAGGCACAGTGCAACACGCTTCTCGTAAATATAGTGTGCAAGCAGGTTATGCGGATAAATATCGTCATTGTGCGGATAGCAGAAAAAATCCGTCAAATAGTGGCAGATCTCACCCAGATCGACCGAAAGATCTCGTCCGTTGACATCCTGTATGGTATAATTCCGGCAGAATGCGCGAATCTTATCCTTAACAGCTTCAAACATGATCGATGGGTAATGACGCTTTGTGAGGTATGTACCCGTTAGATCGGGCTTCAGGTTGCCATAGCGAAAGGCGTTCGTATCAAAGGTAACGCCGGTTTCAGCCTCAATATGAGCCAACAACAGGTTGGCAACGCGAGTATGCGAAATGGAATCCATGCTGCTCCTCCAAACGAATCAAAATAAACTGACATGATCCATGCCATGATCCAACTTTTCAATATCCATGCGAGGGGATCTTGCGATCCGAACATTTTTATTATAGCACAAGAGGGGTACGAGCTGCAATCAAATTCCTCTGTTTTCCCTGCCGGTATCTTCTGGAACTTCTTACATATCATGCCCAACTGTTTTCAGTATATCACTTTTTATAGACTTTGTCATATAGATCCGATAAAAAAATTCCCAGTTTTTTGCATACATCGCAAACTTTTCCTGTCTGTTTCGCTCAACCGCCACCGATCATCGCGCACGAAATGCCTCATCTTTAAACTGTACGCGTCCTTCCAACGCAGCACGGAGCTTTTGACACATGGTCTCTCGATCCTGATTGAGCGTGCCTGCCAGATTCACATAATTCGAGGCATGGTTTGCGCGGAACACGCTGCCTTCACAGTCGATATGCTCAAGCAGCACCAGTGTTTCCTGTGCGATCTCCACCGGATCCATCAAATAGAATCGTCCTTCCTTCCAGTCCTTCATAAGAGGGGTTGGAAGATCGAACAGCAGTGTCAGCAGCCCAATATATTCCGGCTTCATCCGAGAAAGGGCTCTGGCTGTCGCAATGGCATGCTCCTCTGACAGTTCGAGAGACCCCAGCCCTGCAATACAGGTCACGGACAGCTTCATGCCTGCCTGCTTGACCATCAGTCCGGCACGAACAATCTCATCAGCAGTTTCTCCCTTATTGACACGCCGCAGCACCTCGTCCGAACCGGACTCCAGCCCCATATAGATCATATCCAGTCCCAGGCTGTGCAGCAGATCAAGGTCTTCCTGTTTCTTCACCAAAATGGAGGCCGGTGAACCATAGCAGGTCACGCGCTCACATTCCGGAAAGGTCTCACGGATATAACGCAAGATCTCTGTCATGTGCTTGGTGTGGCACATGAGTGCATCCCCATCTGCCAGAAAAACGCGCTCTACACGGCGATATGCGCGGCGTGCGATTTCAAAATCGTGCTTGATCTCCTCGATTTTACGGATACGGAATGATTTCTCCTTGTACATATCACAAAATGTACATTTGTTATGGCTGCACCCGATCGTTACCTGTATAATGAGGCTGTACGCCTCAGACGGTGGTCGAAATACACGTCCTTCGTATGGGATCATAGGGGTTCTCCTTCTCTTCGATCATTATCTTCTTCAAACAGCTGAAACGCAAAAAGCAGGCGAACCCAAAGGCTTCGCCTGCTTACACAGCAAATACGATCAGGATTCTGCCGGTGGCTCAGAGGTCTCCTGCGCCTCTTTGGCATCCACTTCTTCCTGTGGCTCCGTGTCGGCACATGCTTCCGCACATTCCTCTGCACAGCAGCAGGTATCACAGTCCAGAATATCCTCGCTGCCCTCATTCATCATCTCATCCAGCTCGTTCATTGCCTTCAGTTCAGCTTCATGATAGATTTCTTCACGCTTTTTCTTGCGCGCGAGTGCAACCGCAAGCGCACCTGCTCCAGCAAGCGCACCAGCAAGTGCTACGCCATAGCCCAGTTCCTTTTTCATGTTTGTCACCTCGTCAGCGGTTTTATTTGATCTGATGATTGTATTTCATCCTCAAAATTCATATATATAGACTTTATCACATCGAACATCCAAAGTCAATGAACGGGATGTGAATTTGCAGGGATGCAGTTCTATCTGATAAATTTACATTTCAGCATTGCCTATCTTATCGTTCTGTAGTATCATAAACTTATTTCAAGGGATCGATCCTGACTCCCTTACGCGCAAAATCCAAAGGAGGTCTTCATGTCCCATCGCTCCCATCCACCATACCGCATTGGGCTGCGCACCATCAAAACAGGGCTCGCTGTCATCATCGCCCTGCTGCTTGATACCCTGCGCCCTTCTGCCATCCCAATCTTTGCAGCGATCGGCGCGATCGTTGTCATGAGCCGTACCCTATCGGACGCGATCACAGCTGCCACCACGCAGCTTGCAGGAATCACCTGCGGCGCACTGGCTGGCTGTTTATTCACACTTTTATTTCCCAATGACCGCTATGTGGCCATCGGACTTGGACTCATTTTACTCATCCCGATCTGCCACCCCCTGCGGATCGGCTTTGCAGTCCCACTGACCTGCATTGTATTCGTCTCTGTCTGTCTTTACGACCCCACCCACGGCACACCAGTCGCATATGCAATGAACCGATTTTTAGACACCTCAATTGGGCTGGCTGTGGGTTTTTCCGTCAATTTCGTTATCAAGCCCTATAACAACCACAGTTTGATCCTGCGCCTGTTTCATGAATATCTGGAAAGTTATCCCTCTGCACTATCCGAACTCCTGATGCATGGGCATTATCCTGTTCTTAGTCCTTTTGAAACAAAAATACGTCATCTGCATGATGAGATCCGCCTGTTCAGCGAACAGCCCTTCCCCCACGGGAAGCAGCGGAAAGAAGAAGCGGCGTATCTTGAAGGGTGCTATCAGTTGGCAGAGAAAATGTATCTGGCACTTTCGGCACTCTGCGGCATGGATACCCTTGGCACTCCCTGCCAGAAAAGCTGCGAGCGTCTTTCGGCACTTGGGATCACGCTTTCCGCAGCGGAAGCTCCCCGTCCCCCACTCGATGAAAACAATACCGTATTAAACTATCACCTAAATACATTACTGGATGCGCGCAGCTTTCTCACAGAATTATTGAACAATGCTGCGTCCAAACAGATCTGAAAGGAGTCCCCCTCATGTCCTTTGAGAAAGAAAGCAAATTTCTCTCCCTCATCCTGCGTCATAAACCCGAGGTCATCGGAATCAGGCTGGATGAACACGGCTGGGCCGATGTCCAATCCCTCGTTTCCGGTATGAGCCATTTTCTCCCCTTTAACTTCAATATGCTCGAAGAGATCGTGCGCACAGATAACAAGCAGCGTTATGTATTCAACGCCGACCGTACACAGATCCGTGCCAGCCAAGGGCATTCGATCCCTGTCGATGTACAGCTTGAGATCGCGACCCCGCCAGAATACCTGTGGCACGGCACAGGGCAGAAATATGTCGCTTCGATCGACCAGCAGGGGCTCATCCCGAAAAGCCGTCTGTATGTCCATCTCTCGGCGGACCCAGAGACAGCCTGTATGGTGGGTATCCGTCATGGCAGCCTTGCACTATACCGCATCCGCAGCGGCGCAATGTCTCGCTCAGGCTACGCCTTCTTCCGCTCAGAAAACGGTATTTGGCTCACAAAAAATGTTCCGGTATCGTTTCTGGAAAAACAGTAAACTTGATATGCAGCACAAAAGGAGGGCAATGCCCTCCTTTCAGCTTGTAGAAAAAGGCTTTTCGCTGTTTTTTATTGGAGCAAAGCGACTT
>JAHHRO010000056.1 GCA_020025755.1 Butyricicoccus sp. | reverse complement strand
AGTTCATACTTTCACACTTTCTGGGGCATTGCCATTGTTCATCTGATGGAAGGGAAGGGCGGGATTCATAAGGGCAAGGAAACCGTAAGGTGTCCAGCCCTTATGCCGCCGTCGCCGGCGCGACACGTTACTCTTTGCTTCCAAGCAAATTCTTTTAGCGGAAATGGAAATCCGACGGATCACCCAAACCACGTTTCTTTGCTTCCAAGCAAATCTCTTTTAGCAGAAAAGAAAACCTAACGGACGTTCCAAAAACATTTCCCCTTTGCTTTCTAAAAGCAAACAAAAACAGCGACCCCTATTGAGCCGCTGCTTCTCCTTATTTCATCTGTAAGTGTGCCGCTTTCAGCGTATTCTTCATCAGCATGGTAATCGTCATCGGCCCAACTCCACCCGGCACAGGTGTCAGATATCCGGCAACCTCAGCTACCTCCGGCGCAACATCTCCGCACAACTTCCCATTCTCGCGGTTCATCCCAACATCAATGACCACAGCACCCTTCTTCACCATATCCGGTGTAACAAAGTGTGCCCGTCCAACCGCCGCAACCAGAATATCCGCCTCGCGGCAGATCTCTGCCAGATTTTCCGTCCGGCTGTGGCAGATGGTAACAGTCCCGTGACGGTGCAGCAGCAGCATACTCATCGGCTTGCCCACGATATTGGAGCGTCCGATCACAACGCAACGCTTGCCATTCGGGTCGATCCGGTATTCATCCAGCAGCTCCATGACACCGGCAGGCGTACAGGGCAGGAAATCGAAATCTCCAATCATGATCTTGCCCACGTTGGAAGAATGGAACGCGTCCACATCCTTTTCCAGCCGGATCGCTGCAATGACTGCCTCCTCACTGATGTGTTTGGGCAGCGGAAGCTGACACAAAATACCGTGGATGCGCGGATTCTGGTTGAGTTCCTCGATAAGTCCAAGCACCTCCTCCTGCGTACTCTCCGCAGGCAAAACATACTTTTCGCTGTAAAATCCGCATTCCGCGCACGCCTTTTCCTTATTGCGTACATAGACCTGACTTGCCGGATCTTCGCCTACCAGAATGACTGCAAGCCCAGGGCGCACCCCCTGTGCCTCTAACTGGTGTGTTTCCTCTAAAATCTGCCCTCTGACCTTTGCCGAGAGAGCTTTTCCGTCCATCAAAATTGCACTCATGTATTTGTCTCCTTTGCTTGTGTTTCGGGTGTTTCCGTGCGCATGGCACGCGCATCTGCATGTTGATCGACCAGTTGGGTCAGGGTCTCGACCTTGCGTCTGAGACACAGCACGAGCAGCACAATGCCCACGATGCTGGAAATGATCGCAACCATCTGGGATACGCGGATTCCTGTCGAGCCGATATACAGGCTGTCTGTGCGCAGTCCCTCGATCCATGCACGACCTGCTCCGTACCAGAGGAGGTACAGCAGGAAGATCTGCCCACGGAAACGATACCATTTCTTTGAAATGATATGCAAGAGGAAGAACCCTACCAGATTCCAAAGGGATTCATATAAGAATGTTGGATGAAATGGACCTTCCCCGTTGACGGTCATCCCCAAAAAGGTCTGTGTGACCGTACCATGTGCCTCACCGTTGATGAAGTTTCCCCAGCGACCGATGCACTGCCCAATCATGAGACCAAGTGCCGCCACATCGAATGTGCCCGGAATACTGATTTTCTTACGTCTGCCATAGAGACCAACGGCAAGCAGCGCACCGATCACGCCGCCATAGATGGCAATGCCGCCGTTCCAGATCGCGATGATATCTTCAGGGTGCTGGCTGTAGTAGTCCCACTCCCATACAACATAGTAGATACGCGCGCAGATGATGGCAGACGGCAGGGCAAGCAGAACGGCATCATATAACAGGTCGTTCGTAAATCCAAAGTCACGGATACGCCTGCTGCAATAAAAGAGCGCGAGCGCAAACCCCAGCGCAATGATGATCCCATACCAATAGATATCTTTCCCAAAGAGGTTGAACGCAACGCGATCGACCGTCACGGAAATTCCCAATGCAGGGAACGCAATTACATTTTCCATAGCTGCTGCCTTCCTTTACCTAGTCTCCGGCGGCAGTACCACCGAAAGGGTCATGCGATCCGGCTGTGCCCAGCGCGCAAACATTTCCTGTATATCCTGTACGGAAATCGTATCATAGAGCGCGGCAAAATCCAGACAGCACTCCCCTGCAAAGCTGCTTTCCACCTGACTCTGGCACAGCGATTCCGGCTGATCGAGCATACGCACGCTGAGTCCATAGCACGCCTTTTTCATGCGCGCAAAGAGTTCGGTGTCGATGCCCTCTGCGACATATCGGCGGATCTCTGCCGCGAGACGATCACGGACGGCATAGGGGTCTGGGCTGTCTCCGTCAAAGAGCACCGCCGCAACTTGAGGCATGATAGAGTAGCTGCTGTCAAAATTGCGTGTCAGCAGACGCTCCTTATATAAGGATACGAACAGAGGTGTTGTTGTGCCGCATAGGATACGCGCCGCAAGATCACCTATGAGCTGCCGCCGCAGTTGGCTCTCCCCCTCGGCAAGCGGTATATCCTTGATACCAAGCATAAAGTTCGGGCGAGAAACTGCCATACGGTGCACGACCTCTGCCGCCGCGACAGTCTCCTGCTCTGTGCCGTAATGCCGCGCTGCGATCTTTGCCGCCTTTTTGGGCGAAAGCTCCTTTGCCATTTGGACGATCTGTGCAAAATCCGCTGTACCGCAGACAACAAGACTCATATTCGCCGGACTGTAAAACGCCTTATGGCAGTTTGTCAGGATCTCCGGCGTGATCTCCATGATGCTGTCCACACTGCCTGCAATGGAAGTATGTACAGGATGCACGCCATACATACCCTGATACACGCCAACATACGCCTTCCAGCTTGGAGTATCCTCCATCATATTGATTTCCTGCGCAATGATGCCCTTTTCCTTCTCCACGTTTTCTTCCGTGAAATAAGGTGTGAACACGAACTTGAGCAGGATCTCCAGATTTTCCTCAAAGCGATCGGTGCAGGAAAAATGGTATGCCGTCATAGAATAGCTGGTGAATGCATTGGGGGACGCGCCTGTTCTGCCGAATTTTTGCAGGGCGTTCCCATCCGCGTCCTCAAACATTTTATGCTCCAGAAAATGCGCCACACCGGCCGGCGTATCATAGCGCACCCCGTCCATGGTAAATGCGCGGTCGATCGCGCCGAAATCCGTTGCCAGCATGGCAAAGGTCTTGGAGAATCCCGTTTTCGGGATATAATACACCTTGAGTCCGTTTTCCAGTACCGCCGACTCCATTTCCATGCCAAAGCGTTCAAACTGCTGCTTCACGCACCCACCCCCTTCATAAAGTATACAAGGTCGAGCGCGACATGCCGCCCTGCCGCCATGACCTGTCCGCGCTGGACGCGCTCCAGCTGTTCAATGAGTTCGTCCGGCGACTGGGTCAGTCCGGCAATGGACTGTCTCTGCCAATATTGCTCGAGCGCGAGCGGGCTGTCCTGCATGGAACGCACATTGTTGATGATCGTGCGCCGTGCGTTGTCCAGCTCCTCCTGCGTCAAGCCGCCATTGCACAGATCCTCCAGCTGCCGCTCGATCTCCGCCCGTGCTTCTTCGTATTTTTCGTTCTCGATGCCGCTTGCAACCATCATAATGCCCTTGAGTTTATCGAGCGCGGCACTCGCATAGTAGCAAAGGGACAGTTTTTCACGCACATGACAGAACAGGCGTGAGCCGGTATAGCCGCCGAACACGCCGGTGAACAGCATCAGTGCCGGATATGCTGCATCCGCACCTGTAAGACCGGTACGCAGTCCCAAAGTCAGCTTGCCTTGCCCTACGGGCATTTCCTCGATGACCGTGCGCGGTGCATGGTCTACGCGGCACACATCCATTTGCGGACAATACCGCGTGCCGCCCGTTGGCAGTCTGAGTCCCTGACGGTAGGCATCTGCCACGAGTTCTGCCTGTGCTGTACCGCAGTAAAACAGCTCTATGCGTGCCGTCTGCAAAACCTGCCCGTACATCTTCCAGACCGAATCAGAGGTCAGTGCCGCCGCGCCTGCCTCCGTGCCATATTCGCACGCGCCGAACGGCTCATTGGCGCACATGATCTCCTGCGCACGCCGCACGGCATAACCGCGCGGATTGTTTTTGAGTGCCGCGATACGATCCTTGAGGTTGTCGCGCTCACCCCTGACCTCTGCCTCCGGAAATCTTCCGTTTTCCAGCTTGGGACAGCAAAGCAGCTGCCCAAGCAAAGCCGCCATTTCCGTTGTCAGGTGTGCGCCGTCCGGCACGCAAGAGCCGTCGATGCTGTCCCCGATAAAACCGATCACAAGGCTTTCGCCTGCCTTGCGGACATAGGGCTCGATCCGTGCGCCGTACAGATGGTCGAGTGCTTCCCCAAGCGCAGACAGACTCGGGTGCTGTTCTGTGCCCTGATATAAAAGATATGGCAGGATCGCTGCCGCCGCATTTTCCTCTGCAAGCGGAAGCACAAACGCCGCACTGAATGCCGATGTCTTGAATTGGTCGGTCGTGATGCAGGTCAGCTGTACGCCATCGCAAAGCATGCGTTGTGTAAACTTTTGCATAAAAAAATCCTTATATCCTAGAGTAGTAGTGTTTCACGCCCCTCTCCAAGGGCGGCATGGCGCAAGGACGCACTGCAAAACGCGTTTTTCCCTGCGTCCGCTCCACAGATGCATTATACCACTATGAAGAGCTAAAGTCACTACGCAGATCCCTATTTAAATAATGCAGCCTTCTTTGAACATGTCTGCAAAAAAGTTTTTTATAAAATTCTTCACTTCCCCCTTGACAGGAACGCAGGGTTCGTGTAATATAATTATCGTCGCAGTTGTAAAGTTCCAAACTTTACACAGGAAGGAGGCAGACCATGAGAGCAGATCCGTTTCAGTTATGTCTCCTGTTCGATTTCTATGGCGAATTACTCACCGAGAAGCAGCGTGAGCTTTTTGATCTTTATTATAACGAAGATCTTTCCCTCTCCGAGATCGCAGAGCATGCCGGCATCACCCGTCAGGGTGTCCGCGACGCAGTCGTTCGCGCCGAGCATATCCTCACCGAGCTCGAAGATAAGCTGCATCTGGTTTCTCGCTACGGCAAACTCGATCAGCATATAGAAGCACTTGCAGGAGAGGTCAAACTGCTTTCCCGTATCAATGCAAACTATATGCAGAACGCTGAGATTTCCAAGATCATTGCGCAGATGAATGAACACATCCGTGCGATCACCGGTTGATATCCACCTGAGCACAAGACGGAGGTTTTTATGGCATTTGAAGGCTTAACCGAGAAAATTTCATCCGCCTTTAAGAAGCTGCGCGGACAGACGCGTCTGACCGAAGCCGATGTCAAGGAGGCAATGCGCGAGATCCGCCTTGCCCTGCTCGAGGCCGATGTAAACTTCAAGGTGACCAAGGATTTTGTCAAGGCGGTCACCGAACAGGCAACCGATGCCGAGATTTTGGAAAGCCTGTCCCCTGCACAGCAGGTCATCAAGATCGTAAACGAAGAACTGATCCGTCTTCTGGGCGGTCAGGGCGCACGCATTACGATCGCTCCCAATCCCCCGACCACCATTATGATGGTTGGTTTGCAGGGTGCAGGTAAAACGACCAACTGTGCAAAGCTCGCTGGTATGTTCAAGAAACAGCAGCAGCGGCGTCCCCTGCTCGTTGCCTGTGACGTTTATCGTCCGGCGGCGATCGAACAGCTCAAGGTCGTGGGCAAGCAGCTGGATATTCCGGTGTTCGACCAAGGGCAGGGCGATCCGGTCGAGATCGCAAAGGCTGGTATCTCGCACGCAAAGAAAAACGGCTATGATATGGTTTTCCTCGATACGGCAGGTCGTCTGCATATCGATGAGGCACTGATGGACGAGCTTAAAAACATCAAGGCCGCTGTCAAGCCGCATGAGATCATGCTGGTTGTAGACGCCATGACCGGTCAGGACGCAGTCAACGTTGCACAGACCTTTGACGACGTGCTCGGCATCGACGGCGTACTGATGAGTAAGATGGACGGCGACGCGCGCGGCGGTGCTGCCCTATCCGTAAAATCCGTTACCGGTAAGCCGATCAAATACATCGGCACCGGCGAAAAGCTGGATAATATCGAAGCATTCCACCCCGATCGTATGGCTTCCCGTATCCTTGGCATGGGCGATGTGCTGACGCTGATCGAAAAGGCACAGCAGAACTTTGACCAGAAACAGGCAGTCGAGGTCGCAAAGAAAATGTCTGCCGGTAAGCTGACACTGACCGATTTCTATGAACAGCTCCAGCAGGTCAAGAACATGGGCTCTATGGAGGATATGCTGGGCATGATCCCCGGCATCGATGCCAAGGCATTGTCCGGCGCACAGCTCGATGGAAAAGCAATGGCGCACACAGAGGCGATCATCCTTTCCATGACCCCCAAGGAGCGTGAAAATCCGTCGATCATCAACTACAGCCGCAAAAAGCGTATCGCCGCAGGCTGCGGACTGAAGATCGAGGAGATCAACAAGCTGCTCAAGCAGTTTGAGTCCATGCAGAAAATGACCAAGCAGCTGGCAGGGCTGCAAAAACGCGCAAAGAAAAAGCGTAAGGGTGGCTTTCCCGGCTTTGGCGGCGGCTTCCCCTTCCCTTTCTAAATTTTTCATTGCTTGATTGGTTGTAAATAACTTTACAATATAAATTCTGAAACATTTCAAGGAGGTGAAATTGATGGTAAAGATTAGACTTCGCAGAATGGGTGCTAAGAAGGCTCCTTTCTACCGTGTAGTTGTTGCTGACTCTCGCTATCCGCGTGACGGCCGTTTCATCGAGGAGATCGGTACTTACAACCCGATGACTTCTGAGGCTGCGATCCAGATCGATGCAGAGCGCGCACAGGCTTGGATCAAGAATGGTGCACAGCCGACCGATACCGTTCGTGGTCTTCTGAAGAAGGCAGGCGTGCTCTAAGGATAATGAGGTTATGGATATGAAAGAACTTTTAACCTATATCGTGGCAAATCTGGTTTCCGAACCAGACGCAATTTCCATCACAGAATCCATCGAGGGCGATGAAGTGACCTATGCACTTCACGTTGCACCGGAGGACATGGGACGCGTAATCGGCCGTCATGGTCGTATTGCCAAGGAGATCCGCACGCTCATGAAAGCGGCAGGCAATCGTGAAAACAAAAAGGTTTCTGTAGATATCTGCGACTGAGCAGTTCTGCAGGCCTAGCCCTAGGGACCTGTCGAAAGACAGGTCTTTTCCATATCTCGGAGGTTTACAATGAAAAAACAATTTCTGGAAGCCGGAAAGATCGTCAATACCCATGGCGTGACCGGCGATATCAAGGTGCAGTCCTGGTGTGATACCCCTGAGGTACTGACCGACTTCGATACCCTCTATCTGTCCCCCAACGAACCAGTGACCGTAAAAAAAGCCTATGTACACAAGGGCTGCGTCATCATGCACCTGCAAGGTGTGGATACCTGCGAGGCGGCAGAGGCGATGCGCAACAAGATCCTGTATCTCGACCGCAGTGACATCGACCTGCCTGAAGATCTCGTATTCATTCAGGATATGATCGGTCTGGAGGTCTACGATACACGCACCGAGACCGTGATCGGCACGCTCAAAGAAGTGCTGACTACCAATCCGGCGCATGATATGTATGTGGTAAAGCGCGAAAATGCCGCCGATGCCCTCATTCCTGCCTGTGAGCCTTTCTTGGTTTCCGTCGATCTGGATGCCGGACGGCTGACCATTTGTTCCATCGAGGGATTGATCGAATGAAAATAGATATCATGACCCTGTTCCCCGACCTCATCACAGGCGTGATGCAGCAGAGCATCATCGGCCGCGCACAGGCAAAGGGGCACATTGAGATCACAGCCACCAACATTCGTGACTATGCGCTCGATAAACACCACAAGGCGGACGACGCCCCCTACGGCGGCGGACGCGGTATGGTCATGCTCCCTGAACCGCTTTACCTGTGCCATGAGGCACTGACACAGGGCAAGCATGTGCATACCGTTATGATGAGCGCACAGGGCGCACCGTTCAATCAGGAAAAGGCGCGCGAACTTTTGGCGCGTGAACATTTTATCATTGTCTGCGGTCACTATGAAGGCATCGACCAGCGTTTTATTGACACCTGTGTCGATGAGGAGATCTCTATCGGTGATTTCGTTTTGACCGGCGGCGAGATCCCTGCAATGGCAGTGGCGGACGCGGTCTGCCGCATGGTTCCCGGCGTTCTGCCGGATGAGACCGCATTTCAGGAGGAAAGCCATTGGAATGGTCTTTTGGAATATCCGCAGTATACCCACCCTGCCCTATGGCGCGGACAGACCGTCCCCGAAGTCCTGCTCTCCGGTCATCACGCCAATATTGCGCGGTGGCGGCGGAAAATGTCCATCCGACGCACCATGCACGACCGTCCTGATCTGTATGCACAGTTTACACCGGCAGACAAGCAGGACAAAAAAATACTGGCAGAACTCGCCGCGGAACACGATCTTTGATCGTGCCGCGGCTTTTCTTGTGAATCTGCCAAAAATCTGTTTACATTCCCCTGCGGATTCGGTACAATAATAATATATTACTGTATTGGCTTTCAGGAGGAATCCTCATGATCATTACCATCACACTGAACCCTGCAATGGACCGTACACTCCGCATCGAGCAGCCCTTGGAAGTACGCAAGCTCAACCGTGCCTCCAGCACCTCAGTCGAGCCGGGCGGTAAGGGCATCAATGTTTCTCGCGCAGTCAAGGCACTGGGCGGCAAGAGCGTTGCACTTGGCTTCAGCGCAGGCAACAACGGTCGTGCCATGAAAGATGCACTGACCTCTATGGATATCCACCATGATTTCGTAGATGTACCCGGAAATACGCGCGTCAACCTGCAAATCATTGATCAGGAAGGCGATCACACCGAGATCAACGAGCCGGGATTCAAGATCGCAGACAGTGATTTCCTGCGTTTTCTGGAGCGCGTTGAGCAGTATCTGGATGAGAACAATATTTTTGTGATCTCCGGTTCTGTGCCGCCCTTCTTCCCCATGTCCAATTTCACAAAACTCATCAAGACCATCAAAAAGGCAGGCTGCCGCCTGATCGTAGACGAGGCGGACGAACTTTTGGAAGAAGCACTCAAGTTTGAACCAGATTTTGTAAAGCCAAACATTCTTGAACTTGCGCGTGCTGTTGGCGACGAACCGACGACCGATCCGGATGTACTGGTACATAGCGCACGCAAGCTGATCGAAAAGGGCGCGCAGGCGGTCTGTGTCTCCATGTCGCAGGAGGGTGCGCTGTTCATATCCAAGCATGAACCGGAAGTGCTGTATGTCAACTGCAATCCGAAAATCTATGACGAGGGTGCAGTTGGTACAGGTGACGCGATGGTTGGCGCGATCGCAAATGCAATGGATAAAAAACTAAGTTTTTTGGAGATGGCAAAGTTCACCGTTGCAACTGGCCGTGCCTGTGCGCGTCTGGCTGGTACGGAAATGGCTACTCTCAAGAAAGTATACGAGGTATACGAAAGTCTGCTCGTCTATACCGTTTGACCCAAAATAGGAACGATCCCCCGATTTCGGAAAACCGAGATCGGGGGATATTTTTGTGTCTGTTCGATTACTCAATGCCCAGTGCCTTGATGGTATCACGCTTTATCCAGATTGTCAAGGCAGTTTTTCATTCCTCATATTCTTATTTTGCTTTAGAAAGCAAAGGGGAAATGTTTTTGGAACGTCCATAGGGTTTTCTTTTCTGCTAAATAAGATTTGCTTCAAAGCAAAGAGGAATGTTTTTAGAATCGTCCGTAGGATTTTCTTTTCTGCTAAAAAGATTTGCTTTGGAAAGCAGAGAAACGTGTCGCGCCGGCGGTTAAAATTTATGTTCGCACATACTGCGCAGTGTTTGGAACGTCCGTAGGATTTTCTTTTCTGCTAAAAAGGTTTGCTTTGGAAAGCAGAGAAACGTGTCGCGGTCTCGCGACGGAGACACAAGGAATAGAACCTTGCGGTTCTTATCCTTGTGAATCCAACACTCCCTCTCCATCAGATGAACCTTTCAGCCGCCGTAAGGGTGTG
>JAHHRO010000055.1 GCA_020025755.1 Butyricicoccus sp. | reverse complement strand
AACCCAGCGTGCCAGATGTACCCGATGGTCCGGTTAAACCCAGCGTGCCAGATGTGCCCGATGGTCCGGTTAAACCCAGTGTACCAGACCAGCATGACACTCCGGATCAGTCAGACCCACCGAGACGGTCAGACCCACCGAGACGGTCAGACCCACCAAGACGGTCAGACCCACCAAGACGGTCAGACCCACCAAGACGGTCAGACCCACCAAGACGGTCAGACCCACCGGCTCAGCCTGATATACCAGTTCAGCCTAACATACCGGTTGAGCCCGACACACCGTATCAGCCTGATATACCGAACCGGCCCGACATACCGGATCAGCCTGATATACCGGTTCAACCCGACATACCGGATCAGCCTGACGACACCCCTAAAACAGGAGACACCAGCCACATAGCACTGTGGACTTCCCTGAGTCTTATTTTCCTGTGCAGTGCAATCGTACTGCTGCTCGTGCGTTTGGGAAAGAAAAGGATATAGTTGGGGCGGTGAAAGATATATTACAGACAAGGTAAAAGACGGTGGCGGAGATGCTTCTGCCGCCGTCTTATCCGTTATAACATGTGTGAAGGGGGGAGCGAAAGGATGAAGCTTCTGTTTTCTCGGAAGAAGGAGCCTAAAAAGCGGCTCTGGTCTATTGAATTGCCGATTCTTCTGTTGATCGTTTCTGCTGTATTTGCCTTGCAAGCGTTCTATGAAGCCAGCCGGCTGGACATAGCGCAAGAAAAATTCGAAACGATGGAAGCCAAAGCAGAGGCCGCCGCTGCAGAGAGAGGCAGCCGCATTCCTCTGCGAGCACAGGATCCGCAGACAGCCGTGTATGCTCCTGCTATACTGTCGCAGTATGCAGAGCTGGCACAGCAAAATCCCGAGTTCTATGGATGGATCAAAATTGACAATACCAATGTAAATTATCCTGTGATGCACACGCCCAATGATCCGGAAAAATATCTGCAACTGAATTTTGAAGGAGAATATAGTAGAGCCGGCACGATCTTTATGGATCATCGCTGCTCTGCTGAAAGCGATAATCTTATATTGTATGGACACAACATGAAAAATAAGACTATGTTTGGCTCGATCTTGAATTACAAGGATGCGGCCTATTGGAGGGAACACCCGGTTATCCAATTTGACACTTTATACGAGCACCGCGAGTATGAGGTTTTGGCTGCTTTTTTTGACCATGTTTATAATAAAAGTGATACCTGCTTCAAGTATTATAATTTTATCGAAGCAGCCGATACAGATGCGTTTAACAAGGCGATTCGCATCTATCGGGAAAAAGCCATTTACGATACCGGCGTATCCGTGCAGTATGGGGATCAACTTCTCACCCTCTCCACCTGTGCTTACCATACGGAAAATGGAAGATTTGCAGTCATTGCGCGACGCTGTCAAGTTCTGCCGCAGAACAAGGGGGAATGAATCATTCAGTCAAGTGAGAATACCACCCGTCTGGGCTCGATAGTCTCGCTTTATTTTTTGCATAAGAATCAAAAATAAGAATTTTTAAGATTTGCTTTAAGTGGATGGTAAGATTTGTATGGTATCATAACAATAAAATCGAGTATAGCACTTGATGCATATAGTATTCAGGAGGAGACTAAGAAATGTTTAAGAAAATGCAAATCAAAAATCGATTGCGGTTTTCCTACATTGCCATTCTGGTTCTCTTTGCCATTGGAAGTTTGATGGCATTGATCGAGCTGAGACATGTGGGAAAAGCACTCACTGATTTTTACCACGAAGATTACGCAGTCACGGTTGCTGCTGCAGATGCGCGAAAGGATATGCAGTTTGGCCGAGCAAACCTGTTTAAGGCGGTCCTGGAAGAAAGTCCGCAGAAAACACAGGAGATCTTGCAGGAGGCTGCGGACAATTTTAGTCGAGTCCGAGAAGAAAGATTGGCAGAGATCCGTAAGCATTTTCAGGGAGATCCTGCCATGCTGGATGCCGTGGATGAAATTGCCGCGAAAGGAAAAGCTTATCGTGATGAAATTTTCAGCCTTTCTGGGACGGATTTGGACGGTGAGGGCAAAAAGAGAGTGTACCATTTGATCGCGGACGAATATGTCCCCAATGTCATCAATCCAATGATGGATCACATGACCGAAATCCAGCGTTATGCAGAAGAACATGCCGAAAAAATGATTGATGAGGCATACAGAAACCAAAAAATCGCCTCAGGGCTGCTGATCCTCGTGCTTTTGGCGGGAAGTGCCTTCGCCATCACCGTCAGTTACCAGATCACAAAGGAATTGAATCAGGCTTTGGATGAGGTCATGAAAGCCAGCGAGAAACTGGCGCAGGGTGATCTGGAGTCTATCGATATGAACTATTCCTCGTTGAACGAGCTGGGTGCGCTGGCAGATAATATCCGAACCCTGGTATCCTTTCAGAAAAAGATCATTCTGGATCTGGTTCATGTACTGGACAATTTTTCCAAAGGAAATTTTACGATCCGGACACAGGCGGCAGACGCTTATGTGGGAAGCTATGAATCGCTGCTTCGTTCTTTGAAAACGCTCCGTATCCAAATGAATGATACGCTGGTACAGATCAACCAGTCTGCCGAGCAGGTTTCTTCGGGAAGCGAGCAGGTTTCTAACGGTGCACAGGCTCTGGCGCAGGGCTCTACTGAGCAGGCCAGCTCCATGGAGGAACTGGCTGCAACCGTGCAGGATATCTCGGTCGCTATCAAATCTGCTGCCGAGCATTCGGATGAAGCTCATGGCGAAATGGAGCAGGCTGCACAGGCACTTATGGAGTGCAACGACCATATGCAGGATATGCTCAATGCAATGGAGGAAATCGACGAAAAATCTACCCGAATCGAAAAAATTATGAAGACGATTGAGGACATCGCTTTCCAGACCAATATTCTGGCACTGAATGCCGCAGTGGAAGCCGCACGAGCTGGCAGCGCAGGAAAGGGCTTTGCGGTAGTAGCAGATGAAGTGCGCAGCCTTGCTGCCCACTCTGCGGATGCGTCTAAGGAATCTGCACTTCTGATCGAAGCCTCCATGACAGCAGTAAACAAGGGAAGTGATCTGGCTAAGAAAACGGCTGAATCCCTGATTAAAGTTGTTTCCCGTGCGGATAAGACAAATACCGCGGTGGAGGGCGTGACAGCTGAGACAGAGAAATTGAACAACGCTGTCGCTGAGGTGACAGCAAGCTTTGATCAGATTTCCAGCGTGATTCAGACCAACTCGGCTACGGCAGAAGAAAGTGCTGCTGCCAGTGAAGAACTTTCCGGACAGGCACAGATGATGAAGGATCTGGTGGCAGGATTCAAGCTGGAAGACCCCTCGGGGTACGGGAGCTTTGCTGCTCTGCCGCAAAATACAAGCCATGGCGAATACATAGCGGATAGAATGACTGATGTAAACGGTATGGTGAGCGCAAGGCAGCAGTATGAGAAATATTGATGAAGGGAGATTGTGATCGTGTCAACCTGCTCTAAGCTTTGTATCGTATCGCGCTATGGTCAGGATGGATATGCCATCCCGATCCAATATATCGAGCGTTGTATCTTGGTTTCGATCACCGACTTGATGCAGCAGACGATCTGCGTAGATGGAGAAGATGTGCCGCTCATCATGCTGTGTGACCCATCCTTCTCAGACTATACGCAGGACTTGGATACCATTTGCGTTCTTTGTAAAAGGGAAACGGGGGAGAGTGTGGCTGTTTGTATGGGTAACACGCTGCACGGATATCCCCTATATCTTGCTGAACTGCCGATCTGCGATCCAACGGAGGACGCAGAAAAGAGGCAAGATGGAAACGAATTGGAAAATGGTTTCTATATGATAGATCAAGCAATGCCCGACGGTCGGTATCTCTCTGTTCTGTTACAGCATAAGAAAGATATCATTTGATTGGAAACAGGTGTTGGATTTCATCGTAGTTCCTCTTAGATATAGCAAAGCCGCCTGATAATAAACTGAACTGCCCCATTTTGTGTGCGAACACAAAATGGGGCAGTCTTATTTTATACCGATTGATCGGGAATGGTCTTGACGCCAAACACGAAGTAGAGCACATGGAACACCCAAACCAAGGCGAGCACGATGCGCCCGATGACAACGGCGTGCATCATCACGAAGCCGACGGACATGAGGAGCGTGACCGTCACCATAATGCGGATCTTGGTTTTTCGGGTCATGCCCTTTCCGGCAACATAGCTTTCCAGATTGTCCTTATATAGCTTGGTGCTGATGAACCAGCGATTGAGCCGTTCCGAACTGCGTGCAAAGCAGAACGCGGCAAGCATCAGAAAGGGGAAGCTGGGCAGGAGGGGTACGGCCGCACCGACCGCACCCAGCCCCAGCCCGATACAGCCAAGGAGCAGATAGATCATTTTTTTCATGTTCATGGTTTTTTCTCCATTCTATATGTTTCTTTGGGACGACCTGCGTGGGTGGTTGCTTTTGGTTGGTGTGTGTCAGCTCATCCTCCCGTGTTCGACCGAGTAGGATACATCGGCGATGCCCATGGTGGACTTGCGGTGGGAGACCAGAATGACGGTCTTTCCGGCGCGCTCTTCATGCAGGGAGCGCAGGATCACGGCTTCGTTGAGGCTGTCCAGATTGCTGGTCGGCTCATCGAGCAGCAAGAAAGGCGCGTCGTGTAGGAAGGCGCGTGCCAGTCCAAGCCGCTGCCGCTCGCCGCCGGACAGGGTATCGCCCAGCTCGCCGACAGGGGTGTCATAGCCCTTCGGAAGCTGCATGATGAAGTCATGCACAGAGGCTTTTTTACAAGCCGCCATGATTTCCGCATCTGTTGCGTCCAGCTTGGCAATTTTGAGGTTGTTGCGGATGGTGTCTTGAAACAGATGGGTCTCCTGTGTGACAAAGCCTTCCATATTGCGCAGGTTTGCGGTGTTGATCTCGTCCACGTTTGTCCCTGAGATCTCGATTTTGCCGTTCTGTACCTGCCAGAATCGCATGAACAGCTTGAGCAGGGTGGATTTGCCGCTGCCGCTCTTGCCCACGATGCCGATGATCCGATCCTGTGGGATATCGACCGAGAAATCGCACAGGATCTGTTCGCCGTTCGGATAAGAGAAGCTGATGTTTTGCGCGCTTGCGCCCGAGAATACGACAGGGGGCTTGCCGGTGATCTCGTGCACGACCGGCGTTTCTTCGAGGATATCCAGCACGCGGTTTCCGGCGGCAAAGGTGTTTTGCAGGGTCGCGCCGAGGGCGGCGAGTGCAACAACGGGGCCGAACGAGCTCATGAGTGAGAGGGTGCAGATGACCACGCCAGAAAAGTCGACGAGATGGGCGGAGAGCAGGAGCATTGCAATATTGCACACCAGAATGACGGTATTGGTGACTGCCATATTCCAGCCGGTGACGCGTTTCATGCGCGCTTCATCCTCTGCCAGTTCGTCGGTGAGTTGGTTCATGCGCCCGACGCGTGCTTCGCCCTGCCCGTACTGTACGATCTCGGGCAGACCGCGCAGGCTGTCCAGCACAAAGCTCGCCAGTGCGCCCGACTTGCCGCGCAGGCGTGCGCCGTTGCTGCCGCTCAGTTTGGAGGTGAAGATGGGAATGACAATGCCCACGAGTACATAGGAAATGAGGGCAGTCAGCCCCAAAAGCCAGTGATAGGAGCCAATGAAGCCAACCATGACCACGGTAAACAGGGCGGCAATACAGATAGGGGAAATGGTGTGGGCATAAAAGACCTCGAGCAATTCGATATCCGAGGTGATGATGCTGATCAGGTTGCCCTTGTCCCTGCCCTCCAGCTTGGCTGGGGTCAGACGGCGCAGGGCAGTGAATACCTTGTCGCGCAGGAGCGCAAGCAGCTTGAAGGCAATAAAGTGGTTGCATGCCTGCTCGGCGTAGCGCAGGAAGCCGCGTACAAGGGCAAAGACCGAAACGGCGAGAAAGATGAACTGGAGAGAGGGGGCATTGGACAGCCCGAGCACATCAAGGACGGCGAAGCCGCCGAAAATGGTGATATTGGACAGCCCGAGCACATCAAGGACGGCAAAGCCGCCGAAAATGGTGATAAAGGTTGCGCATAGATGCCCTGCAAGTCCCATGAGGATCGCAAGGATCATATAGCCGATGAGGGGCTTTACCAGCCCGACCAGCCGCGCCATGACCACAGAACCGCTTCTTTTCATCATATCACGCCCTTTCCATAGCGTTCCAGTGCTTGCTGGGTGTTCCAGAGATTTGCATAGACCGCGTTTTCACGCAGCAGAGCTTCATGTGTGCCCGAGCCCATGAGCCTGCCCTGCTCAAGTACATAGATCTTATCCGCGCCCACCACATTGGCAAGACGGTGGGAGATCAGGATGACCGTTTTGGTCTTTGCCAGCGCGTGGATCTCACGCATCATATCGTTTTCGCTCTCCACGTCGATATTGGAGGTGGATTCGTCGAAGATATAAACCGGTGTGTCATGGAGCAGGGCGCGTGCGAGTGCAAGACGCTGACACTGACCGCCCGAGAGGTTGGACGCCTTTTCCGCAAGGGGTGTGTCCAGTCCCTGCTCGGTGCGCAGGAAGTCCGCGAGGTTCACGCGTTCGAGTGCATCCCATAGCTGGGCATCGGTCGCGGTGGGGCAGCCCATGTACAGGTTTTCGCGCACCGTGCCCTTGAACAGATAGCTTTGGTGGCTGATGTAGGTAAAGGAGGAGAGCAGGCTTTCCTCGGAGATATCCGCGAGCGGGACGCCACCTACGGTGAGGCAGCCGGTATAGCCCCTGTTTCGTCCCATGAGGATGGCAGCGGTGGTGGATTTGCCGCAGCCGCTTTCCCCGACAATGGCAGTAAAACTGCCCTTGGGGAAGGTGAGGTTCAGATCGTGCAGGATCTGACGTTCCTTGTCGTAGGAGAAGGAAAGCCCCTGACAGATAATGGTATGATCCTCGGGTACGCGCTGGGTGTGTGCGGCAGGCTCGGGCAGATCGAGCAGACGGAAGATCTTATCCGATGCCGCCATGCCGTTCATGGCGATGTGGAAGAATGAGCCAAGCAGACGCATGGGCAGGAAGAAGTCGGCGGCAAGCAGGATGATGAGCAGGCAGCCTGCCAGATCGACCCTGCCGGACTGAAATTGCAGGGCGGCAAGGATAACGCCGAGGGCAGAACCGCCGTAAGCGATCAGATCCATGATGGTGATGGAATTGAGCTGCATGCTCAGAACCTTCATGGTGATCTTGCGGAACTTTTCCGCCTGCACCTGCATTTCCTCCTGCTTATAGCCATCGGTCTGGTAGATTTTCAGCGTGGTCAGACCTTGCAGGTTTTCCAGAAAGGTATCACCGAGGGCGGTATACTGTCCCCAGTATTTGCCGAGCAGTTTTTTCGCCCAAGTCTGCACGGCGGCAATGGTGACCGGAATGAGCGGCACGCATAAGAGCAGCACGAGGGCAGAGGGCAGGCTGATGAAGCTGAGGAAGGCAAAGAGGGTCAGGGGCGCGAGCATGGAATAGAAAAACTGGGGCAGGTATGCACCGAAATAGGTTTCCAGCTGATCGACGCCCTCGCTTGCGACCTGTACGATCTCGCTGGTCTGCACCTGCTCGGTGTAGGACGCGCCAAGGCGCAGCAGCTTGCGGTAGATCTTTTCGCGTAGGATGCGCTTGACCATGCGCGAGGACAGATTGC
The DNA here is from genome assembly GCA_020025755.1 of Butyricicoccus sp. Taxonomy (GTDB): domain Bacteria; phylum Bacillota; class Clostridia; order Oscillospirales; family Butyricicoccaceae; genus Butyricicoccus. The sequence goes on along the minus strand of JAHHRO010000055.1, from coordinate 2,683 downwards.
TCATGCGGCTGGAAAGAACCGTGCACACAAAGCGAAAGGCGATGAGCACGGCGAGGATACCGAGTACGGGCAGAGCCCATGCGTGGCTTGCCGTTCCGGTGTACAGTTTTTGCATCAGTACCGCAAGGATCGCCATGATGCCGATATTGGCAAGCAGGGCACTCCATTGCAGGGCAACATTGAAAGCGATATATTTGCGGCTTTCCTGCACGGTACCAATGAGACGTTTGTTGATCATCATAGTAGGCAGTCTCCTGAAATAGAATGGTTGTGTGTCTGTCAGGATCGAAGCGGTTCGGGTACGGCGTCCCATCTGGCAGGGAGCGAGTGCCGACCGCCGCGAAACGGGCAGGCTGGGTTAGTCCTTACTAACCCTGATATCGTACCATGAAGTGTGAAAGCTGTCAAATATTGAATTTTTCTGTCGAGTGTTCAGTTTGAACGGGGGAAAGCTTGTGAAAAAGTTGTAAAAAATGAAAAATAAAACTGCGCATCAAGGTGCAGGATGCATAAACGCCTGATGCAGGCAGGGCGGACGAACTTGGGGCGGCATAGGTCTGCCTGAAGAAAAGACACGCAAACTGCAAAACTGGAACTACCACTTTTGAGACAAATGCAGTATAATAGAGATGCACAGAAGATTTAAGAAAGACGTGCAGGACGGGAGACTGAAAAAATGATGAAAAAAACGGTGTTATGGAGTGCGGCACTGCTGTGTACGCTGGGGCTGTTCGGCTGTTCTTTGCAGAAAGAGCCTGAGCAGGTACCAGAGGATGACGGAGTACAGGTCGTAAATTCGTTCATCAAAACGCCGGACGAGGAGCAGAACATGGAGGGGGAGGTCATCTGGTCGTCCTACGAGGAACTGAGCGATGACAGTTGGCGATGCAACGGCATGCCCTATGCCTATAAGCTGGAGGTCAGCGGTACGACCGATTCCGCCGAGCCGGGCGTGACCTATACCATCCTGAGCAACCGCTATCCCATCTCCTTTGAGCAGGCGTTCAAGGAGCATGCACTGGCGCGAGCAGGGGACAAGTTCTTCGATCTGGAGGATGTCGTCATCGTGGAGACGCGCGAGGAGGCAGAGGATGCGCCCGAGATTCGGTGCGTGATCGATGAAAGGGAAGGGATGTTCCAGCCTGAGGACTACAATGGTGATTTTTTCTGGGCAAAGCATAAACTGGGCAACACCATTGAGGTGCATTATGAAAATCGCGCAGACACCCCTGTGACCGTCACGCTGTACCGTTATAACCGCATCGCGGCACAAAAGGAGGTAGGTGCCGTGGAGGTCGCACCGCATGAAACGGGTGTTTGCACCTACACCATCGACGGCGCAGACCACGGCGCGTATTCGGTTTCGGTTACCAAGGACAAGGATGCGTCCCTTTCGGGCGATCTGCATATCTATCAGCTTGAGGAGCGGTATCGCTGAGAAGACTATGGACATTGTAAAACGAGGCTATGAGCCAAAGGATGCGGCGGAGTTCGGCACGGAACGGGCGGCACGGACGCTGCATCGGGCGGCGCAGGAGATCTATTTCCTGCTGAACCGCGGCTATGATATCAAGTCGGCATCCACCTTTGTTGGCAACCATTATCTGCTCAGTGAGCGGCAGCGCATGGCACTGGCACGGCTGCTGTCCTCGCGTGCGGCACTGGATGTGCGGCGCGAAAAGGAACACAAGACTGCACCGGAGCATTTGGTGTTCGATGGGTTTAATACCATCATCACGCTGGAGGTCGCGCTTTCGGGCTCGCTCCTGCTGCGCGGATTGGATGGCACGGTGCGCGACCTTGCCGGACTGCGCGGAACTTACCGCATCGTGGATAAGACGCATGCTGCCGTCCGTCTGCTGCTCGATCAGCTCAGGACGCTGGGGATATCGCATGCCGAGATCTATCTCGACCGGCAGGTGTCCAATTCGGGCAGACTGCGTGCGCTTATTCTGGAGTATGCGGCGGCGTATGGGGTATCGGTCGAGGTCATGCTGGATGAGCGAGTGGATAGCGTATTGTCTGGTATGGATGATGTGGTTACGGCGGATGCTATCATTTTGGACAACTGCAAAAGCTGGTATAATTTCAATGCGCCTGTCATTGCGGCGCAGATTCCAGAGGCATGGATTTTCGAGACCGACCCTACCCTTTGAGAGCAAAGAGAAAAACAGCGTACCGAAAAATGGTACGCTGTATCTTTTCAGGTGCTGTGGGCTCCCAATAGGGGGCTCTGAGGATGTTTCCGCAAACTGCGGAGGGTTTTGGAAAAGCGTAGGATTTTCATTGCAGCAAAATAGATTTGCTCCCAGAAGCAGAGAAACGTGGTTTGGGGAAATCCGTCGGATTTTCATTTTCACTAAAATGATTTGCTTTGGAAAGCAGGGAAACGTGTCGCGCCGGCGACGACGGCATAAGGGCTATAACCTTGCGGTTCTTGCCCTTATGAATCCCACACTCCCTCTCCATCAGATGAACCTTTCAGCCGCCGAAAGGGTGTGAAAGTATGACCTCCGCCACAGGCGGAATCGTACAGCCCTTTTTGGAAATGGCTTTTTCTGCAGTCATTCAAGATTTTTGTGCGCTCGTTTGGATCGACAGGACTGGCATCTGCTTTTCCGTTTGAGTAGCAAGATTTCAGGTGGTTCTTTTGATTTGCCGCTCTACCGCATCTGGAACGAGC
>JAHHRO010000054.1 GCA_020025755.1 Butyricicoccus sp. | reverse complement strand
GTCCTTATGCCGCCGTCGCCGGCGCGACACGTTTCCCTGCTTCTCGAAGCAAATCCTATTTAGCGGAAATGAAAACCTTACGGACGTTCCAAACACTCCGCAGTATGTGCAAACATAAATTTCAACCGTCCACGCGACACGCTTCCCTGCTTCTCGAAGCAAATCTTTTTTAGCAGAAAAGAAAACCCTACGGACGTTCCAAACACTCCGCAGTATGTGCAAACATAAATTTCAACCGTCCACGCGACACGCTTCCCTGCTTCTCGAAGCAAATCATTTAGCAGAAATGAAAACCCTACGGATTTCCAAAACCACATTTCCATTTGTTTGCCAAAGCAAATCCTTTTGCACAAATGAAAACCGGACGGATTTTCCGGAAAAATATTACCCTTTTTTGAAGCAAACCCAGCTGAACAAGAGACATCGTATGATTTTTCAAAAGGATTTCCGCATCAGGCGGCAGAAAATGCTATCCAAGAAGCAGGGCTTGTGTTAAAATAAAGGTATCAAATGAAGCAAATGGAGCGTGGAAAGGAGAAAACCCTATGAACCAAAAGTATATTCGCGTGAGGCACTGGAACTACTGGTGGGGCGCATATCAGCTGTTAGAAGAAGATCAACCGGACGCGGCAGAATTCAGCTTGACCCATGACGAAGATGGAACAGAGATTTTTTTCCATTTTGATTTTCTGAACCTGCCTGCGCTCCGAACAACGATCGAGGAGCAGGATTTTATTGAATCGAGCAGTCCGGAGTATCCGGTTTTTCTGGAAAAGGTGGAAGCCCTGCGCAGAGGGGAGATCGATCATTTTATCGGGGTGCTGTACTATCCGCATTTCCATCCCAATGTGGATTTCTGCAATCCAAAGTCCGCGGAAGGCAAAACGATCTTCGATGCGCAGAGACCTATGGCAAAGCCGGAGTATGGTGTCGTATTCCTGCGCGAGCAGCAGCCGCTTGTGCCGGACGTGCTGAAAGAATGGGTAGAAAAACTGTCCCAGCCGCTGTTTGGCGAGACATTTACCTGTGAGTTTTCCGATGTGCCGACCAAAAAGCAGGCGCAGGACTCCTATCGGGACGAGTTCGCGCATTTGACATTTGGGCATGGCCTGCGTGCCAAATAAAGGATATGCACCGCTTGCGCGGCAAAAGTGAGGTATCGCGCCTCACTTTTTTTGCGTTTGCTGGACTGAATTTTGCAATGCGGAATATACATAGCATGAAGAAAGATTGAGAGCTGGAGGGCGAAAGAATGAAAATTGTTATGATTCATGGACAAAATCACAAGGGGTCAACCTATCACATTGGACGGATGCTGACTGACCGGCTGGGCGGCGAGGTGACGGAGTTTTTCCTGCCCCGTGACTTCCATGAGGTCTGCACGGGATGCAATACCTGCTTTACGCAGTCGGAGACCAAGTGTCCGCATTATGCGGCATTGTCCCCGATCACGCAGGCGATTGATGCCGCCGATGTCATCATTCTTACAAGCCCCGTGTATGTGTATCACGTCACAGGGGCAATGAAGGCATTTCTGGATCACTATGGATACCGCTGGATGATCCATCGCCCGAATCCGGCGATGTTTCATAAGCAGGCGGTATGCATCTCGACGGCGGCAGGCGGCGGCACGCGGAGCACCAACCGCGATATGGCAGACAGCATGTTTTTCTGGGGCGTGGGCAAAACCTATCGCTACGGGGCACTGGTACGCGCTTTGTGCTGGGCAGATGTACCACAAACGCGTAGGCAAAAGCTGGAAGCGGATATGGATCGTCTGGCACGCAAGATCCGGCGTGCGCAAGGGCGGATCATGCCTACGCCCAAAACGCGCGGATACTTTACGCTTTTCCGGTTTTTGCAGAAAAAGGGATTGACCGCACCAGATACTGTTTATTGGGAGGGGAATGGCTGGCTGGAAAAGAAGCGGCCGTGGCGGTAAAACGAAGCCGCCCCATCTGACGGCTTTGATTTGGTTTGTGTGCATCCGATGGGGCATACGATTTTTGAATCAGAAAGGCAGATTTTACAAAAGCTATATATAAAGGGTATCGTAAATTTTACACAGAAGTGTCAAAATAAAAAAGTATGCTATATTTCGTGCGACGGTTTTCGATGTTTTTTTCGGAGATCGTCGGAGAGGAGTAGAAAGATGAAATATGCAATCGTAGATCTTGGTTCAAACTCGGTGCGTCTTTCCGTTTATCATGTGCAGTCGGAAACCGCGTTTGAACTGTTGTTCTCGGAAAAGGAGATGGCAGGGCTTGCCGGCTATATACAGGAGGGGGTCTTGTCTCAGGCAGGCATCGCGCGTGCCTGTGAGGTGCTGATGCAGTTCCGCACGCTGCTGCACCATGTCGGCATGGAAGAAATGTATGTGTTCGCAACGGCATCCCTGCGCAACATTGCCAACACCGCAGAGGCGGTGGCAGAGATAGAAAAAAAGACGGGGATCGTTGTGGACGTGATCTCGGGAGAGCTGGAAGCACAGCTTGGATATTATGGCGCACTGCACGGCACTGCACTGGACGATTGCGTTGTGTTTGACATTGGCGGCGGCAGTACCGAGGTATCCAAGGTGGAAAACGGCGTATTGCTCCAGCCGCAGAGCCTGCCCATCGGCTCACTGAATCTGTTCCATCGGTATGTAAAAAAGATCTGGCCAAAGAAAGAGGAGATCGAGGACATCCAGCAAGTGGTTCAGGCGGTGCTCGGGCAGACCGAACTGCCTCGGAAGGCAATGGTGTGCGGCATTGGCGGCACGGCGCGTGCGGTGCTGGAGGTTGCAAATGACGTGTATGAAAAGCCGGCAGACAACCGTATGCTGACACCGGACGAGCTGCATACACTGGCAAAGCTGCTGCTCAAAAAGGGAAAGAAAACAAGGAAGCTGATCCTGCATCACTGTCCCGATCGGCTGCATACCCTTTTGCCGGGCATTGTGCTGATGGATGCGCTCAGTCAGGGATTATGCGGAGAAACACTTTATATCAGTCCATACGGCGTGCGGGAGGGATACCTGTGTCACAGGCTGCTCAATCATTCGACCTGAGCTACACACAAAATCGAGAACTGAGTTGGCTGAAATTCAATCAGCGGGTTCTGGAGGAGGCAGCAGACCCATCCACACCGCTGATGGAGCGGTTCCGCTTCCTGTCTATCTTTTCCAGCAATCTGGACGAGTTTTTCAGGGTGCGTGTAGGCAGCCTGCTGGATCTTTCGCTCGAAGCACCGATCTGTCGGGAGAACAAGGGCGGACTGACGCCGGTGGAACAGCTCACGCGTATTTATACGGAAGTCGGCCCTCTGATCGCGCAGCGGGATATTATTTATACCCAGCTGCAAGCCCTGCTTGCGGAATGTGGGGTGGAGGATGTCCCGTATGAGCAGCTCAAGGGGCAGGAACGCGCCTATGTACGGGCGTATTATCACGACAAGATCCGGCCGCTGCTCGTGCCGCAGGTCATTAACCCCAGCCATCCTTTTCCGCATCTCAAAAACAAAGCACTCTATGCCGCGGCGCGTCTGCGCGATGGGGAACGTGTGCGCCTCGGGCTGGTGGGGATTCCGGAGGGCGTACCGCGTATCCTGCCTTTGCCTGAGCGGCAGGGAGCATTTGTGCGCACCGAAAATATTTTGGCGCACTATCTCAAAAAGATTTTTAAGATCTATCGCATTGAGGAGCAGGCGATCATTGCCGTGACGCGCAATGCGGATATTTCCTACGATGAAAAATACGACGAAGAGGACATGGATCTGCGCAGCCAGATGACCAAGCTGCTGCGTGAGCGTGAGCGGCTGGCACCGGTGCGGCTGGAAATGCAGGGCGGCGCACCCAACCTGCGCGATATGCTGCTGCAACGCTTGCGGCTCCAACGCCATCAAAGCTATACCTGTACCTGTCCACTTGATCTGTCCTATGCTTATGATCTGGAAAAAGTTCCGCCTGTTTTGTTTTATCCGCCGCATCAGCCGGTTTATCCGGCGTGGCTGACGAGGGAACAGCCGATGTGGGAGCAGGTTCGGCAGCGTGATATCCTGCTATTTTATCCCTATCACAGCATGGACCCGTTTTTGCAGCTTCTTCAGCAGGCGGCGGTCGATCCGGCGGTACGCGCGATCCAGATCACGCTCTATCGTGTGGCACGCAAGTCAGCCGTTGCAAAGTATCTGTGCATGGCGGCAGAGCATGGGAAAGCGGTGACGGTGCTGGTGGAACTGCGCGCGCGGTTTGATGAGGGCAATAACATTGCATGGGCAAAGGAACTCGAGGAGGCAGGCTGTCATATCCTATATGGGCCGGAGAACTACAAATGCCATGCCAAGTTATGCCTCATCACGCGGCAGAGCCGAGACAGACTGCAATATGTTGCGCAGGTGGGCACGGGCAATTATAATGAGAAAACCGCGCGTCTTTATACCGATTTCTGTCTGATGACTGCCGATCCGGAAATCTGTATGGACGTGGTGGCGTTTTTTCAGAATATGCTCGTGGGCGATCTCAGGGGCAGATATGATGCCCTGCTGGTCGCACCAGCTTCGCTCAAGCAGACGCTGCTGCATCAGATCGAGGAGCAGACGGCACTGGGCGAGCGGGGGCGGATCATCATAAAGACCAATTCGGTCACCGAGCGTGAGATCATCGACAAGTTGGCGGAGGCGTCGCAGGCAGGGGTGCACATTGACCTGATCGTGCGCGGCATTTGCTGCCTTGTGCCGGGGATCGAGGGCAAAACGGATCATATCCGCGTGACCAGCATCGTAGGACGCTTTTTGGAACATTCGCGGATCTACTGCTTTGGGCAGGATGCGCAGCTTTACATTTCATCGGCGGATATCATGACACGCAATCAGGAACGGCGTGTAGAGGTCGCCTGTCCGATCCGGTCACCCGAGGTCAAGGCGTTCCTGCTCGATTATCTGGAGCGCATTTTGCAGGACAATGTGAAAGCGCGCCGCCTGTGTTCGGACGGAAGCTATGTTCCGCTGCAACAGGAGAGCTTGCTGCCCTGCGCGGTGCAGCAATATTATTTAGATCATGTGCCCATGTTTTCCAGTACCGTTCCGAAGAAAAAGCAGACAAAAGGGATCTTGCATTTTTTTCGGCGTATCTATGAAAGAAACGATCCGGTTTGGACAAAAAAATGATAGATTCAAGGTACATTTCCTTGGGGATTGAAAATTTGGGGCTGCTTGATCCCAAACCCAAGTGGCGAAAAGACTTTTTTGGAAGCCTGAAATTTGTGATTTTCTGTTACTTTTTTTCTTTTATTTGGATAAAAAAGATGATATACTATCTTAGGCATTGCGTAAGCTGCTTGCATCAGATATGAAAGCAGCCGCGGCGGTCTGTCACACGGCAGCCGCATCGGACGCTCACATGCGCAATGGGAGGGGGCGTAAGGGTGTACGCCCTGCCAATAAAAAAGGAAGAGGTAAAAACATGCAATCCAAGCAAATCATTCAGGTTGAGGACAAGGTACCGGCGCGGCTGCTCGTACCGCTGTCCATCCAGCACATGTTCGCCATGTTCGGCGCGTCCGTGCTTGTGCCGTTCCTGTTCGGCATCAGTCCGGCAATCGTGCTGTTTATGAACGGTGTGGGCACGCTGCTGTTCATTGCCATCACCAAGGGCAAAGCACCGGCATACTTAGGGTCTTCGTTCGCATTTCTTGCACCGGCTGGCATCGTCATTCAGAACTGGGGCTATGAATACGCACTCGGCGGCTTTGTAGCGGTGGGCGCGATCGGCTGTATCCTCGCGGCGGTCGTCTATCGGTTCGGAACGGACTGGATTGATGTGGTGCTCCCACCGGCGGCAATGGGGCCGGTCGTTGCCCTGATCGGTCTGGAACTTGCCGGCAGTGCGGCAAATACCGCAGGGATTCTGGGCGATGCGATCGAGCCCAAGAACGTCATCGTATTTCTGGTGACGCTGGGGGTTGCGGTATTCGGCAATGTGCTGTTCCGTGGCTTCCTGTCCGTCATCCCGATTTTGATCGCGATCCTTGCAGGCTATGCGGCGGCTGTCATGACGGGCGTTGTCACCTCGGCGGATCTCATGGGCGCACTGAGCCAGAGCATCATTCAGGTACCGCATTTCCAGATGGCAAAGTTCAAGCTGGAAGCGATCCTTGTCATTCTGCCCGTCATTCTCGTCATTGCGTCCGAGCATATCGGTCATCAGATCGTGACCGGACAGATCATCGGGCGTGACCTCATCAAAGATCCGGGGCTGCACCGTTCGCTGTTTGCGGACAACTTCTCGACGATGGTTTCCGGTATGATCGGTTCGGTTCCGACCACGACCTACGGCGAGAACATCGGCGTTATGGCAATGACCCGTGTGTATTCCGTGCGCGTGATCGCAGGCGCAGCGATCATCTCCATTATCTGCTCGTTTGTCGGCCCGCTCGCGGCACTGATCCAGACCATTCCGGGGCCGGTCATCGGCGGTATTTCTTTCCTGCTCTACGGTATGATCGGAACCTCCGGTTTGCGCGTGCTGGTCGACCATCAGGTGGATTACAGCCGCAACCGCAACATGGTTCTCACTTCGGTCATCTTCGTGGTGGGTCTGTCCGGTGTTTCGATCGGCATTGGCGATGTACAGCTCAAGGGTATGGTGCTTGCTGCCATCGTTGCAATGATCCTGAGCCTCATTTTCTATGTGTTCGATCGCCTCAAGTGGTCGAATGACAGCGTGGCATAAAACCGAAATCCTCCTTGCATAGGCAGGGAGGATTTTTTCGCTTTTTTCACACAAGCGGTTGGTTGAAAATTGGGGGAAACGCCAGAACAAATGGTCATATTGCATAAAAAACAGACACAGAATTATAAACAATGACCTATTGTGTTTGCCTATGACACATGCTATGATTGAACTGCTTTCAATTGCAAAAGCGGAACTCATGCGCTGAGGCGGCAATGTAAAACTCGATTCCTGTTTCGATGCGCTCAGGGATGACCTCAAGCATAATAAAAAATGGTGCGGAAAAAAGCGTAACATTCTGCATAAATAGGCAGTCACAAGAAAAACGGTACATATCATTTGAAGGGAGCGACATTTTATTTCGATCAGAGGAGGATAAACAATGAAGACAACAAAAGAGATCATCAAGAATACGGCACTTTCCCTGTGGGCGATCGTATTTTATCATCTGATATCTATTGTGCTGTTCCTGCTGGGCGGTATGATCTATTCCGAGGAGGCTGCATACGAGCATTATTTTATGCTGGATGCATGCATGTGCGTGCTCCTGCTTGCGATCTTCGGGGGATGGCTGCGGCGCATCTACCGCAAAACACCGCCGCCTGCGCCTGATGCCGTGCGCGTGCGTGCGCTCTATCCCAAGCTGCTCGTGCTGACCTTGGGACTGGGCGGCATTTCCATCCTTTGGCTCAACTTTGCCGCAAGTATTTCGCAGAGCGTGCCGCTTTTGGAGCACAGCCTTGTAAGCTTTGGCGAGACATGGAGCACCATTGATAACGAGGCATATATTTGGGTATTCCTGTCCGTTGTGCTGGTGGGGCCGATCGTGGAGGAGCTCCTGTTCCGCGGACTGGTGTTTCACTATATGGAGCAGATTCGGGCAGGATGGCTGCCGATCCTGTTTTCCGGCATTGCCTTCGGCATCTGGCATGTAGAGCCGGTGCAGGCGGTGTACGCCGCGCTTTTGGGCATTGGGCTGGGCATCCTCTACGCCCATACCCGCAGTCTCAAACTCACGATCTTGGTGCATGTGATAAATAACCTGCTTTCCACCCTTCCGCCGTTTCTGGACACCGATCTCGTACAGATGGTCATTTTCTGCCTCTCGCTTGTGATGGTCATTCCGGCGGTCGTGATCCTTGTGAAGATCCGTCCGCGTGCGCCGCAGATTTCCGAGGGCAGCACGGATTTGCGCATATAGACCGTGGCGCATGGGCAGGGTTGCCGTAAAACAGGCAGGATATTTGGCAGTCCAAATTTTTTTCAAAACGGTATATTTGATAAATCACAAAAGATGTGCTAAAATACGGTTAGGACAGCAATGGATCATGGGGGAGTGATCCATACATATTGAAACAGAGGTGCTTTTTTTATGGAGCAGGAGAGTACAGTTGCGCATGAAATCAGCCGCAAAGAGCAGGCAGAACAGACAAAGGAGAAGCTGCTGTCGATCTCTTTGAAGCTGGTGCGTGAACAGGGATACGATCAGGTCAAGATCGCGGATATCTGCGCCCAAGCTGGTGTATCGACCGGTGCATTCTATCATCATCTGAAAAGCAAGGCAGGCATCTTGTCCGGCGTGTATGCGCGGTGCGATGCCTACTTCGAGGATATCGTATATCCGCTGCTCAAGGGGCGGTGTGATATGCAGGGTCTTTTGGAGTATGTGGATTATCAGATGGTTTACTGCATCGATCTGGGCTATCCGCTCTGCGCACAGATCTACCGCGCACAGCTTATGGAGCCAACCGACTTTGTCCTGTCGCATAAGCGCGGCTTGCCGGCAGGTTTGATCGGCATGATCGGCAACTTGCAGAAGGGCGAGGTGCTCTCCACGGAAAAGAGTGCGGAGGAGATCGGGGAAGAACTGCTGCTCATCTGCCGCGGCATTGTATATTATTGGTGCCAGAAGCATGGACAATGTGATATCAAGAAATTAGGGCGTGAGATCGCAAACAGATATCTCAGGTCATACGCGCTGTGAGGATAAAACAGGGGAGCCGAGGGCTTCCCTGTTTTTTTGTGATATGATAACAGGAGGAAAACAACATGGAGCTGACCGAGTATCTGGGCAGAGAGACTGTGCTGCCGCTTGATTCCGTGCCGCCGATCTCGCTTTCCGGCAGACTGGAAGCACTCGTGGGAAGATACAGCATATGGGGAGAGGGGGATCGCGCGTGGATGGCGGTCTATTATGATGCGGCGGCATCGTACCCTTGGCTGGATGTGTCCTGTGTTCCGGAGCATCTGGTGGCGTTTGTATCGGCAGGATACCGCTGGGGGTTCGTGCTGGAAGCTCATCTGGAACAGTTCCGGCAGGATACCGCAGGTTACGGGATCACCTGTATTCCGGTTTCCTCGTTTACCGAGGAGGTGCTGTCGTGTGCCCATCGGGAGCGGCTGCCCGAAGCCTGCGCAGGGCTGCTGTGGATCAATGACGATTTCCTGTATGACACATCCATTCCCTTTGATACGGCAGCATTTCGGATCATCGACACAGGAGCTGCCTATTTAAATCCCAAGCATTTTTCGGTCAAACAGCTGATCGACCAATGGAACCATCAATAGAAGACAAAAACAGCGCGTCGTTCCCAAAAGAAACGACGCACTGTTTCGGGAAATGGGTGAGGAAGTCAGCCTTTTATGTCTAGCTCCTGCTTGGGCTGGGACAGGTATATAGGCTGGGCAGCCATTGCCTGCATCTGTCCATAGGCTGCCTGTGCCTTGGCACGCTTGACCTTCTTTTGTTCGGGCGTTTCCAACTCGATGCTGGGTTTGTCCGGCTCGTCCGTCTGCTCGGGTCTGTCCTCTGCCGGTACATCTTCCGGTGCTTCGGGGCGTTCGGTCCTGTCCGTCTGGTCGGTGTGCTCGGTTTTGTCTGTCGGCTTGGACACATCGGGCTGTTCGGGCTTCGGGAAATGCTTTTCCAGTTCCTGTTTTTCCGCTTCCAGCTTTTCTGCATCGGTGGGCAGCTTTTCGTAGCGTCCGTCTTCTACATAATGGTGGATCTCCTCTTGCATGGCGTTGACCTTGCCATTCTCCTGCAAAGCGATCTCCAGTTTTTTATGCAGGGGGATATTGGGGTTGTTTTCCACCGAGTTGATGGTGTTCATGGATGCGTTGAGCTGGGTCATGCGCAGGCGTTCCACGTCCTCCTTAGTGCGGCAGCGGCGCAGGGCTTGCTTGAAGTCCTCGCGTGCCCGTTCGATATCCTCGGCTTTTTTGAGGGTATCAGGGTCGTGCTTTTTGAGGAACTCTTTTTCCTCGGGGGTCAGGGACTTGCCATTGGAAACCTTCATCTGGATGGATTGGAGGTTTGCCGACTCTGCCTCGGTGCGCTCCTGACCGTGCATGGGCTGGGGCTTGCTCTGCTCGCGGATCCACTCGTCCAGCGTCTGCTTTTTTTCCTTACCGGAGTAATCGCCTGCCTGCCGGCGTTCTGTCCACTTCTGCTGCATTTTGAGGGATTTGATATAGGTATTGATCGAACCAACCATTGCAATACTCATTCATTTCACCGCCTTGTCATCAAACGATAGGTTCTATTTTTATTATCGGCTCGAATAAAGAATGTTTAATAGATGGTAGCTATTTTTGTGCATGTTTTTTGGGGGGGGGGTACATCAAAAATCAGGGGAAGGTGGTAGGGTTTATGTTTCCGCAAACTGCGGAGAGTTTGGAAAGTCCGTAGGATTTTCATTTCTGCAAAATGATTTGGTTCAAAGCAAACGATTATATTTTTGGAACGGCGATAGCAGTTCCATTTCTGCAAAAAGATTTGCTTTGAGAAGCAGGGAAACGTGTCGCGCCGGCGACGGCGGCCAA
>JAHHRO010000053.1 GCA_020025755.1 Butyricicoccus sp. | reverse complement strand
GAGACACAAGGGGTAGAACCTTGCGGTTCTTGCCCTTGTGAATCCCACACTCCCTTTCCATCCGGTGAAGAATGGCAATGCCCCAAGGGTCGTAAAGTATGAACTCCGCCACAGGCGGAATCGTACAGCCTCTTTTGGAAATCATTTCTTCTTGAAACCAAAAACATTTTCGGCGTTATCACACAAACAGGACTGGCAATCATCTTTACGTTTTACAAACAAGGCTTTCGTTGGTTTATGGGATTTGCCGCTCTACCGCATCTGGAACGAGCCAACCAGTTTGCGAACTGGTTGGACTGTTCCAATGCTGCGGACTCTTTGTGCCAGTGCTCTGTGCTCGAACGTCCATTGCTGTTCCTTTTGGAGATGGGCGACGTTCGCGCGAGCGTTCATGGAGGGGCTGGTCAGGGAAGTGCCGCACTATTTTGCGCGTATATGCTGTGCAAAGGTCATGGTTTGTACATGAAACTGCCTTGACAGGCAGGCGGAAAACGAGTATACTAAAGGTACAAAAAAGGGCGCGTACCAGTAGACGGTTTGCCCCCTTATCAGTCTATGAAATGACCGCTAGTTTTCGAGGCTGGGCGGTCATTTTGCATATGTAGTGAAAAGCCACATAAAAAATGCTATGCATAGCATGATTTGCAGAAATTTTCTGTACATCGCATCCACCTCCCTTCCAGATCGGAACGGGAGGTTTTTTTACCCGTTCCTTCTTAATGAAAGCTGGAAAGGGCGAAACCGCCTACCGTGAATCAGTACGCGCTGAAAAATATTCTTTTTTCCTAATATTTAGGATAGCATAGTTTGGAAGGCTTGGCAACATTTTTCGACAGGCTCGGACAGGGCAGGGGGAAGGCTTGACAGGCAGGCGGAAAACGAGTATACTAAAGGTACAAAAAAGGGCGCGTACCAGTAGACGGTTTGCCCCCTTATCAGTCTATGAAATGACCGCTAGTTTTCGAGGCTGGGCGGTCATTTTGCATATGTAGTGAAAAGCCACATAAAAAATGCTATGCATAGCATGATTTGCAGAAATTTTCTGTACATCGCATCCACCTCCCTTCCAGATCGGAACGGGAGGTTTTTTTACCCGTTCCTTCTTAATGAAAGCTGGAAAGGGCGAAACCGCCTACCGTGAATCAGTACGCGCTGAAAAATATTCTTTTTTCCTGATATTTAGGATAGCATAGTTTGGGAGGCTTGGCAACGTTTTTCGGCAAGATATGACAAAATGTACAACGCACAAACGCAAAATATGCTTTCAGACCCTCCATGAACGCTCGCGCGCACGTCCTCATTTCCAGTATTAAGCGCAATGGACGTTCGAGCGCAGTATACCGGCACAAGCAATCCGCAGCATTGGAACAGTCCGACCAGTTCGCAAACTGGTCGGCTCGTTCCAGATGCGGTAGAGCGGCAAATCCCATAAACCAACGAAAACCCTTCAGCTAAAATGCAAAGATGATTTCCAGTCCTGTATGCCATGACCAAGGCACAAAAAGCCTTTGCGGTTGCAGGAAAAGCCATCTCCAAAAGAGGCTGTGCAGGCCCGCCTGTGGCGGAGTTCATACTTTACGACCCTTGGGGCATTGCCGTTATTCATCTGATGGAAGGGAAGGGGAGGATTCATAAGGGCAAGGAAACCGTAAGGTGTCCAGCCCTTATGCCGCCGTCGCCGGCGCGACACGTTACCCTTGCTTCCAAGCAAATCATTTAGCAGAAATGAAAATCTTACGGATTCCCCCAATTCACATTTCCCTTTGCTTTCCAAAAGCAAATCTATGCTTCCACAAACCTGCCGCTCCACGCTCTCCCATCATAAAAAACAAAATACCATCATAAATTCCAAAAATCACCCGAAAATCATCTGACTCCCTGCAAAATAGAACATATCCATCATAAAATATCATCATTCTCTCACTTCTCATTAGGAAAATCACCCAATTTCCATGCCGATTTTCAACAGGTTCTGGCGCATTTTCATAAAAAATGGTTTACAAAGCGCAAAAGATACGTTAAAATAAAAACAAGATAACCAGAAAGTAACCTTTCGCTTTGCACTTTTTGGACGTGCAGAAAAATAATGGGTAATTTGTGTTATTTTATGTTGAACTCTTGCTCGGATTTTGGTATACTTACCACAGAGGCAAAGTAACTTACCACTTATCCCCCCAACAATTATCATGTTTCTTATTTTTTTACAAAGGCTATCTATATGACCCTTTGCGGCGGAAATGCACTTTGCCTCCTGCCGCCCGAACAGGGCATACGACACACATATCACTAGAAATTTTTTTTAATGGAGATGTTTCACATGGATTCTTTTAGCGCTTCTCTGATGCAGGACAAGAGAGAGATCATTATTGCACCCACCATCTATAAGTTCGCAGATTTTGGTGCGTTCGCTCAGGAGTTCGCGCTGGGTGCGCGCGATGTCGTCCTGACCAATGAGTTTATCTATAAGCCGTTCATGGAGCAGTACAGCCTGCCATGTACTTATGTATTTCAGGAGAAGTTCGGTACAGGCGAGCCCTCCGAGGCGATGATCGAGACCATGTACGAGCAGATCCCTTATGATTCCTATGACCGCGTTATCGCAATCGGCGGCGGCGCGATCATGGATCTGTGCAAGCTGCTCGGCTGCAAGCGTCCGACCTCCGTGCATGAACTGTTCTTCAAGCGCGAGCCGGTCGTAAACGAAAAGGAAGTTATCGCAATCCCCACCACCTGCGGCACAGGCTCCGAAGTGACCAATATCTCGGTTGCCATCGTAAAGGACGAAAAGGACGGCAAGCTGACTGGCGGTGAGACCAAGCTGGGTCTGGTTTCCGATGATATCATTCCGACCAAGGTCTGCCTCATTCCGGATCTGCTCAAGACCCTGCCATACAAGCCATTTGCAGCTTCTGCAATTGATGCACTCATTCATGCAACTGAGTCCTTCCTGTCCCCACACCGCCGCACCATGACCTCTGAGATGTATTCCGTCAAGGCAATGGAAATGATCCTCGAGGGCTTCCGCCGCATCGCACTGGAAGGGGAGGAGACCCGTCTTGCATACCTCGACGAGTACGTTACCGCGTCCCTGTACGCTGGCGTTGCCTTCCTCAAGGCAGGCTGCGCAACCGTACACGCAATGTCCTTCCCACTCGGTGGCACTTACCATGTACCGCATGGCGAGTCCAACTATGCACTCTTTGGCAAGATCCTTGAAATCTATGACGAGTATCAGCCGGAGGGCGAGCTTGGCCGCTTTAAGGAGATCGTTGCACGCTGCCTCGGCTGCTCCAAGGCAGACGCCCTGCGTACCCTGAACGTAACGCTCGAAAAGGTACTTGCGCTCAAGCCGCTGCATGAATACGGCTTCACGGAAGCGGATATCAAGGAATTCCCCGTATCCGTTATGGCAAACCAGCAGCGTCTCGTGACCAACTCCTATGCGCCGATGACTTTGGAACTGATGGAGCGCATCTACCGCGAGTGCTTCTAATCAATATTCCAGAGGGCATCCAATGCCCCCTCTGGATACCGACCCTATTCCGAAAGAAACCAGCTCTGATACCCCCAGTTCGCGCGCAAGGCGCGAGCATCAAGGGCAAGATCCGAGGCGCATGTCCTCGGATCTTGGATATTTTATTTTTGCAAAGCAAAGCGTAAAACAACCCAGCGAGAATCGAGAAAGAAAGGATACTGCTCTGTTATGATGACCAAAGACCAGTACATTGAATCCCTGCGCAAGCTCAACCTGAACCTGTGGATGTTCGGCAAGAAGATTGAAAATCCGGTCGATGATCCGGTGATTCGTCCCTCCCTGAACTCCTTTGCAGCGACTTATGAGCTGGCAGAGGATCCGCAGTATGAGGATCTCATGACTGCGACCTCCCATCTGAGCGGCAAGAAGATCAACCGCTTCACCCACATACACCAGTCCACCGATGACCTCATCAAGAAGGTCAAGATGCAGCGTCTCTTGGGTCAGAAGACCGCGGCCTGCTTCCAGCGCTGCGTTGGCATGGACGCTATGAACGCCGTGTTTTCCTCTACCTTTGAGATCGACGCGGCTCGCGGCACGCAGTACCATCAGAATTTCCTGAACTTCCTGCGCCGCGTACAGGATGAGGATCTGGCAGTGGACGGCGCAATGACCGACGTAAAGGGCGACCGTTCGCTGGCACCGTCCAAGCAGGCAGACCCTGATCTGTTCCTGCACGTTGTAGAGCGTACACCGGAAGGTGTATATGTGACGGGCGCAAAGGCACACCAGACCGGCTTCGTCAATTCCCACGAAGTCCTTGTTATGCCAACGATTTCCATGCGTGAGGGCGACGAGGATTACGCAATCGCCTTTGCAATCCCGACTGATTCTAAGGGCATCACGCTGATTTACGGCCGCCAGTCGTGCGATACGCGCAAGCTGGAGGAGTACAACGATATCGACGTAGGCAACAAGGTTTACGGCGGACACGAAGTACTTGTCATCTTTGACCATGTATTCGTTCCGAACGACTGCATTTTCCTCAACGGGGAAGTGGAGTTTGCCGGTATGATCGTGGAACGCTTTGCAGGCTATCACCGCCAGTCCTACGGCGGCTGCAAGGTCGGCGTGGGCGATGTCCTCATCGGTGCGACCGCGCTGTCCGTAGAGATGGCAGGTGCTGCCAAGGCTTCCCATGTCAAGGACAAGCTCATTGAGATGGTACACCTCAACGAGACTCTGTACTGCTGCGGCATTGCATGTTCGTCTCAGGGCTCCAAGACCAAGTCGGGCAACTACATCATCGACCTGCTGCTGGCAAACGTCTGCAAGCAGAACGTGACCCGTTTCCCGTATGATATCGCGCGTCTGGCGCAGGATCTGGCAGGCGGCGCAATGGTGACCCTGCCTTCTGAGGCAGATTTCCGCCATCCGGAACTGCATGCATACATTGACAAGTATTTCAAGGGCGTGGCTTCTGTTTCGACGGAAGACCGCATGCGCGTTCTGCGCCTAATCGAGAACATGACTATGGGCACGGCGGCTGTCGGCTATCTGCCGGAGTCTATGCACGGCGCAGGTTCTCCGCAGGCACAGCGCATTATGATTTCGCGCCAGTGCAATATGGAAATGAAGAAAGAGCTTGCCAAGAAGATCGCTCGGATCGACTAAGGGGTGCATGCTCACAAGGAAAGGCACTCCCGAACAGAGTGCCTTTCCTTTCACCCAAACCCCAGCCGCACCCGAAGGGGAGGTGGTTCAGACAATCCATACTGCTCCCAAAAGGAGTGTGAGAATAGGCGTATGAAGAAAAAGATTGCTGTTAAGTTTTGCGGCGGCTGCAATCCCGGCTATGATCGCGGCGCAGCATATCAGGAGATCCGTTCTGCCACGGCAGACTTTGCGGAACTCTCGCTCCCGACAGGGGGGGAGCACTATGATGCGCTTTTGATTATCCGCGGCTGCACCGGCTGCCCGTACTTATATGAGGAGATCGACGCAGATGCGCGTATCCTGTGCGTCAAACGGGATGACATACCGGAGGTCATTGAAAACATCCGGAACATTGAAGTGAAGGAATGATACACCTTGAAAAAAGTAAGAATCTTATCCGCAGAAGAAGCTGCACTGCTCGTGCAGGACGGCGACACCATCGCGACCGGCGGTTTTGTAAGCTGTGCCTGTCCGGAGACCCTTTCCACCGCGCTGGAAAAACGTTTTCTGGAGACCGGACACCCCAAGGATTTGACCCTGTTCTTTGCAGCCGGTCAGGGACACCGCGACGGCACGGGCGGCGACCACTATGGGCATGAGGGCATGGTGAAGCGCGTGATCGGCGGCCACTGGGATCGCGCACCCCGTCTGGGTGAGCTGGCACTGTCCAATAAGATCGAGGCATACAATCTGCCGCAGGGCGTCATTTCCCACATGTATCGTGATATCGCGGCGCATAACATCGGCACGATCACCCATGTCGGACTCAAGACCTTTGCCGATCCGCGCAATGGCGGCGGCAAACTCAACGAATGTACCAAGGAAGATCTCGTCAAGGTGGTCAACATCGACGGGCACGAGCGTCTGCTCTACAAGGGCTTCCCGATCAACGTCGTGTTCCTGCGTGCATCCTACTGTGACGAGTACGGCAACTGCACCGTTCACCGTGAGATCGGCCCGCTGGATGTGACGGCAATGGCGCAGGCGTGCAAAAACTCGGGCGGACGCGTCATCGTACAGGTCGAAAAGATCGTGCAGGGCGGCTCGCTTGATCCCAAGCTGGTTGCCATCCCCGGCATTTATGTCGATTCCGTTGTGATCGGAACCGAGCAGGACAATATGCAGTGCCTCAATATGCCGTATGACGGCGCGCTGACTGGCGAATTCCGGATTCCGGTCGATGCCATCCCGTCCATTCCGCTTGATGCAAAGAAGATCATCGCACGCCGTGCCGCTATGGAACTGCCGCCCGACGCGATCGTAAACCTTGGCACGGGCGCACCGGAGAAGATCGCGAACGTTGCCGCAGAGGAGGGCATTTCGGATAAGATGACCCTGACCGTTGAGGCTGGCTCCATCGCCGGTATTCCATACGGCGGCACGCAGTTCGGCGCGGCGGCAAATGCCATGTGCATCATTCCGCATAACGTACAGTTCGACTTCTATCAGGGCGGCGGTCTGGACGTTGCCTTCCTTGGTCTGGCAGAGACCGCGCCCAACGGCGACCTGAATGTATCCAAGTTCGGCACGCGCCTGGCAGGCGCAGGCGGCTTCATTGATATCACCCAGAATGCAAAGAAGGTTGTATACTGCGGAACCTTTACCGCAAAGGGACTCAAGACCGCGTGCGAGGATGGCAAGCTGGTCATCACGCAGGAGGGCACAAAGAAAAAGTTCGTAAAGCAGGTTGAGCACATCACCTTCTCGGGCGACTATGCAAACGAGGTCGGGCAGCCCGTACTCTATATCACCGAGCGCGCGGTGTTCGAGCTGCGTCCGGAGGGCGTGACCCTCATCGAGATCGCACCGGGCATCGACCTGCAAACCCAGATCCTCGACCAGATGGACTTCAAGCCGCACATTGCAGATGAAGTCGCCGTCATGGACGAACGTATTTTCCGCGCGGAAAAAATGGGTCTGGCGGACTGATAAAAATGCGCTTTTTGGCGAAATGGCGCGGATTGGTTGTGTTTCTAATAGTTGGCAGTGAAGTGCTGGTATTTTTGTGATATTTTGCACGAAAAAATTTTTAGAAAATCAAAGATTTCTCTTCCATTTTACCAAATAGTTTGATAAAATTATAACGAAGTGTGGTGCAGAAAACCTGCTCCACTACGCCGACAAAGAGCCGGAAAAGAAAGAGGCTCTTTTGAACCGAAACGAAAAAAGGAGAGTTTCCAATGAACGTTTATATTTGCTCGGCAGCCCGTACTGCAATCGGTAGTTATGGCGGCACACTGCGTGATGTACATTCTTCTGAACTGGGTGCAGCAGCTGCAAAGGCTGCGATCGAACGCGCTGGCATTGACAAGAATGCGATCAACGAGGTCGTATTCGGTCAGGTGCTTCAGGGCGGCGTTGGCCAGAACGTAGCACGCCAGATCAGCCTCAAGGCAGGCCTCGATCTGACCATTCCGGCAATGACACTCAACAAGGTATGCGGTTCCTCCATGCGTGCCATCTCTCTTGGTTCTCAGCTCATCCGTTCCGGCGAAAATCAGCTCATGCTGGTTGGCGGCTGTGAGTCCATGTCCGGCGCACCGTACATCTCCCACAATATGCGCTGGGGTGCTCGTATGAACGACGTGAAGCTGGTTGACATGATGGTTTATGACGGCGTATTTGATGTGTTCAATCAGTACCACATGGGCATCACCGCGGAAAACGTTGCTGAGAAGTACGGCATCACCCGTGAAATGCAGGACGAGATCGCGTATAACTCTCAGATGAAGGCTGCAAAGGCTGTTGAATCCGGCCGCTTCAAGGATGAGATCGTTCCGATCGAAGTGAAGAAGAAGAAGGAAACCATCGTTTTTGATACAGATGAATATGTAAAGCCAAAGACCACGCTGGAAGGTCTTGCAAAGCTGCGTCCGGCGTTCAAGAAGGACGGCACCGTTACCGCAGGCAACGCTTCCGGCATCAACGATGCAGGCGCGGCTATGATCATCGCTTCCGAGGACTATGTCAAGGCGCACGGCCTCAAGCCGCTCGCAAAGATCCGCTCCTTCGGTTCTGTTGGCTGCGATCCGTCCATTATGGGCGTGGGCCCGATCGAGTCCACCCGTCAGGCACTGGAGCGTGCAGGCCTCACCGTTGCAGACCTCGACCTCATCGAGTCCAACGAGGCATTCGCTGCACAGGCTGCTGCTGTAAACTCCGAGCTGGGCTTTGACATGGATAAGGTCAATGTAAACGGCGGTGCAATCGCTCTGGGTCACCCGATCGGTGCAGCAGGCTGCCGTATCAGCACCACCCTGCTGTACGAAATGATCAAGCGCGACGCAACACTGGGTCTTGCAACCATGTGCATCGGCGGCGGCATGGGCGAAGCTCTCATCGTAGAGCGCGACGAACTGTGTAAGTAATTTCGGCTGTGAAGCGGGGCAGCACAAGGCGTGCTGTCCTGCTCCCCTGATTTTGACAAGGAGAGTAGAAAAAATCATGACTGATGTAAAAGTTGAAAAGAAGGGCCATGTAGCCGTTGTTACCATTGAGCACATGCAGGCAATGAACGCACTGTCTACCGATATGTATGGTCAGCTGGAGGAGGCATTCGACTCCGTTGCGGCAATGGATGACGTATATGCCGTTGTTCTGACCGGTTCTTCCGTGGTAAACAAGAAGGGCAAGACCGTTCATTCCTTTGTTGCAGGCGCAGATATCGCGCAGATGTCCACCCTGTCCGTTATGGAAGGCAAGGCATTCGGCAACAATGGCAACCGCGTTTGCTCCAAGATCGAGAACTTCAAGCGTCCGGTCATCGCTGCCATCAACGGCTTCTGCCTCGGCGGCGGCTGCGAGCTGGCAATGTGCTGTGATATCCGTCTGGCTTCCGACAATGCACTGTTCGGTCAGCCGGAAGTGGGTCTCGGCATTACCCCAGGCTGCGGCGGCACACAGCGTCTGGCACGCATCGTGGGTCTGGGCAAGGCAAAGGAAATGCTCTACACTGCACGCGGCAACTACAGCGCACAGCAGGCTCTCGAAATGGGTCTCGTAAACTATGTATATCCGCTCGATCAGCTGATGGACGAGGCAATGAAGCTGGCTGAAGAAATCGCAGCACAGGCGCCGATCGCCGTTGCTCTGACCAAGGAAGCTGTAAACGTTGGTATGCAGATGGATCTGGAGTCCGCCCTCAAGCTGGAAGGCAACTGCTTCGGTGAGTGCTTTGCAACCGAGGATCAGAAGTATGGCATGGCTTACTTCCTCGATAAGAACCGTGACAAGCCAGCAAAGGCATTTCAGAACAAGTAAGTAATTTTTTCAAATAAAGCATTTTATTTAGAGGAGAGAATAAATTATGAAGGTTTGCGTATTTGGTGCCGGCAACATGGGCGCACGCATTGCAGAGGTATTCCTGACCCATGACCATGAAGTAACTATGGTCGATATCAAGGAGGAGTTCGTACAGGGCGGCGTAAGCCGTATTGATGGCGATTTGTCCTTCCTTGTAAAGAAGGAGAAGATGACCGAGGAGCGCAAGAATGAGCTTATGAACGGCGGCCATCTGAAGACCTCTACTGATCGCAATGCTGCAAAGGACGCTGATTTCGTAATCGAAGTCATTCTGGAAAACATGGATCTGAAGAAGGAGCTGCTCCGTGATCTGGATAAGATCTGTCCGGCACATACGATCTTTGCATCCAATACATCTGCGCTGTCTGTGACTGAGATGGCTGCTTGCATCCCGAACCGTGCAGACAAGTTCATTGGCTGCCATTTCTTCAATCCGGCTCAGATCATGAAGCTGGTAGAGGTTATCCGTGCAATGCAGACCTCTGACGAGACCTTCAAGTTTGCGTTTGACCTGATGACCGAGCTGGGCAAGACTCCGGTTGCTGTACATGAGGGCCCGGGCTTTGTTGTAAACCGTATCCTGATCCCGATGATGAACGAAGCGATCGGCATTTTTGCAGATGGTCTGGCTTCTCCGTCCGATATTGATGTTGCAATGCAGAATGGTGCTGGCATGAAGTCCGGCCCGCTGCATACCGCTGATCTGGTTGGTCACGATGTAAACCTTGCAATCATGGAGACTCTGTACCGTGAGACCGGCGATCCGAAGTATCGTCCGCATCCGCTGCTCCGCAAGATGGTTCGTGCTGGCTGGCTGGGTCAGAAGTCCGGTAAGGGATTCTTCACTTATGAGAAGCCGTTTGGTAAGGAAGTTCCTGGCGGCGACCTGAAGCTTCACTAATTGATAAAAAAACTCTCCGTTTTTTAACAGAAGAAAACGCCTTGGTATTATGCCGAGGCGTTTTTGTTATTTTCATTTTTGCGAAAAAGATTTGCTTCGGGAAGCAAGGGGAAGAAGTTTTTTGGAACGGCGATAGCAGCTCCATTTGTGCAAAAAGAGATTTGCTTTGAGAAGCAGGGAAACGTGGTTTGGGGAATCCGTAGGATTTTCATTTCTGCTAAATGGTTTGCTTCAAAGCAAAGAGTAACGTGTCGCGGTCTCGCGACGGAGACACAAGGAA
>JAHHRO010000052.1 GCA_020025755.1 Butyricicoccus sp. | reverse complement strand
CCGCCTGTGGCGGAGTTCATACTTTACGACCCTTGGGGCATTGCCATTCTGTATCTGATGGAAGGGAGTGTGGGATTCATAAGGGCAAGAACCGTAAGGTTATAGCCCTTATGCCGCCGTCGCGCGGTCGCGACACGCTTCCCTGCTTCTCGAAGCAAATCATTTTAGCTGAAATGAAAACCCAACGGACGTTCCAATTCCTCCGCAGTCTGTGCGAGCAGAAACGCCGCCGTCGCGCGGTCGCGACGCGTTTCCCTGCTTCTCGAAGCAAATCATTTTAGCTGAAATGAAAATCCTACAGACGCTCCAAAGAGCCCTTCCCTTTTGCTTCCAAAGCAAATCCTTGATAAGGAATGGAAACCCTACGGTTTCCCCTTTTTATGCCATCACTCTCTCGGTTCCTGCAACCGCTTCTGCAACCAATCCCTCAACATCCAGCGCGGCTTCCGCCTCAAGAATCTTATACATCTTGGGCTTGGTATTCGGGTGCTTGGGCGTAAAGACCGTACAGCAGTCCTCGTATGGCAGGATCGAGGTCTCAAAGGTGTCGATCTTGCGTGCGATCTGCACGATCTCCTCCTTGTCCATGCCGATCACCGGACGGAACACCGGCAGCGTCTCACAGACCGCATTCGTGACTGCCATGGCAGGCATGGTCTGGCTTGCCACCTGCCCCAGACTCTCGCCTGTGATCAGACCGCCGCACTCATACTGCACGGCAAGCTGCTCGGCAATGCGCATCATAAAGCGGCGCATAATCAAGGTAAACAGCTCCTCATGGCACTTGTCACGGATCTCCTCCTGAATCTTGGTGAATGGCACGACCAGAATAGGCATCTTGCCGCAGTATGCCGTCAGCTTGTGCCCCAGTTCAAATACCTTTTCCTTGGCGCGATCCGACGTATAGGGATAGCTGAAAAAGTGAATGCCGATCAGTTCCAATCCGCGCTTGCACATCATATAGCCTGCAACCGGCGAATCAATGCCGCCGGACAGCAGCAGTGCCGCTCTGCCGTTTGTGCCCACCGGCATACCGCCTGCCCCCTGCACGGGTCCTGCATGGACAAAGGCATACTGCTCGCGGATCTCAAAATGAATGGTCAGCTCCGGATGGTGCATATCCGGTTTCAAATGATATTTCTGTGCGAGTTCCCCACCAATATGCTGGGAAACCTGAATGGAGGTCATCGGGAACCGCTTGTCGCCGCGCTTGGTCTCCACCTTAAAGGACTGCGCGCGCGCAATGTGATCGGCAAGATAAGTCTCCGCCGTCTCCTGCATGGCTTCCAGTGTCTTTTCGCAGACTGCCGCGCGGCAGATGAGCGCAATGCCGAACACCTTTTCCACTGCCTCCATGACGGCGTCGCCATCCACGGTCTCGGGGATTTCCACATAGATGACCGACTGACGCAGGCTGACCGTACAATCTCCCAACGGCTTCAGTCTCCGCTTGAGATTGCCCAGCAGGCGATCCTCAAATTTTTTGCGGTTGAGTCCCTTGAGGACGATCTCTCCGCACTTGAGCAGTAAAACTTCTTTCATAATAATTCCTTTCTTATTTGCGTCTGAGCATCTTTGCGCCGGCTTCCAAACCTTCAATCAGCGCATCGACATCTTCCTGTGTATTCTGTGGTGCAAACGAGACGCGCAGCGCACTGTCGATCCGCGCTTTGTCCAGTCCCATTGCACGCAGGACATGGCTTTCTTTGCCCTTGGAGCACGCCGATCCTGCCGATACAAAGACTTCCTTGGACTCCAGCACGCGCAGCATCACTTCACTTTTACACCCCATCAGTGAAAAGTTCACCACATGGGGCACGTCGGGCGTACCGTTCCATACGACCCACGGCAGACGCGCTTCCATCTGTACGGTCAGGTAGGCTTTGAGCTCTGCCACATGGGCAAGATCCCGCTCGAGGTTTGCGCTACGCACCCGACACGCCGCCGCAAATGCCGCGATCTGCGGCATAGGCTCTGTGCCCGAACGGAAGCCGCTCTCCTGTCCGCCGCCCACGAGATAGGGGGTAAGGCGCACGTCACGCTTCATATAGAACGCACCCACGCCCTTGGGCGCACCGATTTTATGTCCACTCACGCTCATGAGGTCACAGTTCCACTTCTTCGGGGTCAGCGGCACGCGGAACAGCCCCTGCACCGCATCGACATGGAATAGTGCCTGCGGACACTTTTGCTTGAGTGCCTTTCCGACCTCTGCAACGGGCAGCATCGTTCCGACCTCGTTATTGACCAGCATCATCGTGACGAGTGCAGTGTCTTTTTTGCACGCATCGAGGATATCCTGCGCCACGATATGCCCCATCTCATCGGGCTGTACATAGGTCACGGTATAGCCTTCGCCTTCCAGTCGCTTGCATGCCTGCATCGTCGCCGCGTGCTCAATGGTCGTTGTGACAATGTGCTTGCCCAGATGACGGTTTTTGTGTGCCGCGCCAAAGATCGCGGTATTGATGCCCTCTGTGCCTCCCGAAACGAAATACAGCTCGGCAGGGGTACAGCCCATCGCCGCTGCCACAGTCTCGCGGCTTTCCTTCAAGCACCGCGCCGCCGCGATGCCCATTGCGTGCAGGGAGGACGGATTGCCGAATGCCTCCGTCATGGCATAAACCGCCGCCTCGCGTGCCTCTGGCAGTACCATTGAGGTTGCGGAATGATCTAAATAATGTATCATGCTCTCCTGAACGATCCCTTCTATTTTTGTTCTTTTCTATTATAGCAGTATATTTTATATGTGCCAACCGCACAAAGGGAATTTATCTGAATACGAGGAAACAAAATGCTTGTATATTTTATGGATATATTATATGATTAGTATATCAGATATACGAGGTAAATACTATGAGAAAGAAAAATGAACTTTTAACAAAAGGAGAAGAAGCCTTGATGGAATTGTTTTGGGATGCATCAGAGCCTCTGACCAGTATGCAGCTGTCTGAGATGACAGACGAATTCAATGACAGCTATATTCATAAGCTGCTCAAATCCCTGCTTGCAAAAAATATAATAAAGGTAGAGGGTGTCGTTGCTTCTGGCAAGCAGTATGCCCGATCCTTTCAGCCGACGATGACACGAGAAGAATATGCCGCACAGGTGATGTGTGAGCTTGGCATCCGCGACGAAAAGGCGATCGCCAAGGTCGCTGTTGCGATGGTAAAGGCATCGGAAGAAAGCAGCAAGGATGCGCTTGTAAAGCAGCTAGAAAGCATGGTGCAGGAATTGAAAGGGAAATGATAAACGATGGAATTATCCATTTATGGTTTGGGAATGGCAGTTATTTGCAGCAGCCTCACCATCCTGCTTTTATATGCGTGTAGGAAACAATATGGCTTCATACAGAAATTTGGTGCGCCGCTCGTTTTAGCAGCCTATTTGCTTACAATCATTCGTCTGCTTGTGCCTTTGAGATTCCCCTGGCAGCTGAGGATACCGCTTCCATGGCTATTGAATCCTTTTTATTACTTTGTTGATAGACAGATGTTTTCGGTGGGCACCTATATTGTCCAAGGGCAAATGGTTTTTGGTGTTGTTTGGATAGTTGGCTCTTTGTGGTTTTTGACACGGTGGTTCCTACAGTATAGAAATGCAAAAAGAACACTCTTGCAGAGAAACTGCCGCCAGACTGAACAGGACATCAAGCTGCTGGAACAGATCCGCACCGGATCACAGCGGAAGCTCCGTGTAGAGGTATGGAGAAATTCCTATATCTCCATTCCCATGGGCATGGGTGTTTTCAGAAAAATGATCCTGCTGCCAGAAAAAGAATATACAGATGAAGAACTGTATTATATTTTGCTGCATGAATATACACATTTCAGGCATGGAGATACCTGCACCAAAATGCTACTCCATATTTTTTGCTGTATTTTTTGGTGGAATCCATTTGGAAAGCTGCTGGAACGCGATGTTGACCGAATTTTGGAAATTAACTGTGACCGCTCTGTGACCGCAAAAATGAACAAAGCATCGGTGACTGCGTATCTGGAAACCATCATACATACGATCAAGGAGACAGACAGCAAAAAAAGCAAAGTACAGACAACGGTCGGTACCGCACTTTTTCATCAGGATGCAAATCATGAGATTTTGGAGCGCTTTCAGCTTGTTGTCCAAGGGCAGGCGGATGAGAGAAATAAAGGGCATAAATCTCGTAAAGGTCTGGTACTTCTTGTGATATTGCTGCTCTTGTCATATACCGTTGAAATTCAGCCATCCTTCGAACCCCCAGAAAGCGATCTGGCAGAGGGGATCGAGCTGACCCCAGACAATACCTTTTTGATCGATAATGGAGATGGAACCTATGATTGGATTTTCAGAGGAGAAGATGGTGATGAAATGCTGGAGGTATTAAATACTTTAGACAATTTGACACACAAGGAAATTATAGCAGATATGAAAAAACAGGGCTTTCCAATCATGGAGGTGTATTAAAATGAAAAAGAAAATTGTGAGTGGTTTGCTCACCGCCTGCATTATATGTACTGCATCATGTGCTGAGGCAGAGGCAGCAAATTTTGTGGAATCTGCCAATGATAATTTTGTGCAAAATGAAAACATCCAAACATATGGAGATGATATTATTAAAAAATATAGAACCCACAATGGCAAAAGACAGTATAGACATTGGAACAAGACAAGGCACTGTTGGGTTGAGCCGTACTGGATTGATTTATAAGGAGTGACCAGCCAGAATCATGAATTGATTCCAGCTGGTCAATTTTTTGCATGAAAGAAAAATTTCCGTTGACAAGACTAGACTTGTGATATATTATAATATTATCTAATATATAAAAAGTATATTAGATATTGTTGTAAAATAAAGTACGGTCAGATGAAAACAAAAGGGAGGTGTATGAAGCATTGATAAAGTCACAATGACTGTATTTGTATAATATAAACGAGTACATTAATATATTGAGGTGATCTTATGTTAACAAGTAAATCCTTCCAGAGACTCACTTTTGTTGCAGGCACAGCATTGTTTGCGGCAGTTTTATGGACAAATGCGGATGCGTTGATGGGACAAGACAAGGTATTTCTCAAGGAAGACGGTTCTACTGTGATTGTCCGTCAGAATTTGGATTCCAAAACGGATCGGTCATCTGTACAGCAGGATACTGAAAAAGAAGATGTACAATTCGGAGATATCATCGAAACAGAAGAAGGCAAACAAATTGTATTTGCCATTGCTGAAGACGGAAGTTATCTCACAACAGAATGGGAAGGATAATATTTTTGCCCATTTGACAGACAGTAGTTGAATCCAGAGTATGATAGATAAGTGTCTACAAGTACGTCGCAATGGTATCGTAACCTTTGGCGTAGGACTAGGCGATGCAGCGGGAGAAAGGACATCTGCTTGTCGTTCTCCCGCTGCTTTTTATTTTTATGATTTGCTGGTCAATGCCATTCCGCAGGACAGAAAACCAAGCCGCTTTTTCCAGTGGAGTTATTATCTGTTCTATCCGGTACATCTCCTGCTCCTTGCAGCACTGGCTTATCCGGTCTATCACGCAGCCACCTGATATACCCCCGATCCAATCGATGGTTTTTGTGCGGAATACCACAATGGCACGCGGTTTTTCCTACCAGAAAAGTATGTTTCCCCAAAAGAGGATGTGCGGCGGATTTTTTTATGATTTTCTATTGTGCTGTCCCTGTGCCTGCTGTATAATAAATCCGGATATTTTTCCGCATAATATGATAGATTCCATGATTTTTCATTCACGAAAGGGGCTTATACCATGCCTGGTAAAGTTATTTTAGGTGCGCAGTGGGGCGACGAGGGCAAAGGCAAATTCATCGACATTTTTGCAGCACATGCAGATCTCGTCGTGCGCAGTCAGGGCGGCAACAATGCCGGTCACACCGTTGTGGTGGACGGCGAAAAATATAAATTACAGCTCATCCCTTCCGGTATCCTGTATCCCAACTGCATCAATGTCATAGGTCCGGGCGTGGTCGTAGATCCGCGCAATCTCCTGCGCGAGATCGACGGGCTGACCGAAAAGGGCATTTCTGCCGACAAACTGTTTATTGATGCACGCTGTCACTGTGTCCTGCCGTGGCACCTCTCCCTCGATGCCCTCTCCGAGCAGGCACGCGGCGGAGACGATATCGGCACGACCAAAAAGGGCATTGGCCCGACCTATATGGATAAGTCCGAGCGCATCGGCGTGCGGATGCATGATTTCATCGACCCTGATCGCTTTGAGGATGTGATGCGTGCTGCTTGCGCGCGTAAAAATCAGGTCATCACCGGTGTTTACGGCGGCGAGCCGATCGACATTGAAGCCGTTCTGGAAGAATACCGCGGCTATGCCGATCGCCTGCGCAAGCATGTGACCGATACCTCGATCCTGACCTACAACGTGGTAAAGGACGATCAGTTCGTGCTCTTTGAGGGCGCACAGGGAACCCTGCTCGACCTCGATATGGGAACTTACCCTTATGTCACCTCCTCCCATCCGGTTGCAGGCGGCTGCTGCATCGGCTCCGGTGTCGGTCCGACTGCCATCCGCGATGTGATGGGCATTTTCAAAAGTTACACCACACGCGTGGGCAAGGGTCCGTTCCCGACTGAGCTGTTCGACGAGACCGGCGACTATATCCGGAAGGCAGGCGGCGAGTTCGGCACAGTCACCGGACGTCCGCGCCGTACCGGCTGGTTCGACGCCGTGATCGCGCGCTATGCCATTCGCGTCAACGGCATGACCGAAATCGTCATCAACAAGATCGACCCCCTACGCGGTCTGCCCAAACTCAAGGTCTGCGTTGCCTATGAGATGAACGGCAAGCGCATCGACGAATTTCCGGCAAACTTTGCCGATCTGGAGCACTGCACCCCCATCTACGAGGAGTTCGAAGGCTTCGATACCGATATCACGAACTGCCGTACCTTTGATGAACTGCCCCAGTCCATCCAGAACTATATCAAGGCACTCGAAAAGATCTGCGGCTGCCGCGTCTCCATGCTGGGCGTTGGCCCTGCACGCGATCAGGTCATTTCCCTGTAAGCTGTTTTGGGTATACAAAAAGGTCGAAAGCGAGGCTTTCGACCTTTCATTTTTTATTTGTGTGCCATGCGCTCAAACACGCGTGTGACCGATCCACATTTCCCTGTTGTGGTATCAATCTCAAAAATTGCGCCCATGAGCGCGGTCTCGCCCACTGCCGGACGGAAATATTCGGTCAGATCGCCGCGGAACATGGAAATGGACTGCTGCGGCTCTATGCCAAGCACCGACCAGAGCGGCCCTGTCATGCCGAGATCGGTGATATACCCCGTCCCCTTGGGGTTCACGCGCTCATCTGCCGTCTGCACATGGGTGTGCGTGCCATAGACCGCGCTGCATCTGCCGTCCAGATAAAATCCCATCGCCAGCTTTTCGCTCGTCGCGCTCGCGTGGAACTCGCATACCGCAATGTCATACTTGCCCTGCTGCTCGCGCAGGATACGATCCACCATCAAAAACGGGTTGTCCGGCCCGAACGCCATCTCACACCGACCGATCAGGTTGATGACCAGCAGACGATATCCCAAGCAGTCATAGATCCCCCAGCCGCGCCCCGGCAGCTGCGGTGCCTGATTTGCCGGACGCAGGATATAGACGCAGTCATCCAGATAGGGCACGATCTGCCGTTTGTTAAACACATGGTTGCCCAGCGTGATCACATCTGCACCAGCTGCAAAAATATCCTCCGCCTGATCGGGTGTGATGCCGACACCAGAGGCATTCTCACCGTTCGCGATCACAAAATCAATCCCGTGCTCCTTTCGGATCTTCCGCAGCAGGCGGCTGACTGTATCGAGCCCCGGCTGGGAGACGATATCTCCCACTGCTAAAATTTTCATACATTCTCCCTCTATCAAAAAGCAGACGCACGCCGTCCGCCGCTCATCCTCGCGCTTTCCTTACTAAAAAATGGACGGAACCGCAAGGCGGCTCCGTCCATTTCTTTTGATTTAGTCAAACAGCGGAGAAACAGATACTTCTTCGTAAATACGCGCGATTGCTTCGGTAAATACCGGTGCAACTGGCAGAACATGGATCTTGTCGATCATCTTCTCCTGTGGCAGTGCGATGGTATCGAGCAGGGTCAGCGTCTGGATCGGGCTGTTCTGGATACGCTCGATCGCAGGACCAGACAGAACGCCGTGAGTTGCACAGGCATGGATTTCGGTTGCACCACCCTTTTCGATGAGTGCCTCTGCTGCGTGTACCAGTGTACCAGCCGTATCGATCAGGTCATCAACCAGCATGACTTTCTTGCCGCGCACATCACCGATGATGTTCATAACCTCGGAAACATTTGCCTTTGGACGACGCTTGTCAATGATGGCAAGCGGAAGATCCAGCTTTTCTGCGAACTTACGCGCACGGTTTACCGAGCCGAGGTCTGGGGAAACGATCACGAGATCATCACGATTGATGCCGAATGTGCCAGCCATGTGTGGGATCATGACCGATGCACCCATCATGTTATCGACCGGAATATTGAAGAAGCCCTGAATCTGGGTTGCGTGCAGATCCATGGTCAGCACGCGGTCTGCGCCTGCGGTGGTGAGCAGATCGGCAACCAGCTTGGCAGAGATCGGATCACGCGCCTTGTTCTTACGATCCTGACGTGCGTATCCAAAGTACGGCATCACCGCGGTGATACGGCCTGCCGATGCACGGCGGCATGCATCGATCATGATGAGCAGCTCCATAAGGTTGTCGTTTACCGGCTCGCTGGTGGACTGGATCAGGAATACATCCGAGCCGCGGACGGTTTCACCGAAAGAAACGGAGATCTCGCCGTCAGAGAAAGTGCTGACATTTGCCTTGCCAAGCGGCAGACCAAGTGCGGATGCGATCTGCATTGCCAGTGCCGGATGTGAGTTACCGCAGAAAATCTTAATATTCTTGCCATGAGAAATCATTTGTATTGTACCCCCTGTGTACGCAGTTCAATTTATTTCTTCTCTTGTGCCATTTTTGCACGACGCTTATCATTCCAGCCCTCGATCGTGGTCTGGCGCGAGCGTCCAACCGTCAGTGCACCGTCCGGCACGTCCTTGGTGACTGTTGTACCTGCTGCCGTGAACACACGATCGCCCAGCTTTACGGGTGCGATCAGGTTGGTGTTGCAGCCAAGGAAACAGTCGTCTCCGATCTCGGTGTGGAATTTATGATAACCGTCATAGTTTACGATCACCGTACCGCAGCCGAAGTTTACGCGCTCACCCACAGAAGCATCTCCCACATAGGTGAGATGTGCAACCTTTGTTCCGTTGCCGATCTGTGCATTCTTGAGTTCTACGAAATCACCGACGCGCGTATTGTTTCCGATCTTACATCCCGGGCGCACATAAGCGAACGGACCGACCGTCGCATTCGATCCGATGGTGCTTTCATAGACCTGAGATGCGTTGATCGAGGTGCCGTCTCCAATCTCCGCCTTTTCCAGCAGGGCGTTCGGCCCGATCACCGCGCCGCTGCCGATCGTGCAGCCTGCACGAATGATGCTTCCCGGCAGGATCATAGTTCCTGCGCCGATCTTGGCATCGGGCGCGATGTATACGCTGTCCGGTGCAAAGATCTGTACCCCTGCCGCAACATGCCCCATATTGATCTTGGTACACAATCGCTTCTGCGCCTCAAAGGCAGAGATCCCGTCTGTTACCGCGATGATCGGCAAGGCAAGGATCACCTCTGCGGTGCATCCGTTTTGCAGGGCGGTATTGACCGCTGCGATCAGGTCGCCCTCCGCCAGCGTCTTTGCCGCTTCCTTCTTCGCACAGACGACAGGCGGTGTATCCGGTGCAAGACGGAGTACGCTGTCATCTGCCCCACGAGGCGGCATTGTCTGTGCGAACACCGTGAAATCAGCACCGATCGCCGTATGGGTATCGGTCAGACGCTTGTACTCTGCCGCGGTCAGCTCCGGACATGGTGCGCCGATGAGGAGGACGGTGTCCTCCGCGCACTCCATAGTCCCAATGCCGATCCCAGCCTGTGCCAGAGCGTCCTCTACCCATACGCCTGCGTGCTGAAACAGCACCGGCAGTTCATAGGCCTCACGCGCGCCGCGCAGGATCGTTGTAATTTGGCTCATGAAATTAGTCCTTTCAATTTCCGTGTTTGAGTGAAAAGCCACCCATACAATCCATATACAATTATACTATACCACAAACAAAATTTCACTGTCAAATTAAGAGAATTTACGGGTTATTTTATAGCCGCTTTGTGTTCTTTACCAAGTATCTTGGAAAGTCATGGCGGTTTTTGCGCAAAAGCGTTCTATATTTTTCTGTTTTTCCCGTTTCTGCATGGAAATCTTTTTTTGGAAATCCGTCTGATTTTCATTTGTGCAAAATGATTTGCTTCGAGAAGCAGGGAAACGTGTCGCACTGGCGGTTGAAATTTATGTTCGCACATACTCCGGAGGGATTGGAACGTCCGTAGGTTTTTCATTTCTGCAAAATGATTTGCTTCGAGAAGCAGGGAAAACGTGTCGCGCCGGCGACGGCGGCCAAAGGATAGGAAACCTTGCGGTTTCCTTTTCCTTTGGAATCCTACCCTTCCCTCTCCATCAAATGAGCCTTTCAGCCGCCGTAAGGGTGTGAATGTATGACCTCCGCCACAGGCGGGATTTCCGCGATCGGATTCTTTCTGCATCTTGCCCCAAGGGTGTGAATGTATGACCTCCGCCGCAGGGCGGGTCTTCTTCAGCCCTGCAAAAATTGGTGTGGTGCACGCTTTTACAGCCCCTCCATGAACGCTCGCGTGCACGCCGCCCATCTCCCAAAGAAACAGCAATGGACGTTCGAGCACAGTGTGCCAGCACAA
>JAHHRO010000051.1 GCA_020025755.1 Butyricicoccus sp. | reverse complement strand
CCCCAAGGGTCGTAAAGTATGAACTCCGCCACAGGCGGAATCGTACAGCCTCTTTGGGAAATGGCTTTTTCTGCAATCATTTAAGATTTCTGTGCGTTGGTTTCGATCGACAGGACTGGCACTCACTTTTGCGTTTCAGCAGCAAGATTTCAGGTGGTTCTTTTGATTTACCACTCTACCGCATCTGGAACGAGCCGACCAGTGTACGCACTGGTCGGACTGTTCCAATGCTGCGGACTCCTTGTGCTGGCACACTGTGCTCGAACGTCCATTGCTGTTTCTTTGGGAGATGGGCGACGCTTATGCGAGCGTTCATGGAGGGGCTTGTCAAGTCTGCACCATTTTTTTCAAAAGGCTGCACGCGTCCGCTGTGCGGAGGTCATACATTCCCACCCTTGGGGCACTGGGCGGAAACAATCCGGTTTCAGAAATCCCGCCTGTGGCGGAGCTCATACTTTCACACCCTTACGGCGGCACAATGTTTATCTGATGGAGAGGGAGTGTTGGATTCATAAGGACAAGAACCGCAAGGTTATAGTCCTTATGCCGCCGTCGCCGGCGCGACATGTTTCCCTGCTTCTCAAAGCAAATTTTTTGCTGGAATGAAAATCACTACAGATTCCCAATCCTCCGCAGTTTGCGGAAACACAAACTTCCCCTCAGAGGGGCGAGACCGCGACATGTTTCCCTGCTTCTCAAAGCAAATCATTTTGTTGAAAGGAAAATCACCACGGATTCCCCGAACCACATTTTCCCTTGCTTCCCAAAGCAAACCTATTTATCAAAAATGAAAACCACTGCGGTTTTCCAAAAATTAAATCCAATGAATTTCCCAGTATAAAGACTTGCAATCATGCACAAGGTATGCTATATTGATACTATATCGAATATGATACTGTAAAAATGCGATGAACAGGAAAGTATCCGTATCCTTTCTTTCCCAGAGAACAGCGGTCACCGGCTGAAAGCCGCTGTGTCAGAAGCTGCGGAGAAGTTCTCCTGCGAGCAGGGGCACTGAACCTTTTTCAGTAAGTGCTTCCGTCTCTCCACGTTACGGAGCAATAAGCGCACGGATCTTTTCCGTGAAGCTAGGTGGTACCACGGAGCATATACGCCTTCGTCCTAGTAGATAGGACGAAGGTTTTTTTGTTCTCTCCACCAAACAAATACATCCATCACAGCGACGATTCGCTGTATCAATCAACGCATTTGCGTCATAAGGAGTGTTCTTTTATGAAAGCACAGCTCGAATCCATCCTCGAGCAGGCACAGGCTGACCTCAGCGCGGTTTCTTCCATCCGTGAACTGGGCGACGTCCGTGTCAAATACTTGGGCAAAAAGGGTGAACTGACCACGATCCGCAAGGGTCTGCGCGATGTCTCCCCTGAAGATCGTCCGGCTATGGGTCAACTCATCAACGATACCGTCAGCCAGCTGGAAACCGCACTGGCTGCACGCACTGAAGCACTCGAGCAGGCAATGCTGGAGGAAAAGCTCGCAAGTGAGACCATCGACGTGACCATGCCGGGAAAGCCCCTTGCCGTTGGCAAAAAACACCCACTCAACGTCGTACTCGATGAGTTTAAGGAAATCTTCCTCGGTCTCGGCTTCTCCATCGCGGAAGGCCCTGAAGTTGAACTGGATCGCTATAACTTTGAAGCACTCAACATCCCAAAGGATCATCCGGCGCGTGATACGCAGGATACCTTCTATATTTCGGATAACGTGGTACTGCGCACGCAGACTTCTCCCATGCAGATCCGCACCATGGAAAAGAAAAAGCCGCCGATCCGTATCATTGCACCTGGCCGTGTATACCGTTCCGACGCAGTAGACGCCACTCACTCCCCCCTGTTCCACCAGATCGAGGGGCTTGTCGTGGATAAGGATATCCGCATGAGCGATCTCAAGGGCATTCTGGAGCTGTTTGCAAAAAAGCTGTACGGTGATGACACCGTTGTACGTTTCCGTCCGCACCACTTCCCCTTCACCGAGCCGTCTGCCGAAATGGATATCCAGTGCTATCAGTGCCACGGCGAAGGCTGCCGCCTGTGTAAAGGCGAGGGCTGGATCGAGATCTTAGGCTGCGGCATGGTACATCCCCATGTACTCGAAGCCTGCGGCATCGACCCGAACGAATACTCCGGCTATGCCTTCGGCATCGGTCTCGAGCGTATGGTCATGGGTCGCTTTAAGATCGATGATATCCGTCTGTTCTACGAGAACGACGTTCGTTTCCTGCATCAGTTCTAAGGACGAAAACTTTTCTTGAAATTTGCGCTTACCGTATGCCTTGATACGCATATAATCGTATCAGGCTTCGTTTATTATCCATATTGGGAGGAACAGAAAAATGAAACTGCCTCTTTCGTGGCTGAAAGATTATACCAGCATTGACGGAATTTCCTGTAAGGAGTATGCTGCTGCGCTCACGATGTCCGGTTCCAAGGTTGAGGGAATCGAAAATCTGGGTGCAGAAATCGACCGTGTTGTAACCGGTGAAATCCTACGTGTTGAAAAGCACCCGGATTCTGACCATCTGATGATTTGCCAGCTCGATGTTGGTCAGGAGGAGCCTGTCCAGATCGTCACCGGTGCGCCGAATATCACCGAAGAAACCGTGGGCCGCGTGTGCCCCGTCGCACTCCACAAGTCTACCCTGCCGGGTGGCGTCAAGATCACCAAGGGTAAGCTGCGTGGTGTGGCTTCCAACGGCATGATGTGCTCTTTTCAGGAGCTCGGACTTGACCTTGGCTGCGTCCCCTATGCCTGTGAAAACGGCATCCTGCTGCTCCCTGAGGGCACAAAAGTCGGTGTTCCGATTCAGGATGTTCTGGGGCTGAATGAAGATGTGGTCGAATTTGAAATCACATCCAACCGTCCGGACTGCCTTTCCGTTATCGGTCTTGCGCGTGAGACTGCGGCAACCTTTAACCGCCCGTTCTCCATCAAAGAGCCTGTTGTAAAGGGCTGCGGCGATGATATCAGCAAATATATTGCAGTCGAGATCGAGGAGCCTGCCCTGTGCTCCCGCTACTCGGCAAAGGTCGTAAAAAATATCAAGATCGAGCCTTCTCCGGCATGGCTGCGCGAGCGTCTGCACGCTGCCGGTGTGCGCCCCATCAACAACATTGTCGATATCACAAACTATGTCATGCTCGAATACGGTCAGCCCATGCACGCTTTTGACTACGCATGCCTGTCTGACGGTAAAATCGTGGTACGCCGTCCGCGTGCAGGCGAATCCATTGAGACACTGGACGGACAGGAACGCGCCATCACAGGCGAAATGCTCGCAATTTGTGACGGCGTAAAGCCGGTTGCGGTTGCCGGTGTGATGGGCGGTGCAAACTCCGAAATCACAGACAGCACTACAACCGTAGTCTTTGAGTCTGCCTGCTTCCACGGCGCAACCGTGCGCCTGACTGCCAAGGCACTCGGCATGCGCACCGAGGCTTCCGGACGCTTTGAAAAGGGTCTCGACCCCAGCCTTACCATGCCTGCCCTGCTGCGCGCATGTGAGCTCATCGAGCAGCTTGGCGCAGGTGACGTTGTGGACGGCACAGTGGACGTTTATCCGGGTGCTTGTGCGCCCAAGACGCTGCCGTTTGAGCCGCAGAAGATCAACGCCCTGCTCGGGATCGATCTGACTGAGGCAGAGCAGATCGCATATCTCGAGCGACTGGATTTCAAGGTGGAAAATGGTGTTGTAACCATTCCGAACTTCCGCATCGACATCGAGCGTACCTGCGATCTTGCCGAGGAAGTCGCCCGTATGTACGGCTACGACAATATCCCGACCACCCTCTATGCAGGCGAAATGGTACAGGGCGAGTTTACGCCCAAACAGCAGCTGGAGCGCACCGTTTCCTTTGTCTGCCGTATGGCTGGCTTTGATGAAGCGATGAGCCATTCCTTTATCAGTCCAAAATTCTACGATGCAATCAATCTGCCCGAGGATGATGTGCGTCGTATTTCCACCACCATTTTGAACCCACTCGGTGAGGATTTCTCCATCATGCGCACCACGGTTCTTCCGTCCATGCTGGACAATCTGGCGCACAACCATGCACATCGCAACGCAGTCGCCTGCCTGTTTGAACTGGGCACGATCTATACCCCAACCATCCAGAACGGCAAGGCAGACCCGAATACACTGCCGCATGAGGAAAAGATCCTGACCCTTGGCACCTATGGACAGATGGACTTCTTCCAGTTCAAGGGCGTGATCGAAGCACTGTGTCAGGAACTCAGCGTCAAGGACGTTTCGTTCTCCGCGGTACATGACAATCCATCCTACCATCCGGGACGCTGTGCAGAGGTCTTTTCAGGTGAGACCCGTTTGGGCGTGTTCGGTACCATTCATCCGCTCGTTGCAAAGAAGTATGGCTTACAGGGCGAAGTACTCGCTGCCGAACTTGCCATTGACGCGCTGTTTGCCACTGCCGACCCGATAAAGCTGTACCAGCCCCTGCCGAAGTTTCCAGCTTCTACCCGTGATATCGCGGTACTTTGTGACGAAACCATTCCAGTCGCTTCTCTCCAAAAGGCAATCGAAAAGGCTGCCGGCACGATCGTGGAGTCCGTTACCTTGTTTGACGTATATCAGGGCGACCAGATTCCGGCGGGCAAAAAGAGCGTTGCCTACTCCATGAGCCTGCGCGCCGCCGACCGCACCCTAACCGACGAGGAATGTGACCGCGCAATGAAAAAGGCGATCGCCGCGCTGGAAACAGAATTTGCCGCTGTTCTGCGCGGATAAAAGACTTTACTTTTTCGTCGAAATGTATTATTCTATATACAGAGCTTTCCAAGAATTGAAAGGAGGCAGCCAAAATGCTCGACGGAACCAGAAAATTCAGCCTCGTGGATGACAAAAATACCGAGATGAAGCGCGTTCTTACTACTGTTTATGATGCCCTGAAGGAAAAGGGGTATAATCCGATCAATCAAATTGTCGGCTATCTTCTTTCCGAAGATCCCACCTACATCACAAATCATAACAATGCGCGCAGCTTGATCCGTAAGATCGACCGCGATGAACTTATGCAGGAGCTTGTAGCACATTATTTGCATAGCTGATTGACTGAATTGAAAAAAGTGCATCTGACAGTGTAAAAGCTATCAGATGCACTTTTTCTATCTTTACGCTTGAATGTACAATCTAAGGTATCTCTCCCTATTACGCTTTTATACCGTGTCAGCAGTATGATCGCGGTATGAAGTATTATCCTTTCAACATATTTTTCCTATTTTTACATCTATAATTGACTTTGCGATAATACCATGATATGCTAAAAGCAGAAAGTGGGGTGGTCTTATGGCACTACAGACAATCGAGCATACAGACCTGAAAACAAAAACAAAACAAGCCCTTTTGACACACATCCAATCCATGAACCTGAATGATAACAATAAACTTCCGCGAGAAGATCAGCTCTGCCAGATGCTTGGGGTCAGTCGGGTCACCCTGCGCAGCGCACTCAATGAGCTTGCAGCAGAGGGCATTATCCTACGCCGACAAGGCAGGGGAACTTTTGTCAACCGCACCTGTGTGAATATCAAAGCACCGCTCAATCCCGCCATGCATTTTGGGGATATCATTGCACGCAGTGGCTATACGCCGCATGTACATACGGTCGGCTGGAAAATTTTCCCAGCAACACCTGAAATAGCTTCCGGGCTCGAGATCCCAGAAGCCACATCCTGTATGTGTCTCAAAAGGATGTTCTATGCTGACTCTCGTCCCTGTGTCTTCTGTGAGGATATCCTGCCGCTTGCAGTCTGGGGTAATACCTCTGTCCCGGACAGCGAAGATTCACTCTTTCAGCTCATTTATGAACGCTGTGGGCGCAAGGCATCTTGGGACAAAACCGAACTGCATGTATGCACCAGCGATTCCAATCCCGATCTCCATCTCTTTGGAGAGCGTCCTCTGCTCAGGCTGAACAGCCTCATTTATGATACCGAGGATTCACCGCTGTTTTTTGCTTCTGAGTACATCGATACCGAGCTTTTGACGCTCAGTCAGATCCGTCAGCGTGAACTGGAATTTATCACAAAAAAATAATCGAATTTCAAAAGCGGATGCCGATCGGCATCCGCTTTTGCTTATCCCGTCTTTGCGTCCTGATGATGCAGATAGGCAATCGCCGCGCCGATGAACAGCACAGAGAACCCGATACAGGATACTGCGAACCCAACGACAGGAAGTGTCTGATCCGGGTTGTTCGCCTTCATGCCAAGGCATAATAGCGCATAGGGATCAAACAATGCATATCCCTTGCTCAGCATCGCAAGTCCAGAGATCCCTCCAATGAGAGCGATCCCAGCCGAAACCGCAAAGGCACGAATCACGAGTGCCGCGAACATCTGCACCGCGCATACGACAGCCCCACCTGCAATGCCGCCCATTGACCACTGTGCCAACTCTTTCCATGGGATCGTATGCACCCCAAAGCCACAGAGCAGACCGGAAATGAGATACAGGGCAATCGTCCACAGCACCACCGCCGCAGTCAATACCACTGCATTTGCGACCTTTCCCAGCACGATCACGGTACGCGAAACCGGAGCAGTAAGCATCAAATTCCAGTTGTATCCATTGTGCTCCAGCCGCCATAGATAGGCACAGTAAATACCGATCACAAGGGGTAAGAAGAAATAACAGGAAAACAAAGTATGCTGTGTCCAGAGCGAATACCAGCCATCGGTCAAAATCTCCAAATTGCCCAAATAGTTGACCGTCCCAAAAAAAGCTGGGATCATGGGCAGCAAAAAGAACGCGATCCACATCGGACTATGCCGCAGTTTGAGCCGCTCTGCACGCCAAACGGAAAAAAACATTGTCTTACACCTCTTTTCTTTCCAGCATGCGCCCACCGATCATAAGCCATATCACGATGGCACAGGCAGTCAGCGCAAATCCAACCCAGTTGATATCCAGATATGCCAACTCTAAAATGCGTGTCTCTGCATCCCAATACACCATATACACAAGATATAAAAGGCTTGCATGTCCCCACGGCAGACCATATTGCAGGATTTTTATAGGGACGAACATCAAAAGCAGCCCCAGAAACGAACCGCCGCACCCGATGGAGAGGGAAATCATCTGGTTTGGAATATAAATAGACAGCAAAAGCTGGAACACAAAAATCTCCAACGCCACCGCAAGCTGGAACACAAAGAACAGCGCAAATTTTGTGAGATCCGGTGTGCCCATGTAGCCCAATTTATATCCACAAAACAGCATACTGCCCGTGAGCCATGCAACGGACAGCACAAGATACCAGCCGCCGCACAAAAACTTTGCATAAAAGAGCGTCTGCGGACGCTGTACCGTTTCCAACAGCTTCCACGCACTCCCCTTATGCTCTACATCCGCAAGGCGAGAGGCGATGATTGCCGCCGTGATCGGAAACACGATCGAATTCAATGCCGGTACTTGGTATAAAAGCTCCATCCAGCCGATCCGCAGTTCCTGTGCACTTGGATTCCGAAACGCGAGATAGATCCATGCACATTCAAATGCAATCATCATGAGCGTGGTGAGGAACAATCCGCGATGTCTGTTTTTCAAAAATTCCATGCGCAATGCCGTTCTCATAAGCTCACCGCCCCACCTGTCAGCTCCAAAAAGATCTCCTCCAAACTCTTTTGCCGCTCCTCCAGCCGCAAAAGATCAATGTTCTGATTTTGCAGGGTGCGCGTCACGATGGCTGTGGTCTGGTCATCAAGCGGCGGCAATATGAGCCAGCCCTCCTGCCGCTCTGCCCTCACCCCATGCTGGGTCAGTCGCTCATACGCAAGCGCATTGTCGGTCGTGCGGAGTGCCAAATGGTGCGCGCTGCGCAAATGCAGCTTTTCCAGACTGTCCTGATACACCAACTCCCCCTCCGCAATCACGCCGACATGGGTGGCAAGCTGGTCGATCTCCGACAGCAGATGAGAGGAAACCAGTACGGTCATTCCGTACCGCTTGGGTAGGGACAGGATCAGCTCTCGCATTTCCTGAATCCCTGCCGGATCGAGTCCGTTGGTGGGTTCATCTAAAATCAGCAGCTTAGGCTGGCTGATGAGCGCGGCGGCAAGCCCCAGCCGCTGCTTCATTCCCAGCGAAAACTGTGAGACCCGTTTTTCTTTCTGCTGATCCAGACGCACGATCGATAAAACGGAATTGATGCTTTCTTTGGGTAATCCGCGCAGCTGGCAGAGAATCTCCAGATTCTCTGCCGCCGTCAAATGCCCATAGTACGAGGGCGATTCAATTAGAGACCCAATCTCTCGCAGCAGCTGTAAGCGATTGTCCGCCCGTGCATGCTCCCCAAAAATGCGGATCTCACCGCTGGTCGGGCGAGCCAGCCCCAAAATCATTTTCAGCGTGGTCGATTTACCTGCACCATTTGGCCCTAAGAATCCATAGATCGCGCCCTCTGGTACACGCAGATCCAAGTCCTTGACACGCATCACATTGCCATACTGCTTGCATAGTCCATTCGTTTCTACAAGATTCATATTGCTCACTCCTTTTCTATGCCTCTAGGATAGCATACAAATCTTACAGCAGCCTGAAGCCCTCCTTACATTTTCCTTAAATTTCACCCATGCATCCCCATCCCTCTGCAAACTATGGTACAATAACAGCAAAGGAGGGGTTCTTATGGACGAAACACACACCTATTCTGTCCTGATCGTGGAGGATGCGCCCGATCTGCGTCAAATGCTTCTGGATATTCTGCATAATGCAGGCTTTTCTACGCTATTCGGTGCAGCAGACTGCCGCGAGGCGCGGCAGTTATTCGCTCTGCATCATCCACAGGCTGTCCTGCTCGATATCAACCTGCCCGATGGGGATGGCTTTTCTCTCATGCAGGAAATGCGACAGACCACCAACGTCCCAACCTTATTCCTGTCTGCGCGTGACGCCAATGTAGACCGGCTGCATGGTTTGGGGCTGGGGGCAGATGACTATATCACCAAACCATTCCTGCCCGATGAATTGATCCTACGGCTGACTGCTGTACTCAAGCGCACCTATCACCTCACCACCCTGCCCCCGATCCTGCGTCTGGGTGAGGTGGAAATCAACTGGGCTTCAGGTATGGTACACCACCCCGATCATCCTGACACCCCCCTCACTGCAAAGGAAACCGCTTTGCTGCGCAAGCTGGCAGACGCGCGCGGCAGCATCGTTACCATTGATGCACTCTGTCAGGCGGCATGGAACGATGGTATCTTTGGCTATGAAAATACCCTGATGGTACATATCCGCCGCCTGCGCGAGAAGATCGAACGAGACCCCTCCAATCCCGTCTGGCTGCGCACTGTGCGCGGTTTGGGCTACAAGCTGGAGCGTGAGCCATGAAGACCCTGTTTCAAATCATCCTGCGCTATGCACTCTCGGCGGTTGGCGTCCTACTCCTGCTGATCGGTGTCAACATCGCCGCCTTGGTGAGCTATACCGTAACGGTCACCCAAAACCAACGCAGTCCTATGGAATACCATATCCGCGATCTGACACAGGCACTTATACAGACAAATACCGGCTGGTTTCTGCCCGAAGATGCCATGCAGGACTTACAGGAAAACTATGTCTGGGCAATGCTGTTAAACCCTGAAGGGCAGGTCGTATGGTCGGATCGTCTGCCCGATGCACTCAACCACCGCTACTCCCCTGCACAGGTCGCCGCCTTTACGCGCTGGTATCTCGCGGATTATCCGGTGTATGCCTATCAAAAGGGAGACTTTTTATTCGTGCTTGC
Source organism: Butyricicoccus sp. (assembly GCA_020025755.1). Classification (GTDB taxonomy): domain Bacteria; phylum Bacillota; class Clostridia; order Oscillospirales; family Butyricicoccaceae; genus Butyricicoccus. The sequence continues at coordinate 1,497 of JAHHRO010000051.1, read as the reverse complement.
CAATCCCAAGGGATCACGGTGGAAATATCCTGTTGAAATGGATTTCCATACCCTGAACGACCTCCTGCGGAAATTCCCCGTCTGGATCACATGTAATCTGCTGCTTGCGATCCTGCTCATTTTACTCAGCAGCATCCGCTTTTTCCGCTCTATACAGCGCATTGCAGGTGGGCTTTCCGATCTTGCCGATGAACAGTCCGTTTCCCTGCCCGAAAAGGGAGTATTCAGCAGCCTGTGTCACGACCTCAATGTGACCTCAGTCCACTTACGACACAAGCAGGAATTACTCAGCCGCCGCGATCGTATGCGCACGGAATGGATCGCTGGCGTTTCTCACGATGTCCGCACACCCCTGACCATGATCCTTGGCACGGCTGCACAGCTGGAGACTGACCCCAACAGCACACCAGAGCATACCCAAAAGGCACGGACGATCCGCATACAGGGGGAACGCCTGCGCCGTCTGATCGAGGATCTGAACCTCGTTTCCAAGCTGACCTATGAGGCACAGCCCTTGCGCAAGGAAGCCTTGTCTCTGCCTGCCTTGCTGCGCCAGCTTGTCACCGAACTTCTAAATCAGGAACCGACCCTTGCCCTTTCTCTGAGGATCTCTCATGCCTGTGAGGGAACCGCACTCGAAGCCGACCCTGCCCTGTTGGAACGCGCCATCCGAAATCTGATTGCAAACAGTATGCAGCATACCCCAAAGGGAACCGAAATCGAGATCCGTTTGGAGACCAACGGGACTTGTTTCACGCTTTCCGTCTGTGATACGGGGGGTGGGTATCCGCAAGCGGTGCTGGATGCGCTGAACCGTCCGCTGGAAAAGGAACTGCCCACGCATGGGTTGGGGTTGTCCATTGTGCGGCAAATCATCCAGCTGCATGGTGGGACGGCTGCTTTCTGCAACACCAAAGAGGGGGCACAATGTGTTCTTACGCTTCCGCTATCCAGTGGGGGGAATTGAAAGTGATTTTTAAGCATGGATGCGCACTCGGGTGTCGTGCCGATGACAGCGGCGTTTCTGCTTGCACAGACTGCGGAGTGTTTGGAACGTCCGTTGGGTTTTCCTTTCTGCTAAAAAAGATTTGCTTGGAAGCAAAGAGCAACGTGTCGCGGCCGCGCGACGGCGGCATAAGGACTATAACCTTGCGGTTCTTGTCCTTATGAATCCAACACTCCCCCTCCATCCGATTTACAATGGTGCCGCCGCTAGGGTGTGAAAGTATAAACTCCGCCACAGGCGGGATTTTCGCAGGTCGGATTCTTTCCGCAGAAGTGCCCCAAGGGTGTGAAAGTATGACCTCCGCACAGCGGACGCGTGCAGCCCTGTCACAAATTGGTACGGTGTACGCTTTTGCAGCCCCTCCATGAACGCTCGCGTGAACGTCGCCCATTTCCTAAACGAACAGCAATGGACGTTCGAGCATAGACCACCAGCCAAAAGAGTCCGCAGCATTGGAACAGTCCGACCAGTTCGCAAACTGGTCGGCTCGT
>JAHHRO010000050.1 GCA_020025755.1 Butyricicoccus sp. | reverse complement strand
CAACCTCAAGTAAGCATTTTGAAAGCTGTCCCATTTTGGGACAGCTTTTTTTTATGAAAACTTGCCTCTTTCGTATAAAATTTGAAGGTTTCACTTAAATGCTGTCTGGCTTTGTGATATAGTAACCTTGCATATTTTTCGATCCCAGATCGAAATAATACGCGGTCAAGGAGGCAGAAAAACGTGCGCTATAGACGTTATTCCGGATATCGTTCCCACTATCGGCATCGCAGAATGCAGATCGGGGATATCATACGTTTGATTTTGATTGTTTTGCTGGTGGCACTGATTGGATACGGCACATTCATGGTATATCGTGCAGTACATGCAGAGGTCATGCTGGCAGATCTGAAAAAGCAGAATGAGCTCCTCACACAAACGGTGGAGCGATATACGGCAGTCATGCCTGATCCGGCACTTACTGATGCGGCAGAACCGATGACCTATCAAACCCTGTATCCGGAAATGAAGGTCACTCCGATTCCAGACGTCAAAACAGCGAAAAAGGGGACGGTATTTTTGACCTTTGAAGGAGGTCCTACCAGATATACGCCAGAGATTCTGGATGCGCTGAAGAAAAGCGGACAGCATGCCACCTTTTTTGTAGAGGGAAAGAACATTGCCGGCAATGAAGCCACGCTCAAGCGTATGGTAAATGAGGGGCATACCGTAGGGATCCGTAGCTTTTCGGGAGAGTATAAGAAAATCTATGCCTCTCCAGAAGCCTTTTTGGAGGACTTCCATCAGGCGTATGAGGCTGTTTATGCAGCATGCGGCGTATACCCAACGATTTTCCGTTTCCCGGGCGGCTCGGTCAACCGCTACTCTCAGCAGACCTATCAGCCCATCATCGCGGAGATGCTGCGGCGCGGTTTCCTGTACTATGATTGGAGTGCATCTGCAAATGATGCCGAGAGTGGAGAGCGTACGATCACAGAAGTCACGCAGACCGTTCTGACGGGTGTGCAGAAAACCAAAAATACACCTATCGTTGTGCTGCATGACAGTGCAGCGGATACCGCGCGTGCGATGGGCAATCTTTTGAGTGAACTGAAAAAAGCGGGATACACCTGTGAGGCACTCACAAATACGGTGCGGCCCGTGACATTTGCATATCCAAATTAGCCTATGGATTTCCGGAAAAAAGGTTGTATAAAACCCTTTTTTGGGATATTCCTTATAAGAAATCCTTATGTGCGGCAAGCGGCATATACAGAGTTTGGTCATTCTAAATATATAGAGATAGCAGGCGTTGGAACATGGAGGAGAAAATCGTATGGCAAAGATTTTTGCATGTGCTGCCGATCTGATTGGCGGCACGCCGTTGGTTGCATTGGATGCAGTTTGCAAAGCGCACGGCGTACATGCGCGTATCCTGGCGAAACTGGAATGTATGAACCCAGCAGGGTCTGCAAAGGATCGCGTGGCACGCAATATGATTGAAGAAGCAGAGCGTACAGGACAGTTGAAGCCGGGAAGCACAATTATTGAACCGACTTCAGGCAATACAGGGATCGGGCTGGCATCGGTCGCTGTTCCGCGTGGGTATCGTGTTATTTTGACCATGCCGGAAACCATGTCTCTGGAACGCCGCCGTCTCATTGCGGCGTATGGCGCGGAGATCGTACTCACACCGGCAGCGCAGGGAATGCAGGGGGCTGTGGATCGTGCACAGCAATTACAGCAGGAGATTGCAGGCAGTATCCTTGCTGGGCAATTCATAAATCCAGCGAATCCGGCGGCGCATTACAAAACCACAGGCCCAGAAATCTGGCGTGATACAGAGGGCGAGATCGATGTGCTGGTTGCAGGGATCGGTACAGGCGGTACGATCAGCGGTGCGGGAAAGTATCTGAAAGAGCAGAATCCGGATCTGTATATTGCAGCGGTAGAACCAGCAGAATCTCCTTTGCTGTCAGCCGGCAAGGCAGGATCACATAAGATACAGGGGATCGGTGCAAACTTTATACCAGAGGTATTGAATCAAAAGATCTATGATGAGGTTTGTCCGGTTGCATCAGAAGATGCCATTGCGTGTGCGCGTGAGATCGTGCGCAAAGAAGGACTGCTTGTGGGGATCTCCTCTGGAGCAGCGGTTCGTGCGGCGTTGGAACTCGGCAAGCGTCCGGAATATATGGGAAAGACTATTGTTGTGGTGCTGCCAGATACTGGGGAACGCTATCTCAGCACAGGTATATTTGATTAAGTAAGAAATGATATGCCGAAGAAGCTCTGTTGCAGGGCTTCTTTTCTGTTGCTGAGAAAGTATACTATTCTTGTGCACATTATCCGAAAAAGCCGTGTCAATTACATATAAATTAGGTAGGAATAAGAGTAAGAAAGACTTGCAAACAATGAACGAAGAAGGTATAATATAGACAAAGAAAGGGAACAGTATATGGTGCAAAAAAACACCTGATTTTCCGTCTGGATCCTTTCGAAATTATCAAAATATGTTGGAATTAGCAATATAAGGAGAAAATAAAATGAGCAAGTATGTATGTGATGTATGTGGATATGTTTACGACGAAGCAGTCGGAGATGTAGATAACGGCGTAGCAGTTGGTACCAAGTGGGAAGATATCCCAGAAGATTTTGTCTGCCCACTGTGCGGTCTTGGCAAGGACGTTTTCTCTAAGATGGATTGATTCTTTTTACAATTACGGTTTCGAAAAACAAAATTATCTTTCTCAAAATCCTACCTCAAATCCCTATTTCCACTTTTATTCTTTTTATTGAGCCACAAAGAAGGACGCGTATGCGTCCTTCTTATTTTTTATACAAAATAGAGGCTCCAAGCAGTACATATTTTACTGCGCAAGGATGCTGTGTGACCGCTTTAAGTAGAGTCCATCTCCGGGCTGACCTAAGAATTCATTATTTCTTACGATCACACGCCCGTGGGAGAGTACCAGATCGATAGAGCCTTGCAGCTCCATTCCCTCATAGCAGGTATAGTCCACGGCAGAATGGAGAGAATCATGCATCAAGGTACGATGTCCTTTGGGGTCTAGGATCACGATATCTGCATCTGCATTGGGCTGGATCACGCCTTTTTGGGGGTAGAGACCGTACATTTTACTGGGGGTCGTACAGAGCAGGCGGACCAGATCACAAATAGACAGCTTCCCCTTTGCAACGCCTTCAGAATATAGGATGGGCAGGCGTTCTTCTACACCGGGGGCACCGTTGGGGCACGCCGTAAAGTCCTGTGCACCAAACTGCTTTTGGGTGGCAAAGTTGAATGGACAATGGTCGGTTGCAACCACATCGATGTCTCCGTCCTGCAATCCACCCCAAAGTGCATCACAGTCAGCTTGCTTACGCAGAGGAGGCGACATGATGAATTTGAGACCCTGCCGCGGATCTTCATAACAGGCATCTGTGCGCGTGAGGTATTGGGTACAGGTTTCCACACCGAAGCATTTTTGATGCAGGGCATGGGCTTTGCGGATCTCGGACAGCCCTGCGGCGGTGGATAGATGGACGATATAAATGGGCGCATCCCCAGCAAGTGCAGCCAGATGCAGCATCCGGCTGACGGCTTCCGCTTCACAGCCGGAGGGACGGCTCAGAGGATGGTATTTGGCAGAGGTATGACCCTGCTGCCGGTACCAGCTGCGTAAGTAAGTTACGACACCATCGTTTTCGCAGTGGATGGGGATCACGATGCCATATTCTTTTGCCTTCTGGAAAACCTGAAACAGCTCCTGATCAGAAAGTTTGAAGTCGTAAGTCAGATAGGCTTTGAAGCTGGTGATCCCTTCTTTTTCCGAGATCTCTTTCATTTCTTCGAGCACCTGTTCATTTACATGTTGAAGTACCCCGTGGAAACCGTAGTCGATGACGGCTTTTCCATCTGCCAGACGGTGATATTCTTCTACCTGATGCCACAGGCTGCATCCTTTGGGACCGAATGCCATGTGATCGACGATGCTGGTGGTGCCGCCGCATGCCGCTGCAACGGTTCCTGTGTAGAAATCATCTACCGCACGATGGGCACCAGCTTGCAGATCCATATGGGTATGGACATCGACGGCACCGGGTAGTACATATTTTCCGCTTGCATCAATGTATTCTGCATCAGGAAGATCGAAATGTGTGCTGATTGCCTGAATGATGCCATCTTCGATCAGGATATCTCCGTGGAATGCAGCAGAATCATTGACGATGATACCATTTTTTATGATTGTACGCATAATAAACGCCCTTTCTGATGATATAGAAGCTGGATCAAGGTCTGAAGGATGAGGTAAATGAACAAGATCGCCGCATAAATGGGGCAGAGTGCTCGATACGCACATTTTATAGATACATGATACATCAATTTGGGATTGCTGTAAACCGAAGGGCTGTTTGAAAAATCGAAAATTTATCTTTTTCTACAAGGGACGGCATCCACTGCGTCAAATATACGAAAAATCCATCAAGGAGTGCTGCGTTTTTGCATGATTGCAGTCGTAGGCGGCGTGAAAATAGAGATCGAATGGAGAAGGATATTTTTTAAATATATAAAATATACTTTGTGATTGAAGATGCAATAAGATAGGAGATTTGCAAAATCATTTTAGGAAACGATAGAAAGCAGAGAAAAACGATGAAGAACATTAAAAATACCGTAGTAGATTAAAAGAAACCAATCGGTGAGAACACGGATCGGTTTCTTTTATGTACTGAAAATATATTATGTTCCAAAGTAGGAGAAATGCATGTAATCTCGTTTGGAGGTCCATGCATCACCGCCCCATGCAAAGCCATGAGCTGCAAAGGCACGAACGACATCGCCGCCGGCAGGAATGGAGTAGGGATCCAGAATCGGAGTCCAGTGTGAGCCGGTGGTCACTTTGAGAACCTTGCCGTTTTCGTCGATAGAGCATTCCATGTTTTCCATGTAGTTAAGATCGATGGCTGTGCCCTGACGGTGCTCAGAGCGAGTGCTGCTGCGCCATGAATAGCCGCCTGCATCCTTGATCGGGAATTTTTCATCCCCCTCAAAGATCTCGTCGAATACGGCATGTACTTCATCTACGATCGCTTTATGTACCTTGAATGTTTTGGTAGACGGTGTTTTTTGTCCGCTGGAAAGCAGTGACCAAACCTTGACCGTGATCTGCTCCATGTTGGCTTCTGCGACGGCTTGTTCAGTATAATAACCATTTCCCTCTCCAAAAACAGCATTTTTCTTTTCGGCAACCGTGCCCGATACCGAGATCGGCTCGTCCATAAGCAGGAATTGTTCTTCCTCCTGATTCAGATCGACTTCGGTTTGAGAGGCGGCATCAACTTTTTCCGGCGTCTCGCTTCGATCGTCCTTGTCGGGTTCGGCTTTCGGCTGAGGGGATTCCGGTGCTGCCAAAGGACGGCTGGCAAGGATCGCGTCATTGTCATTCATCTGATCGGATGGCTTGAGCGGCTTTGCGTCAAAGGTGGATAAGAAGCGGTTCGCCATAATGAGGGATTGTTCTCGTGTTGCTGTGCCTTGGGGTTGGAGCTGGGTGAGTGTTTGTCCATTTTTTTCCGGATCGTTGGAGATCGAGACCTCGACCCCTTTCATAATGCCGGTGGAAAGCATGACTTCGGTGGCACTGACAGCATAGGGGCGTAGATCCCTGCTGTCCGAAAAGGATTTGGCAGATATGGTGATATCAGGCTTGTCCACCTCGCATTTTGTGCGGATATTATCCAGAATCACGCAGAGATCCTGACGGCTGACTGGTTCTTTGGGCGCAAATGTGTTCTTATCACGTCCGGAAACGAGCTCCATTTCATAGGCGGTGTTGACATTGGGATCTTTACAGTCCTTGAAATAAACCTTTTTTGTGCGTGGCACTTTGATCTGGCGTTCCGCCTCATATAATTTGAGTGCGACTGCACAGAATTCTTCACGCGAAATGGGCGTGCGTGCATCCAAAGAGGCAAAGGTATCTGGTGCAAGGCTGGCTGCCTGCGCGGCATGCACATCGGTTTTAGCCCAAGAGGATACCCCTGTCAGTGCGCTTGCGGAGGATAAGCAGGAGGCGGTGAGGGTGGCGGTAAGGAGCGCGCAAAGTACGCGGAAATGCTTCATTTAAAGGGACTCCTTTCTGAAGTAGGCGGATCGAAAACCTTCAAGAACGAAGGAGAGATTACAATTTGATTACAAGTTCATTACAGCATAATCTATCGAAAATGTCAATTATATTGACGGAAATCAAAGGATCTTGTTCCAAGGATTTCGTGTTTCAGGGAAAAGATGGGTGATGAGCTGGGGATAAATCTGTGTATGAAGTGGAAAAGTGATTACATAAAATTTCTTCAAAAAGAAATAAAAAGGTTGTAAAATAAAACTTTTCTATAAAAAATGGGAGAAAAAAGGAACAAATAAAAAGTTATGCACACAATCCACAGGGTTATCCACAACGGGCTGTGAAAAATAAAAATAACATAACGTAATCAAACCATGCGGTCAAGGGTGCGGTAGCTCAGTGCTTCTGCGATATGGGTTCCCTGAAGCAGGTCGGACCGGTCGAGATCGGCGATGGTGCGTGCGACGCGCAGCAAACGATCATAGGCACGAGCGGTCAGTCCAAGACGATCAAAAGCGTTTTCCAGCATTTTCTGACCATCTGCATCCACTGGACAAAAAGTGGACATATGTGCGGGTGGGATCTGTGCATTGCAGCGGATTCCCGTATCATGAAAGCGTGTTGTTTGGAGCTGCCGTGCGGCGAGTACACGTTCACGGATGACAGCGGATGGTTCTTCATTGCGTTCGCCGCGTGAGGTGAGTGCGGCATACGAAACCGGCTGGACGGAGACCTGCAGATCGATGCGATCGAGGAGGGGGCCGGAGAGCCGTCGCAGATATTTCCCGACATCTGAGGGAGCACAAGTGCAGCGCGGTGTACCGTACCAGCCGCATTTGCAGGGATTCATGGCGGCGATCAGCTGGAACTGAGCAGGATAGGTTACCTTTCCTGCGGCGCGGGAGATAGAAACAACGCCATCCTCGATTGGCTGACGCAGCACTTCAAGCACATTGCGGTGAAATTCCGGCAGCTCGTCCAGAAATAAGACGCCGTTGTGGGCGAGAGAGATATCACCGGGAAGCGGCAGACGAGAAGCAGAGGAAGAACCGCCTGCGAGTGCCTGTGCAGATATCGTATGATGTGGGGCACGGATGGGACGCCCGGACAACTGAGCGGCTTCGCTTCCGCGCCCGACAGCTGACCAGATGCGGATGACCTCAAGCTGTTCCGCCTCGGAAAGAGGCGGAAGGATGCTGGCAAAGCGTTTTGCCATCATGCTCTTGCCTGAGCCGGGAGAACCGGAAAGCAGGATGTTGTGTCCGCCAGCGGCTGCGATCTCGAAGGCACGTTTTACGGTCTGCTGCCCGAGCACATCGCAAAAATCAGGGATTTCCTGTGGCTTTTCGTCGGGCGCAGGAATGGCACAGGCAGGCAGTGAAGTGCCATGCGTCAGATGATCCAGCAGAGGTGGGAGCGAATCGACCGGACAAATGGTAATACCAGAGGCAAAGGACGCTTCTGCGGCATTTGCGGCAGGCACATAGACTCGCTGGAAACCGGCATCGCGTGCAGCGAGCACCATGGAGAGTACACCGCGGACGGGACGCAATGCACCTGTTAAGGAGACTTCGCCGAGGAACATTGCATCACGCGGCGGCGTATCGATCTGTCCGGAAGCGGCAAGTATGGCAAGCAGGATCGGCAGGTCATAGACCGGACCCTCCTTGCGCACATCGGCTGGTGCCAAATTGATGGTGATACGAGACACCGGCCAGTCATAGTTTGAAGATTTGATGGCCGCGCGTACGCGTTCGCCTGCCTCGGAAACGGCTTTGTCAGGCAAGCCAACGATATCAAGGCGCGGCAGTCCCGTAGAGAAAAAGCACTCGACCGAGACGATGTATCCTTCGATGCCGGTCAGTCCGGCAGAGTGGATCAGTGAAACCATACCAATACCTCCCCGAAAATATGCAAGTATATGATAGTAATATAATATACTTTTACTGTGCTTGCCAAGGATTTTCTGAAATAACAGGAGAATTCACAAAAATCTCATGGCGAATGGTTTACATAACATGGCTGTGTGTGATAAAATATTAACGGTAGCGTATTTTGCTTTTAGAACCGCACCCTAAGCAGGTGTGTTGTTCTGCTTTTTTCGTCAATCCGTAATTTCCATCAAGGAGGATTTCAAAACATGGCAAGAAAAATGAAGTCCATGGACGGTAATACCGCTGCGGCACATGTGTCGTATGCATTTACTGAGGTTGCAGGTATCTATCCGATTACCCCTTCCAGCCCCATGGCAGACAACGTTGACCAGTGGGCAGCCGCTGGCCAGAAGAACATCTTCGGTACAACTGTAAAGGTCATTGAGATGCAGTCAGAGGCCGGTGCTGCTGGTACTGTGCATGGCTCTCTGGCAGCTGGTGCACTGACAACTACTTACACCGCTTCTCAGGGCCTGCTGCTCATGATCCCGAACATGTATAAGATCGCGGGCGAGTTGCTCCCCTGTGTCTTCCATGTTTCTGCGCGTACAGTTGCTTCTCATGCGCTCAACATCTTCGGTGATCATTCTGACGTTATGGCTTGCCGTCAGGTCGGCTTCGCTATGCTCTGCGAGACCAACCCACAGGAAGTCATGGATCTGTCCGCGGTTGCACATCTGGCAACCCTGAAGTCTCGTGTGCCGTTCATCAACTTCTTTGACGGCTTCCGTACTTCTCACGAGATCCAGAAGATTCAGGTATGGGATTACAGCGACCTGGCTGAGATGTGCGATATGGATGCAGTAGAAGCATTCCGCAAGCGCGCCCTCAACCCAGAGCACCCTGTAATGCGTGGTTCTCACGAGAACGGCGACATTTTCTTCCAGCATCGTGAAGCTTGCAACAGCTACTATGAGGCTGTTCCGGGCATCGTGGAAGAGTATATGGCAAAGGTGAATGCAAAGCTGGGCACCGATTATCAGCTGTTCAACTACTACGGCGCACCGGACGCTGAGCGTGTCATCATCGCAATGGGCTCCATCTGTGATGTGGCAGAGGAAGTGATCGACTACCTGACCGCAAAGGGTGAGAAGGTCGGCCTCATCAAGGTTCGCCTGTATCGTCCGTTCGCAGCAGACAAGTTCGTTGCTGCAATTCCGGCAACTGCAAAGAAGATCGCGGTACTCGACCGTACCAAGGAGCCGGGCGCACAGGGCGAGCCGCTCTATCTGGACGTTGTAACCGCTCTGCGCAACGCAGGCAAGAACGATCTCGTCGTAACAGGCGGTCGTTACGGTCTGGGCTCTAAGGACACCCCTCCGGCTTCTGTATTCGCTGTATTTGATGAGCTGCAGAAGGATGCACCGAAGCAGATGTTCACGCTGGGCATCAACGACGATGTGACCCATCTGTCCCTCGAGGAGAAGCCAGCTCCGAATACCGCAGCAGAAGGCACCACAGAGTGTAAGTTCTGGGGTCTGGGCGGCGACGGTACCGTTGGTGCAAACAAGAACTCCATCAAGATCATCGGTGACCACACCGACAAGTATGTTCAGGCATATTTCCAGTATGACTCCAAGAAGACCGGCGGTGTAACCGTTTCTCACCTGCGCTTTGGTGATAAGCCGATCAAGAGCCCATACTATATCAATAAGGCAGACTTTGTTGCCTGCCACAACCCGTCTTACGTTACCAAGCACTTCCCGATCGTGCGTGACGTAAAGCCGGGCGGCGTATTCCTCATCAACTGCCAGTGGACTCCGGAAGAACTCGAGCATCATCTGGCAGCTTCTGAGAAACGCTATATCGCAAAGAACAACATTCAGCTCTATACCATCAATGCGATCGACCTTGCGATCGAGATCGGTATGGGCAAGCGTACCAACACCATCCTGCAGTCCGCATTCTTCGCGCTGGCTAAGGTTATGCCTTCTGAGGAAGCGATCCGCTTCATGAAGGATGCAGCAACCAAGTCCTATCTGAAGAAGGGTCAGGACGTTGTTGATATGAACCATAAGGCGATCGATGCAGGTGCAACCGCATTTGTTAAGATCGATGTACCGGCATCTTGGGCTGATGCACAGGATGAAGAAAAGGGCGCAGCACTGGAAGGCCGTGAAAAGACCGTTAAGATGGTTGAAGATATCATGGATCCGGTTGCTCGTATGGACGGTGACTCCCTGCCGGTATCTGCATTCACAGGTGACCATGTTGATGGTACCTTTGAGCAGGGTGCTTCTGCTTACGAGAAGCGCGGCGTTGCTGTTACGGTTCCAACTTGGAATCAGGATACCTGTATCCAGTGTAACCAGTGTTCTTATGTCTGCCCGCATGCGACCATCCGTTCGTTTGCACTGACTGACGAAGAAGCAGCTGCTGCACCGGAAGGCTCCAAGATCGTTGACATCAAGGCTGGCAAGGGCAAGGGCGTTTACAAGTTTGCGATCGCTGTCTCTCCGCTGGACTGCATGGGCTGTGGCGTTTGTGCTGGCATCTGTCCGGTAAAGGCTCTGACGATGGTTCCGCAGGAGCAGGAAGCTGCACAGCAGGATACCTTCAACTACATGGTTGCAAAGGTTTCCGAGAAGGCAGATATGATCTCCAACAAGACTGTAAAGGATTCTCAGTTCAAGACACCGCTGCTTGAGTTCTCCGGCTCCTGCGCAGGTTGTGCTGAAACCGCATACGCACGTCTCATCACTCAGGTTTGCGGCGATCGTATGTATATCTCCAATGCAACCGGTTGTTCCTCTATCTGGGGCGGCCCAGCTGCTACTTCTCCGTACACCGTTGACAAGAAGGGCCATGGTCCGGCTTGGGCAAACTCCCTGTTCGAGGATAACGCTGAGCATGGTCTGGGTATGTTCTACGGTCAGAAGGCAATCCGTGATCGCCTGATCGAGAAGCTGGAAGAGATGAAGCAGAGCGAGCATGCACCGGCTGAAGCAAAGGCTGCAATCGACAAGTTCCTTGAGACCAAGGAAGACGGTGCTGCAAACGCAGAGGCTACAACTGCTCTGGTTGCAGAACTCGAAAAGGGTGCTGCTGCTGGCTGCACCGCATGCAAGGAGATCCTGGACAGCAAGGAATACCTGTCCAAGAAGTCCGTTTGGATCTTCGGTGGTGACGGCTGGGCATACGACATCGGCTTCGGCGGTCTGGATCACGTTCTGGCTTCCGGTGAGGACGTAAACGTTATGGTATTTGATACTGAGGTTTACTCCAATACTGGCGGACAGGCTTCCAAGTCCACCAACATTGGTGCAGTTGCACAGTTCGCTGCTGCTGGTAAGTCCATCGGCAAGAAGTCCCTGTCTGAGATCGCAATGAGCTACGGCTATGTTTATGTGGCACAGGTTGCTATGGGTGCAAATCCGGCGCAGACCCTGAAGGCGATCGCTGAGGCTGAGGCTTATCCGGGACCGTCCCTCATCATCGGTTATGCTCCGTGTGAGATGCACTCCATCAAGGGCGGTATGACCAACTGCATGAAGGAAATGAAGAAAGCTGTTGACTGCGGCTACTGGAATATGTTCCGCTTCAATCCGGCACTCAAGGCTGAGGGCAAGAATCCATTCATCCTTGAGTCCAAGGAGCCGACAGCTGACTACCGTGAGTTCATCATGGGTGAGGCTCGTTACTCCGCTCTGACCCGCTCCTTCCCAGAGCGTGCAGAGAAGCTGTTCGCAGAATCGGAAGAGGCTTCCAAGAAGAGATTCACACACCTGCAGAAGCTGCAGGCACTGTACAGCGTGGACTAATCGCTGTTATATCGGACATAAAAGCCGCCCGTCAGGGCGGCTTTTGAGACTGTCGAAGAACTTCGACAGTCTTTCTAGGGGGATCCAATCCCCCTAGATACAGAGCCAGTTCCGGTAGAAACTGGCTCTGATACCCCCGGTTT
>JAHHRO010000005.1 GCA_020025755.1 Butyricicoccus sp. | reverse complement strand
CCGACCAGTTCGCAAACTGGTCGGCTCGTTCCAGATGCGGTAGAGCGGCAAATCACATGAACCACCTGAAATCTTGCTGCTGAAACGGAAAGACGATTTCCAGTCCTGTCAATCCAAATGATGGCACAGACAGCCTTTACGATTGCAGAAACAACAAGCACCAAACAAGGCTGTACGATTCCGCCTGTGGCGGAGTTCATACTTTCACACTCTCTGGGGCATTTCCATTGTATACCGGATGGAAGGGAAGGGCGGGATCCATAAGGGCAAGGAAACCGTAAGGTGTCCAGCCCTTATGCCGCTGTCGTCGGCACGATACGTTTCCCTGCTTCTCCAAGCAAATTATAATTACGCTGCCAAAATCGATTTCCATGTGATTTTCACAAAAGGACTTGACAACTGCGAAAAACCTCACTATTATCAAAATATCCTGAGTGGTGAGGAGGCGAAGTTTGAATGGTATTTGAGAAATTGGTGGAGTTGCTGAGCGAACAGTTTGGCGTAGAGCCGGAAACCATTACCCTCGAGACCTCTTTTGATGAGGATCTCGGCGCGGATTCTCTCGATCTGGTGGAAATGATGATGGCACTGGAAGAAGAATTCGATGTGGGCGAAATCAGCGAGGAAGCCGCACGCAAACTCAAGACAGTGGGCGATGTGGTTGATTTTATTGGCGGCCCAGACGAATAAAATGGAAGAGCCTGCGCCAAAAGCAGGCTCTTGTTTTTACAAAACATCAAAACAGGAAAAGAAAGGAACCTTATTTATGCTGCAAGAACGAATTGGATATCGGTTTCGCGATCCGGCATTGTTCCGTAAGGCAATGACGCACTCGTCTTATGCAAATGAGCAGCGCATGCGCCACTTGCAGAACAATGAGCGGCTCGAGTTTCTCGGCGATTCCGTACTCGGTTTTGTGACAGCCGATTATCTTTACAACCACTTCCCCGAACTGCCCGAAGGTCAGCTCAGCAAACTGCGTGCAGCGGTGGTATGTGAACGTGCGCTGTACGAAATCGCCAAGGAACTTGGCATCGATCAGGAGATCTGCCTAGGGCATGGCGAGGAGAATGGCGGCGGACGGCAGCGTCCGTCCATCCTTGCCGATGCGGTAGAGGCACTGCTGGGTGCGATCTATCTCGATGGCGGTATTGAGCCTGCCCGCGCATTTGTCCTGAGCTTCATTCCGCGCAAGGCAGATGAAGCGCGCAAGGGCGGCGCGTTCACCGACTATAAGACACAGCTGCAGGAGATCGTGCAGAAAAATCGGCAGGAGACGCTGGAGTACCGTCTGGCTGGCGCAACAGGACCGGATCATGCGAAGGAATTTACGATGGAACTGCTGCTCAACAGCAATGTATTTGCGCAGGGCGTAGGCCGGAGCAAGAAAGAAGCCGAGCAGATGGCGGCAAAGCAGGCACTTGAGCTGATGGGTGTGCAGAAAGCATAGACACGAAAACATGGGCGAGCCGAAGACGGTTCGCCTTTTTTCGATACAGGAAACCGTATATTTTTGAATAAATGGCAAAATGTGTGGGCGGTGCATTGCCACAAATAGCAATTGGTGTTAAAATATAAAATAACTGAAAATATACCTCGTGGGGTTTTTGCATGATATTAAAGAGCTTGATTTTGCAGGGCTTTAAGTCTTTTCCTGACCGCACAGAAATTCGGTTTGCGGGTGGGATGACTGCGATCGTAGGGCCGAATGGAAGCGGAAAATCGAATATTTCAGATGCCATTCGCTGGGTGCTCGGCGAGCAGTCCACGCGCAGTCTGCGTGGTGCGAAGATGGAAGATGTTATTTTCAGCGGCACACAAAAGCGTCGTCCGGTGGGGTTTGCCGAGGTCTCTCTCATTTTGGATAACGCAAGCCATGCATTCCGCTCGGACTATACCGAGATCATGGTCACAAGGCGGTATTACCGCTCGGGGGAAAGCGAATATGCACTGAATAAAAAACCCTGCCGATTAAAAGATATCCATGAACTATTTATGGATACCGGCTTAGGACGCGATGGATATTCGATGATTGGACAGGGGCGCATTGACGAGATTCTTTCCCTTAAGAGCGAGGATCGCCGTGAAATTTTTGAGGAAGCTGCGGGCATTACAAAGTTCCGCTACCGCAAGCAAGAGGCCACCCGCAAGCTGGACGCAACCGAGGACAATCTGGTGCGCATCCGCGATATCTATACCGAACTGGAAGGGCAGGCAGGGCCGCTTGGGGAGCAGGCAGAAAAGGCAAAGGCGTATCTCGCGCTCCGAGAGGAGCTGCGCACGCTGGAGGTTTCCCTATGGCTGGAAAGTTTGTCGGATATCCGAATACGGACAGCCAAAAATCAACAGGACACAGCGGCATGTACCGAGCAGCTTCAAAAAGCACGGGTTGAGCAGGAGACGCTGTATGGGCAGTCTGAGCAGCTGACAAAGGAGCTGCATGAGGCAGATGCGGCGGCAGATACGCTGCGCCAGCAGATGCGGGCAGTCGAACAAAGCCGCGCGGATCTATCCAGCCGCTGCGCCGTACTGGAAGCCAACCTCAAGAACAATGCAGAGAATCTGGAGCGCGCGCGGCAGGAGCGGATGCGTCAGGCCGAGCAGGAGCAGTCGCTCGTTCAGCAGACCGCTGTGCATACTGCGCGGCAAACTGCGCTGGAGGACGCATATCAGACCTTGCTGCAAGAGATGCAGGCGATCGAGCAGGAAGAAGCCTGTGCAGTACAGCAAGCAGACCAGCTTGCTGTACGCCGCACTGCGCTGGATGCAAAGCAGGCGGAGCAGGAGCAGACGCACTTTGCAGCCGAGATGGAACGCACAGCAGCGCAGACCGGACTGGACGGCATGGACAGCCGTAAGGATCATATCGCAGACGAGATCGCGCAGGCGGCAGAGCAGCTGCAAGCGCAGGCAGCTGCGTATAAAGCATGTGAAGATGCACTGCAGGCCTGTCAGCAGGAACGGGAGACCCTCAAAAATCAGCTTTCGGGTATGGCGCGCAAGCTGGAACTCCGGCAAGAGCGCGTACAGACTGGTACGACAGCACTTGCCGATCTGACCGCAAGGCAGACCGATACGGCAAATCGCATCAAGATGCTGCGCGAACTGGAAAAGGAATATGAGGGATTTTCCCGCGCGGTCAAGCGCGTGATGCAGCAGGCAGAGAGCGGACGGCTTGTGGGGATCCATGGACCGGTGTCCTCTTGTCTGACCGTAGAGCCGCGCTATGTGACCGCGATCGAGATCGCGCTGGGCGCGGCGGCGTCCAACCTCGTTGTCGATACGGCAAATGACGGTAAGGCAGCGATCGCTTATCTCAAACGCACAGACAGCGGACGCGCAACATTTCTCCCTTTGGATACCATTCGAGCTAAGACACTGGGAGAGCAGGGGCTGGACAAGTGCGCAGGGATATATGGAACGGCGGATATGCTGGTACAGTACGCCCCACAGTATCAGGCTGTTATACAGAGCCTGCTGGCACGGACGGTGATTGCGGAGGATATGGACGCTGCACTTGCGGTTGCAAGGCGGTATCACAATCGGTTCCGGATCGTAACGCTGGATGGACAGATGATTCAGGCAGGCGGCGCGATGACGGGCGGCTCGGTATCCAAGAGCAGCGGCATTTTGGCACGCACCGCGCAGCTTACCACCCTGACACAACAGGCAGAGCAGCTTGCAGGCGAACGGGAGAAAATCGAACATGCATTGCAGCAGGCAAGGCATGAACTGTCCGCAGTCCGGTATGACCAGAATGCCCTTGAGGGCGAGCAGACCAAGCTGATGGAAACGCTGTCCGAATTACAGGCGCAGGCGGCGCAGCACCATGCACGCGTGGACAGTCTGCGTACACGACATGACGGCTTGCTCTATGAACAAAACAATCTGGATGCTGCGCGCACGCATTATGAAGCAGAGATTGCACAGGCGCAAAAAACGCTCGACCGCTGTATGCAGGAAAAGGAAGCATTGGGTGCAGCGTACATGAGACTTGCGGCGGACGAGGAAAGCTGGAACGCACAGCAGGAGATCCGCAGTGCAAAACTACAGGAACTGCGCACGGCGCAGGCGGAGAACCGAACGGAACTCGCAGCGGAACAGCGTGCGGCTCAGAACATAGAACGCCTGCGCATGGAAATGGCAGCCGGATTGGATACACATGCACAGACCATTGCACGCTTTGAACAGGAAGCCGAGCAGATGCAGGCACAGCTTGCACAGTCCAGACAGCTGCGCGACCATGGCGCAGAGGATCTCAAGGACTTACAGAATCTGCTGCACGCACAGGGGCAGCAGCGTATGCGCATTGAAGCCGAGCGCACAAGAGTGGATCGGACAGCACAGGACAAAAATCAGGAAATTCTTGCGCTGGAACGTGAGAATGGCCGCCTTTCCGCGCAGACGATACAGCTGAAAAATGAAGAAACACAGATTTTAGATAAAATGTGGGAAAGCTATGAGTTGACCCCTACACCGGCAGAGGAACTTCGGATTCCGCTATCCGACCCGACTGCGGCACAGCGCACGGCAGACGATCTACGCAGTAAGATGCGTGCGCTGGGCAACGTCAACCTTGATGCAGTCGAGGCGTATCAGGCGTTGCAGGAGCGATTCGAGTTCCTGCGCGAGCAGAAGGATGATCTGGAAACGGCACAGAAAGAATTGCAGAAGGTCATTGATGAACTGACATTCCACATGAAGGAGATCTTTGCGACTGAGTTTGCAAAACTCAATCATTATTTCGGGGAGACCTTTGTGGAGATCTTCGGCGGCGGACATGCGGAATTGCAGCTGGCTGATACCGCTGATATTTTGAACTGCGGCATCGAGATCCGTGTATGCCCACCCGGAAAGGCGGTCAAGACGCTTACTCTGCTGTCAGGCGGCGAAAAAGCCTTTGTCGCGATCGCGCTGTATTTTGCCATCCTGAAGGTACGACCCACACCGTTCTGTGTACTTGATGAGATCGAGGCGGCACTGGATGACGTCAATGTCGCACGGTATGCCGCATATCTGCGCAAGCTGTCCGGTGCGACACAGTTCATTGCCATTACGCACCGCCGCGGTACGATGGAGCAGGCAGATATGCTCTACGGTGTGACGATGCAGGAGCAGGGCGTTTCTCGTATGCTGATGCTCAATCTGGCAGAAGCCGAGCAGAGATTTCAAGGAATGATTGACTGATTTTTTAGAATATCCAAGAAGGAGAACAGTTATGGGATTTTTTGACAAAATCAAAATGGGACTCAAGCGCACGACGGAGGCAGTCAGTGAGCAGTTCAATGACATCATGAGCAACTTCGTTCAGATCGACGCGGAAATGCTCGAGCAGCTGGAGGAAGCACTGATCCTGTCCGATCTGGGTGCAACCGTTGCCGCTGAGGCAACCGAAAAGGTTGAGGACTGCGCAAAGCATCAGCGTGTGGATACGCCGCTTGCGCTGCGCTGTGTGCTCAAGGATGTGCTGAGCGATATGATGCAGCAGGATACCGCGCTGCATCTCGATACCAAGCCGGCGGTCATTCTGGTGATTGGTGTCAATGGTGTGGGTAAAACCACCTCGATCGGCAAGATCGCCTCTCGTTATGTGTCTCAGGGCAAAAAGGTGATGCTGTCCGCGGCAGATACCTTCCGTGCAGCGGCAGCCGATCAGCTGGAAATCTGGGCAAAGCGAGCGGGCGCGGATATCGTGCGTCATGGTGAGGGAGCCGATCCGGCGGCGGTCGTGTATGACTCGATCGCGGCGGCAAAGGCGCGCGGCAGCGATGTGATCATCATAGATACCGCTGGCCGCCTGCATAACAAGCAGAACCTCATGAATGAACTGGGAAAGATCGACCGCATCATTACACGCGAGCTGCCTGATGCAGACCGCGAAACGCTTTTGGTGCTCGATGCCACCACCGGACAGAATGCAGTACATCAGGCAGATGCATTCAATAAGGCGGCGAAGCTGACCGGCATTATTTTGACCAAGCTGGACGGCACGGCAAAGGGGGGCATCGTGGTTGCGATCTCCGCCGGACTGGGCGTACCGGTCAAGCTTGTTGGTGTGGGCGAAGGTCTGGATGATTTGATGGACTTTGACCGCTCGGAATTTTTAGAGGCATTACTGCCGCCAGTAGAGGAGATGGAATAAGCATGACAAGACCAGATAAAAGACGCGCAGATGAAATGCGCCCCATTGAGATCACGCGTGACTTTACCATGCATGCGGAAGGCTCGGTTCTGATTTCCTGCGGCAATACCAAGGTGATCTGCAATGCGACCGTAGAAGAAAGAGTGCCGCCGTTCCTCAAGGATACCGGATTGGGCTGGGTGACGGCAGAATATTCCATGCTGCCGCGTGCGACCAATACGCGCTCTCCGCGTGATATCGGCAAACTCAAACTCAATGGCCGTGCAGCAGAGATCCAACGCCTGATTGGGCGTGCGCTCCGCGCCGTGGTTGACCGCGAGGCACTGGGCGAGCGTCAGATCGTTGTGGACTGTGATGTCATTCAGGCAGACGGCGGCACACGGTGCGCGTCCATCACAGGCGGCTATGTCGCGCTGTGGATCGCGTGCAAGAAATTGGTTGATACAGGCGTGATCGAAAAGCTGCCGCTGACCGATACGGTTTCGGCGGTTTCAGCGGGTATCTTCGAGAATGAGGCAGTGCTCGATCTCAACTATATCGAAGACTCTCATGCGATCGTAGACTGTAACCTCATTATGACGGGGTCAGGTGAATTCGTGGAGATTCAGGGCACTGGTGAGGGCCGCCCCTTCCGTAAGGATGAGCTGGAACAGCTCATTGCATTGGGAGAGGTCGGCAATGGAGTGCTGCGCAAGGCACAGCTTGCGGCGATGGAGGGCTAAGTCATGCAGTTTGTACTAGCATCGCACAATCAGAAAAAACTGGAGGAGCTTTCTGCAATTTTGGGAACGCTGGGGATCGAAGTCGTACCACTTCCCAAGGATGCACCGGAACCGGAGGAGAACGGGCAGACTTTCGAGGAAAATGCGCGGATCAAGGCACTGTCTGCAAGCGCATTTACAGGGATGCCCGCAATTGCAGACGATTCGGGGCTGGCGGTGGACGCGCTTTCCGGTGCGCCGGGGGTGTATTCTGCAAGGTACTGTTCGGGAACCGATCACGACCGCAATCTGTTCCTGCTTCAAAATATGGAGCATGTGGATGAATGCGAAAGGCAGGCGCGTTTTGTATGCGCGATCTGCTGTGTGCTTGGGGATGGACAGGAGATCACGGTGCGCGGCGAGTGTGAGGGTGAGATTCTGACCGAGCTGCATGGAACGGAAGGTTTCGGATATGATCCGTTGTTCTATGTGCGAGAGTATGACTGCACCTTTGGAGAGCTGCCAGCAGCAGTGAAAAACCGTATTTCGCACCGTGCACATGCACTGGAAAAGCTGGCGGCAGTGCTCCGTAAGAAGTTGAAATTTGAACAAGAAACAGGAGAAAAGAAAACATGTTAACAAGCAAACAGCGCGCATCCCTGCGCAAGTTATCCAACTCGCTGGCAGTGACCCTGCATATCGGAAAGGAAGGGGTGACGGAAGGCGTCATCAATCAGCTGGAGGTTCTGCTTGAAAACCATGAACTGGTCAAGGGAAAGGTGCTCGAAAATGCGCTGACGACTCCGCGCACCGTATCTGAGGCACTCTGCGAGGCAACGGGTGCAGATGGCGTACAGTGCATCGGCACAAAGTTTGTCCTGTACCGTCAGTCCTCTGATCCGGACAAGCGCAAGATCGTTCTGGAGAAGTAAGACGATGAAAACAGGTGTACTGGGTGGAACCTTCAATCCGCCGCATAAGGGACATCTTGCGGCGGCGAATGCGGTACGGCAGGCACTGGGGCTGGAACGAGTCTTTTTTATCCCGACCAACCTGCCGCCCCATAAACGATTGCCTGAGGGCAGTGCAACAACGGCACAGCGATGCGACATGGTACGCCTGATGACAGAGCCATACCCGTGGGCGGAATTTTGTGATGTGGAGATCCGGCGCGGCGGTGCAAGCTATACGGTAGACACGCTGCGTGCCCTGCATGAAAGCGGAGAGGATGACCTGACCCTGATCGTGGGAACGGATATGTTATTGTCCTTTGACCGCTCGTGGCGCGCACCAGATGAGATCGTGCGTCTGGCAGGGCTTGCCGCCGTTGCCCGCGGCACAGAGGATTTTCCGGCACTGGAAACAAAGGCAGATGAGCTTCGGAAGACATTGGGCGCGAAGGTAACATTGGTACAGTGTCCGGTGCTTCCGATCTCCTCGACTGATGTGCGGCAGCAGGGGACATTTGAGGCGTTGACCCCACCTGCGGTCGCGGCATATATCCGGCAGAACCGATTGTATCAGAAAGTTTTTGGCTGAAAAAGCATTCGGAGCAGCACAGAATGTGATCCGAAGATGCTTAAAATACAGTTTGAAAGGCGGATCTTGTTATGCGATACACAGAATTAGAACGACAGTCCATCCTATCACATTTGTCCGGCTATCGCTATACGCATACGCTTGGGTGCGAAAAGGCGGCGCGGATGCTTGCCGAGCGATTTGGCGGCGATGTGCAGAAAGCCGGTTTCGCAGCACTTCTGCATGATATCACCAAACGACTTTCTAGGGAAGAACAGTTGTATTTATGCGATAAATACGGTATAATACCCTGTGATATCGAAAAAATCGAGTGGAAAATGCTGCACGGAAAAACCGCGGCGGCGATCGCTCGGGCAGAGTATGACGCAGATCAGGATATCGTGGACGCGATCGCCTACCATACGACCGGTCGGGCGGATATGACTTTGTTGGATAAAATCATTTATCTTGCCGATTATATTGAGGAGACCCGCGATTTTGACGGCGTGGAGCCAGCAAGAAAACTTGCAGAGACGGATATAGACGAGGCACTGCTGTATTGCTTCGATCATTCGCTCTATGACCTGCTCGAACGCGGTAAACTGATCCATCCGGATACCATGGCGGCGCGGAATACCCTCATTTGGCAAGGCGTGCGGCATACCTATGCTGCAGCAGAAAGCGGAGTGTAAAATACATGAAGATCGTTGGCGGAAAGCCCAGCAAATCTGAAAAGAACCAGAAAAAGAAAAATGTCTCGGTCGGGACCCCGTATGACCATGATCCCAATTATGATGTTATGGGCAGGGGATCGGGCGGAAAGAAAGGAAAGACTGCTGCAAAGGGAAAGAAAAAAGAGGGCAGAAAAGGAATTGTTCTGCTGATTTTTTCGATCATTGCGTTCCTGCTTGCAGGCGGTGCGTTTTTGGCGGTGCAGTTTATCAAGCCGCCTGAGATTCCTGTGCATGAAAATGATACGACGATCATTGATGAAGAAAATGGCGATGTGGTCGCGATCGATCCGGGTCAGCGTATCAGTGATTATTTCACGTTTCTCGTATGTGCAACCGATATCGACGAGACACGCACGGATAATATCATGCTTGTTGGGTTCGATACCAAAAATCATAAGGTCAATGTGCTGAATATCCCTCGTGATGTGATGTGCGCGAACAACAGAACGGGTGCCAGCCGAAAGATCAATGCAGCGTATGGTTCGCGTCAGGATATCAACAACACCAAAAAGGAAATCAAGAAAATCGTTGGATTTACGCCGGATAAGTATATGGTCGTAAATTTCAAGGGCATTGCAGAAATCGTAGATGCGATTGGTGGTATTACCTATGATGTACCGTTCAAAATGATCTACAATGATCCAATACAGGATCTGCATATTTATTTTGAGCCGGGTGTGCAGAAAATGAGCGGAAAAAAGGTCGTTGAGTTCCTGCGCTGGCGACACAATGATCCGGGCTACACACACCTCCAAAAGAAGGGATATGACGGTGGCGATGGGAGCCGTATTGCCAAGCAGCAGGAATTTTTGATGCATGTGGCAAAGCAGATCCTGAGACCGGAGAATATCTTTAAGGCAAAGCCGATCGCACAGGCTATTTTCGGCAATGTAAAAACCGATCTTACGATGGGTGAGCTGGTTTGGATGGCAAATCAGGCAATGCAGGTCGATACCAGCAATATTCAGATGTTTACCCTGCCCGGATATCCGGCAAGTTCTTATGCGGGAAGCAATGCATTCCTGTCTTTCTTCTTCCCGAATGAGAAAAAAACACTTGCACTCATCAATGAATATTTCAATCCCTATGACCGGCAGCTGACCTCTCTCGATGTGATAGAGTCCCCACCGGAGGGCAAGCGTCGTCCCGGTGTGACCTCGGATGAGGATGAAGAGGAGATCGCCCCACCGGAAGATCCGGAAAATCTGGGAGATCCGGAAGAAACGGAAGATCCGAATCTCACGGATCCGGAGCAGAATGGAACGCAAGACACGGAAGATCCGAATGCCGGAAATCAAGAGGATACAAATAGTCAGACAGAACAGGATCTGTCCAGCGGATCGAATGGTTCAGGCAGTTTGAATGGATCAAATGGCTTGGATGGATCGAATGATTCCGATCCGTCGAACCCCTCGGAGAATCTCAATGGTTCAGGCGGTCAGACAGCACCGACCGATCCCAATACAAATACTGGCAGCAGCACACCGCCGCCGGAGAATGGCACAGATACAAGCGCATCGAGTGAGGGAGACAGCGGCACGGCTGCACCGGAGCCTGCTCCGGAGACCGAACCTGTACCATCAGATACAACGATAGATCCGGAAGGATAATCAAGGAAAAAAGGAGAGCATACATGAACGCACAAGAAACAGCAAAATATATCTGTGAGGCACTTTTGGAGCGCAAGGGCAGAGAGATCGATGTGCTGCAGGTGGAGCATCTGACCACATTGACCGAGTATTTCGTCATTTGCAGTGCGACCTCTACCACACAGGTCAGAGCACTTGCAGACAGTGTGGAATATCATCTCAAGTATGACCACGATACCATGCCGCACCATGTGGAAGGCTTTGAGTCCTCCAGCTGGATCCTGCTGGATTATGGCAGTGTACTGGTTCATATTTTCGTTCCGGAGGCACGTCAGTTCTACAATCTGGAAAATCTGTGGAAGGATGGCACCCGCATTCCGCTCAAGGAACTGGGCGTAGAGGATGCCGAAGTGAACTAAAACTTTCATACACGGCGCGGCATTGGGTCGCGCCGTATGTATAGACAATATTGGGGGTTATACCGTTGAATAAATACGATCATAAGGCAGTCGAAGCCAAATGGCAGCAGGTTTGGGATGAAAAGGAATGCTTTGTTGCACCAAATGATTATTCCAAACCAAAGTTCTATGCACTTGTTGAGTTTCCATATCCGTCTGGTATGGGCCTGCATGTAGGTCATCCGCGCTCGTATACTGCGCTCGATATCGTTTCCCGTAAGAAGCGTATGCAGGGCTATAATGTACTGTACCCGATGGGATGGGATGCATTCGGTCTGCCGACCGAGAACTTCGCCATTAAGAACCATGTACATCCGGCAGAGGTCACCAAGCAGAATGTTGCACGCTTCAAAAGCCAGCTCAAGTCCCTTGGTCTGTCCTTTGACTGGTCGCGTGAGATCAATACCACAGATCCTTCCTACTACAAGTGGACACAGTGGATCTTCCTGCAGCTGTTTAAGAAGGGTCTGGCTTACAAGAAGGAAATGTCTGTAAACTGGTGCACCTCCTGTAAGTGCGTGCTGGCAAATGAGGAAGTTGTAGGCGGTACCTGTGAACGCTGCGGTTCCGAAGTCGTGCGCAAGACCAAAAGCCAGTGGATGCTGGGCATCACCAAGTATGCACAGCGTCTGATCGATGATCTGGATGAAATGGACTTTGTCGACCGCGTCAAGACGCAGCAGAAAAACTGGATCGGTCGCTCCACGGGTGCAGAGGTCGACTTCACCACCACAGAAGGGGACAAGCTGACCGTATATACCACGCGTCCGGATACCCTCTTTGGCGCGACCTATATGGTCATCTCGCCTGAGCATCCGATGGTGGAGACTTGGGCGCATAAGCTCAAGAACATCGATGCAGTACGCGCATACCGTGAGGAAGCGGCACGCAAGTCTGACTTTGAGCGCACTGAGCTCAACAAGGACAAGACAGGTGTACGTCTGGATGGTGTGATGGCGATCAATCCGGTAAACGGCAAGCAGATCCCGATTTTTGTTTCCGACTATGTACTCATGACCTATGGTACGGGTGCGATCATGGCGGTTCCGGCGCATGATGACCGTGACTGGGCATTTGCAAAGGTGTTCGATCTGCCGATTGTGGAAGTGATTGCAGGCGGTAATGTACAGGAGGCTGCATTTACCGATGTGGCGACCGGTACACTCGTCAATTCTGAGTTCCTCAACGGACTTTCCGTAGCGGAAGCAAAGAAGAAGATCATCGAATTCCTGACCGAAAAGGGCATTGGACACGAAAAGGTCAATTACAAGCTGCGTGACTGGGTATTCTCCCGTCAGCGTTACTGGGGCGAGCCTATCCCGTTGGTTTCCTGTGAGAAGTGCGGCTGGGTGCCGCTGCCTGAGGATCAGCTGCCGCTGACCCTGCCCGATGTCGATTCCTATGAGCCGACCGAGAACGGCGAGTCTCCGCTGGCAAAGATGACCGATTGGGTCAATACCACTTGTCCGTGCTGCGGTGCTCCGGCAAAGCGCGAGACCGATACCATGCCGCAGTGGGCGGGTTCTTCTTGGTACTTCCTGCGCTATATGGATCCGCACAACGACAAGGAGCTTTGCTCCAAGGAGGCACTGGAATACTGGAGTCCGGTGGATTGGTACAACGGTGGTATGGAGCATACCACATTGCACCTGCTGTACAGCCGTTTCTGGCATAAGTTCCTGTATGATATCGGTGTAGTTCCCACCAAGGAACCCTATGCAAAGCGTACCTCTCATGGTATGATCTTGGGCGAGAACGGCGAAAAGATGTCCAAGTCTCGCGGCAATGTCGTCAATCCGGACGAGATCGTTGAGACCTATGGTGCGGACACCATGCGTCTCTATGAAATGTTCATTGGTGACTTTGAGAAGGCTGCGCCGTGGTCTTCTGCGTCCATCAAGGGCTGCCGCCGCTTTGTAGAGCGCGTCTGGAACCTGTTTGAAAAGGTGCAGGACGGTGATGTATACAGCGCGAACAATGAGATCATGGTGCACAAGACCATCAAAAAGGTCTCTGAAGATATCGAGAACCTCAAGGCAAATACTGCGATCGCTGCGCTCATGAGCCTTGTCAATCAGTTCTACGAGCAGGGCGTCAATCGTGCAGAGTATGAGACCTTGCTCAAGATCGTAAACCCGTTTGCACCGCATGTGACGGAAGAACTCTGGCAGATGCTGGGGCACGATACCGTACTGTCGCTGGAAGCATGGCCGGAGTATGATGAGGCGAAGACCGTAGAGTCTTCCATTGAGATCGGCGTACAGGTCAACGGCAAGATCAAGTCCACCATCCGGCTGCCGCTCGACTGCGAGCAGGAGCAGGCTGTTGCGGCCGCACTGGCAGATGAAAAGGTCAAAAACGCCGTTGATGGAAAGAGCATTGTCAAAACCATCGTCGTAAAGAATAAGATCATCAATTTGGTCGTAAAATAATTTCTATTTATACTTGACAGCTTACGAGAGATTTAGTATAATAATCTTACGGTTTTATCGGGAGGATTGTGCCTATTTGTAATTGGGCACGACTGAACAGGTAAAAGCGCAAGCGTTCTGGAAATAGCCGAACGCGCGGAGGGAGGGAAAACGATGTCGGAAGTCCATATCAAGGAAAACGAGACCCTGGACAGCGCTCTGAGACGATTCAAGCGTTCCTGTGCCAAGGCTGGTGTGCTTTCCGAGCTCCGCAAGCGTGAGCATTATGAGAGCCCGAGCGTAAAGCGCCGCAAGAAGTCTGAGGCTGCTCGCGCGAAGAAGCGTAAGTTCAGATAAGTATGTTTTCTTCAAAACACCGAAGTGTGATCGCTTCGGTGTTTTGTTTTTTCGTTCATAGAATCTTCATAGAACGTTCAAAAATAAGACATAATTCTGACAAGATTCCGACACAAAGTTACGGTACAATATAGACAGTCAAGAACAAGAGATTTCCCCCATCTCATGTTCCTGACTGATTACCCCAATCCCCCTACTTTTTTTCTTACCCCTTCAAAATTGCCTTCTGCCGTATGTCCCCCATGCGGCAGAATCAAGGCAATGCCAACATCAGGAGAAATTTTCTCCTTTCATGATACCTTTTTCTTTCTATCCCCCCTTTTTTTTTCATCCTTACTTTTTTGAGTATAACGCCCAGACGAATCCTCGTCTGGGCGTTATACTTTGCCGTAGAAGAAAACCATTTCTTGTCAAATCCACCGGGATCAGCACGCAGGAACACGGAAAAAATTCAGATAAACCGCTTTTTATTTGACTTAAATGGGTTTGCTGGTATATAATAGAACCAATTGTGAATCAAACAGGAGTTGTATTTTATGGCGAAATCAAGTAACCAATATGGAAACGACAGTATTTCCTCCCTTAAGGGTGCAGATCGCGTTCGGAAACGTCCGGGCGTTATTTTTGGCTCTGATGGCATTGAGGGCTGCGAACATTCTGTTTTTGAAATTTTATCCAACTCGATTGATGAAGCGCGTGAGGGACATGGCAGCCGCATTACGGTAACACGCTATGCGGATGGCTCGATCGAAGTCGAAGATATGGGACGTGGGATCCCGATCGAGTTCAACCCCAGTGAACAGCGTTATAACTGGGAGCTGGTATTCTGTGAATTATATGCTGGCGGTAAGTACAAGAATAACGAAGGGGAGAACTATGAGTTCTCACTGGGTCTCAACGGTCTGGGTACCTGTGCAACACAGTATTCCTCAGAATATATGGATGTTACCGTTTGGCGTGACGGTTTTTCCTACAGCCTGCATTTTGAAAAGGGAGAGAACAAGACCGATACACCGGAAGGCTTCATCAAGACACCGTGTAAGACCAAAAAGACCGGTACGCGGATCCATTGGCGGCCTGATCTTGAGGTGTTTACCGATATCAATATTCCATTGGAATATTATAGCGATGTGCTCAAGCGTCAGGCGGTCGTGAATGCCGGATTGGTATTCGTTCTGCGCGATCAGAATGGAAGCCAGTTCGATACCACAGAATTCTGCTATGAAAATGGCATCGTAGACTATGTCGGAGAGCTTGCAGGAGAGCAGGCACTGACCAGTGTACAGTTCTATCAGACCGAGCGTCGCGGACGTGACCGCGCGGATAAGGATGAATATCGTGTAAAGCTGTCCTGTGCGTTCTGCTTCTCGCGTGAAAATGCACGCACGGAGTATTACCATAACTCCTCATGGCTGGAATATGGCGGCGCACCGGATAAGGCAGTGCGTTCTGCCTTTGTCTCTGCGATCGACGCCTATCTCAAGCAGCAGAACAAGTACCAGAAGAATGAAAGCAAGGTCACGTTTCAGGATATTGCAGATGCACTTGTGCTTGTGACGAACTGCTTCTCGACTCAGACCTCCTACGAAAACCAGACCAAGAAAGCAATCACCAACCGCTTTATTCAGGAGGCAACCACCGAATTTCTGAAGGAAAATCTGGAGATTTACTTCATTGAGAATAAGGACGAAGCGGACAAGATCGCCGATCAGGTGCTCATCAACAAGCGCAGCCGTGAACAGGCCGAGCGTGCGCGTCTGAACATCAAGAAGAAGCTGTCCGGCAATCTGGATGTATCCAACCGTGTACAGAAGTTCGTGGACTGCCGTACCAAGGATACTTCCCGACGGGAATTATATATCGTCGAGGGTGATTCCGCGCTCGGTTCCTGTAAGCAGGGACGCGATTCGGAGTTTCAGGCGATCATGCCCGTCCGCGGTAAGATTTTGAATTGCCTGAAAGCCGAATATGATAAGATTTTTAAGAATGATATCATCACCGATCTCATTCGTGTGCTGGGCTGCGGCGTAGAGGTGCGCACCAAGGCAAACCGCGACCTTTCCGGATTCGATTTGGATAGTCTGCGCTGGAACAAGGTCATCATCTGTACGGATGCCGATGTCGATGGATTCCAGATCCGTACCCTCATCCTGACCATGATCTATCGCCTGATGCCCACGCTCATCGAAGAGGGGTTTGTCTATATTGCGGAATCCCCACTATATGAGATCACCTGCAAGGATAAGACCTATTTTGCATTTGATGATGCAGAAAAGGCTGTCATACTCAAAAAGCTAAATGGAAAAAAGGTCAACATTCAGCGTTCTAAGGGTCTGGGTGAGAACGAGGCAGATATGATGTGGGAAACGACCATGAACCCTGCATCGCGCCGTCTCATTCGTGTGACGCCGGAGGACGCTCAGGCGACCGCGGATATGTTCGATCTGCTGCTGGGAGATAACCTTGCAGGACGCAAGGAATATATTGCAGAAAACGGTGCCCAGTATCTCGATTTCGCGGATATTTCATAAAGGAGGCCGCTACCTGTGGCGAAGAAAAAAGAAAGCGATTCCAAGCGTCCGGTACAGCCGCCGCTGGAACCAACCGAGCAGCCGATCACGGAAACACTGCGCGTCAACTATATGCCCTACGCAATGAGTGTCATCGTGTCGCGCGCCATTCCGGAAATTGATGGATTCAAGCCATCGCACAGAAAACTGCTCTATACGATGTATAAAAAAGGGCTTTTGAACGGGAACCGCACCAAGTCTGCCAATATCGTGGGTGAGACCATGAAGCTCAATCCGCACGGCGATCAGGCGATCTATGATACGATGGTGCGTCTGACACGCGGCAATGAGTCTCTGCTGACCCCGTTTATCGACTCCAAAGGGAACTTTGGTAAGGTGTATTCGCGCGATATGGCATACGCTGCACCGCGTTATACGGAAGCCAAGCTGGATGCATTCTGCATCGAGCTGTTCCGTGATATCGATTGTGATGCAGTGGATCTTGTGGACAACTATGACGGCTCCATGAAAGAGCCGACTCTGCTGCCAACCACGTTCCCGAATATTTTGGTCTCTGCCAATACGGGTATCGCGGTCGGCATGGCGTCCTCGTTCTGCGGCTTTAACTTGCATGAGGTATGCCGCACCGCGATTGCCTGCATTAAAAATCCTGATCATGATGTGATGGAGACCATGCCTGCACCGGATTTCCCGACAGGCGGCGAGATCATTTATGATGCAGCCGAGATGCGCAAGATCTATGAAACTGGTCGCGGTTCATTCAAGGTGCGCGGCAAATGGCAGTATCTCAAAAAGGAAAACCTGATCGAGATCACAGAGATCCCCTATACGACGACCATTGAAGCCATCATTGACAAGGTGGCAGAGCTCGTGAAAGCAGGCAAGATCCGTGAGATCTCGGATATCCGCGATGAATCCGATTTGGGTGGTCTTAAAATCGCGATCGATCTCAAGCGCGGTACCGATCCGGATAAGCTGATGGATCGTCTGTTCCGGATGACATCGCTGATGGATTCCTGCTCCTGTAACTTCAATGTACTCATAGAGGGCATGCCGCGCGTGTTGGGTGTGCGTGCGCTTCTGGATGAGTGGACGGCATGGCGCATCGGCTGTGTCCGCCGCCGGGTCTATTTCGATCTGGAAAAGAAAAAGCAAAAACTGCACCTATTGGAAGGTCTAAAGAAGATCCTGCTGGATATCGACCACGCCATTCGGATCATTCGTGAGACGGAGGAAGATGCTGAGGTCGTTCCCAATCTGATGATCGGGTTCGGCGTGGATGAAGCGCAGGCAGAATTCATTGCCGAGATCAAGCTGCGCCATATCAACAAGGAATATATTCTCAAGCGCACACAGGAAACCGATGCGCTCGCGGCAGAGATCGAAAAGCTGGAAACGATCGTCAGCAGTCAGGCCAAGCTGCGCAATATCATTGTCAAGGAGCTGGAAGCGGTCATCAAGAAATATCCTGCACCGCGCCATTCTGAGATCGTAAATGTGAATGCAGTCAAGTCCTTTGATGAAACCGACCATATCGAGGATTATCCTGTGCTCATCTTTATGACGCAGGAGGGATACTTTAAGAAGATCACACCGGCATCTTGGCGTATGTCTGCTGAGCATAAGCTCAAGGACGGGGATCGAGTGGTATGGGATTGTGAGACCACGAATAAGGCAGAGATCATCTTCTTTACCAATCAGTATCAGGCGTATAAGGCGCATCTGCATGATTTCGATGACTGCAAGGCATCCGTGCTGGGTGATTATCTGCCGTCCAAGCTGGATATGAATGAGGGAGAAGTTCCTGTATTTGCGCTGCTGCCCGATTATAAGAGCAGTATGGTGGTGGTATTTGAAAATGGTAAGGCTGCGCGGTTCTCGCTTGAAAGCTTTGAGACCAAGACCAACCGCCGCCGTCTGACAGCGGCATATTCGGATAAGTCGCCTGCAGTTGCATTCTTCTATCCGGTGGACGATGACACCGAGATTGTCCTGTACTCCACTGCAAACCGTGCAATGACGTTCCGTGTGGGCATGCTGGACATCAAGGCAACACGTTCAACACAGGGCGTACAGGCGATGGTATTGCGTGCCAAGCATACAGTGACGCGCGCAGTACGCGCACAGGAGGCTGAACTCAGCGATCCGAAACGCTATCTGACGCGCACCCTCCCGTCGATCGGTGCGATCCTGAAGGAGGAAGATTTGCCCAATCCGCAGATCACCCTGTAAGTGTTATATTGGAAACAAAAGGATCCCACGGTTTGATCAAACCGTGGGATCCTTTTAGATATGCTTGCGGATGTGTGCGAGTGCGCCCTTTTCCAGACGGGAGACCTGCGCCTGCGAAATATGGATCGCGGAAGCGACCTCCATTTGGGTGCGTCCTTCAAAAAAACGCATGTGTACGATACGCTTTTCGCGCTCGGACAGGGTGCTGATCGCTTCCTTGAGTGCAATTTGGGTCAGCCAATGTTCGTCCGTGTTTTTGGGATCGCCAACCTGATCCATGACACATAAAGCGTCACCTTCTTCCCCCCAGACGGGTTCATAGAGTGAGATCGGATCGGAAATGGCATCCAGTGCAAATACGACATCTTCCTTTTTCATCTCCAGTGCCTTGGCAAGCTCTGTTATGGTAGGCTCACGCTGATGCTCTCTGAGAAAGGCTTCCTTTGCCTGCAATGCGCGATAGGCGGTGTCGCGCATGGAGCGGGAAACACGAATGGCACTGTTATCGCGCAGATAGCGGCGGATCTCGCCGATGATCATGGGCACTGCATAGGTAGAAAAACGCACATTGAGGTCACAGTTAAAATTATCAATGGATTTCATCAGCCCGATACAGCCGACCTGAAACAAGTCATCGACGGACTCGCCTCGTCCGTTGAAACGCTGGATCACAGACAGCACCAGCTTCAAATTGCCGCGGATCAGTTTTTCACGCGCGTTTTCATCGCCGTTATGTGATTTTCGGAGCAGCTCGGTCATTTCAGCCGCAGGAATCACAGTCAGAGAAGCGGTATTCACGCCGCAGATTTCAACTTTGCTTTGCATGACGTATCCCTCCTGCCTTGTCTTGCTAAAGCAAGTTTGCCCATAAAGACAGGGGTGCTATACCTCAGATATATTTTGCAGTTCGACCGTTTTTGTGGGCATTTGACAGGACAGATGTGTTAAGAAGGGCGGCAGGGGCACTTGAAAGTGGGAAAGTTATTTGGGCAGATGATTGATCGGGGTGCGCGTCAGCGAGATCTCACTGATCGGGATATTGTATGTACGGAGGTGTTCTATGATCCGCGTGGTTGCATGTGCGGAGGCGCGGTAATGACCCATACGGATGACAGTTGGTTCTGTGGTCTGTCCGATGGCGGTCATGACAGTCTGTGCGGCGGTCTGTGCGTCATAGGAATGATCGCGGCTGTCCAGAGTCGTATCCCAGATGCGATAGCCTGCC
Source organism: Butyricicoccus sp. (assembly GCA_020025755.1). Lineage (GTDB taxonomy): Bacteria > Bacillota > Clostridia > Oscillospirales > Butyricicoccaceae > Butyricicoccus. The sequence goes on along the minus strand of JAHHRO010000005.1, from coordinate 41,095 downwards.
TGCATGAGTCCATCACGCTGCACGGTGCTGAGGTGTTCACTGCCGTTCGAAATGCTGAGCAGGCGGCTGACTGTGCCTGTGGCGCGGAACAGCGTATCATTTGCGGCACGCAGCTTACTGCTCATTTCCTGTGCGGAAGATAATAATGTGAAGCCGACCGTGTGCCCACGGCCGATGATCTGACGCAGCAGATCTTCATTGAGCAGCGTGCCATCTGCGGGAAGAAAGAAGATGGCATGCTGCTGTGCGGCATCGAGTGCGTCCAAGATAGCTGGTGTATCCGTATCAGGTGCGCCGAAATAGCTGAGATACACAACGCTCGGCTTTTGCAGGGGAGCTGCTGGCGCATTGGGATCGGTGTTAGGCGGTATGATACCTCCGCCCTGTGGTGTGGAGGCAGAAGTGCTGGGAGGACTGTTATAGGCATCGAGCATACTGCGAATGGCTGCCGCAGAAGACGAGGCAAAGGCAGAATCCGACAGGGAGGCAGAAGCATTGCAGATACGCAGGATGGGAGCGGCTGCGGAAATGTTGGAATAGGTCATGCCGAATTTGCCGCAGACCAGTTTGACGGGGACATAGATCGTGCCGTTGATCCAATAGGCAGGGGTACCATAGCTGTTCATGTTCTGGTCATAAACCGTACCGTGGCTCAGATCGAACCGCAGCACTGTAGAGCCGCTGGACATGGAGAGGGTTTGGTCAGCACTGTTATAGGAGCCAGACACTCCAAGCGTGCCAGAAAACACCGAATAGGGAACATATTGCGTACCGCCGCGCCGCTCAGGCATCGTAGATGCCGAGAGTGGGAGGAAAGAATCGTTGATAGCGGTCAGGGTAACGGATGGTGCGGCTGTGCTTGTGGTCATGCCAATGAGCAGGACAGCGCACAATATCAGAGCAAGCAGAGGCCTGCGGAATTGTTTCATGTGGTGCATCCTCCTTTTCAAATGGGAAGAAATCAGAATCATATTGGTTTTATTATAGCATAGAAGCTTTGGATTTCGTACAGGAAAAGCACAAAATCATACACCAGATCGTCTGGAAAAACTTGTCGGCAGGCTGTGCCAGCTGGGGTGGAAAAATAGACGGCGGCATATCTGTTTGCAAGGCTCTTTTGGAAAAATTATTACAAAAGAATGAAACAGACGGGGAAAACACTTGAAAATATGGAAAGAAAGGGATAAAATAAAGGAAACACTTTCGCATAGTTTAACAGAAAAGAGTGAAAATCTTATGCTCAATATCCAGTATGAACACACGACCCAGCCCAAACAAAAACCAGATGAATCTTCATTGGGATTTGGAAAATATTACACAGACCATATGTTTCTTATGGAACACACTGAAGGAGTGGGATGGCATGATGCGCGGATCGTGCCCTATCAGCCGATCGCGCTCGATCCGGCAGCTATGGTGCTGCATTATGCGATGGAATCCTTTGAAGGGATGAAGGCATATCGCCTGCCTGACGGTTCTATCCAGCTGTTCCGACCGGAGAAAAATGCGGAGCGTATGCAGAATACCAACCGCCGTATGTGTCTGCCCGAATTGCCGACAGAGGACTTTGTGCAGGCAGTCAAGGCACTGGTTCAAATGGATGCGGATTGGGTACCGCATGCGCAGGGAACCAGCCTGTACATCCGTCCCTTTGTGATCGCGACCGAACCGCATTTGGGTGTACGCATGGCTCAGACCCATAAATTCATCATCATTTGTTCGCCTGTAGGGGCATACTATTCCACGGGGATCGATCCGGTCAAGATCTTTGTGGAGGACGAATATACACGCGCCTGCCCAGGTGGGACGGGCTTTACCAAATGCGGCGGCAACTATGCAGCCTCCCTTATTTCACAGGTCAAGGCGCATGAACTTGGATATGAGCAGACCCTGTGGCTCGATGGTGTGTCCCATCGCTATGTAGAAGAAGTCGGCTCAATGAACTGCTTTTTTAAGATCGATGGCACGATTTACACAGCTCCCTGTACAGGAACCGTACTGCCTGGCGTAACGCGTATGTCCTGCATCGAACTGCTCAAGAGGTGGGGATTCTCTGTCTGTGAGCAGCCGCTTGCTATTGCGGATGTGATGAAGGCTTCTCGAGACGGTAAGCTGGAAGAAGTATTTGGAACGGGTACGGCAGCAGTTATTTCTCCTGTGGGTGAACTACGCTATGAAAACGAGATTGCCAAGATCAATGAAGGCAAGATCGGTGCGGTCACACAGCGGCTCTATGATACCATAACAGGCATCCAGTGGGGTACATTGCCCGATGATATGGGATGGACCACTCCCGTTTGATAAGAACAAAAAAACAGCCATGATCCAATTTACGGCAATTGGGTCATGGCTGCCATTTCATCGGCATAGATAGATTACAATGCGGTGGAATCGCGCCATATCACATCACAGGGCAGCGTAACCGTGGGCGGATTTTCAATGCGTTCCCGAATATGATCGATGAGCAGCGCAGCTGCGGTAGAGCCTTCCTGAAAGGCTGGCTGCACGATGGTCGAAACAGTCGGCATGGAGAGAGAGGCCCAGTCCTCGTTGTCAAAGCCTAGGATGCCAAGATGCTGTGGGATCTCGGAGTGCAGCGGCTTGAGTGCGGTGAACACCGTGGGCAGGAGCCAGCAGTTGGGTACAAAGACCAGTGTGCGGCCGTTGGGATAATGCGCTTTGACTGTCTGAAGGATCTCGTCGGGAGAAGTGTGCGCATCAATGATCTGCACATAGCAGGGGATGTCCTTTTCTTTCAGGGCATCCAGACAACCCTGATAACGATCTTGACGGGATACAAGGACATCGGGGATCGCAGAAAACAGGATCACTTGTTCATATCCGCGTTCGATACACGAGGTAATGGCATCAAAGGTAACCTGATAGTTATTGGTGACGACCCAAAGGGGCAAGCCGACAGGGTTGCTGTCGATGCAGACGACGGGGATTCCGGAGCGGCTTAGCTTTTCGATGGACTCATGCGGATTGCCGCAAGGCTGTAGGATCAGTCCGTCTACACCCATATCGATCATGCGGTCGATGTGGGTAAGCTCGGCTTCCGGCTCGTAATCACTGGTGCCGATGAGGATCTGATATTTTCCGGCACGGCATACCTGTGCAATGCCCTTTACAAGATGATTGGAGAAAGGATGTGTGATATCGCCAATCAGAACCCCGAGCAGGCAGGAATGTTTGGCGGTCATCAGACGAGCAGTCGCACTGGGACGATAGTCATATTTTTTTACGACCTTTGCAATGCGGTTCCATGTGCTTGCAGACATTTTTTCTCGCTTTCCGTTGAGAAAAAAAGAAACTGTCGTTTTGGATACCTGTGCTTCGGTGGCGATTTCCTGTATGGTCATTTTATTTTTCAATGACATAGAAATTCTCCTTTTTGCATGGATAGTTTTAGTCTATCATATTGGGTCAGAAAATGCAATTATAATCTAAAATTGTTTGACAAGCAGAAAAAAATTGGTATTATAGGAATAGATAAACCGTTTTACTGAAAATGAGGAGGTTATTTCAATGAGACTGTACACATATCGCGAACAGGTGGATGGGAAGGATCGAATCGGTGTTGGATTCACAGAAGGTGAATTTTATCCGCTCAGCGCATTTGGTCTGTCCTTTGCAGATATGAATGCACTCATCTGCACCATCACACCCGAGCAGATGGAACTGCTGCGCAAGGAGCCGCAGGGCGTCGCGCCGCTTTCCTGCAAGGAACTGGTCAGCCGTGCGCCCATTCCATATCCCTTGCAGGATGTGCTATGCCTTGGCATCAATTATGATGCGCATCACAAGGAGGCAGGACGCTTTGACAAGGAAGCATTCGGCGATCGCCCAAAAGCGATCTATTTTTCCAAGCGCGTTTCCGAAGCGAATATGGACGGCGGTAAGATCCCACTGTATGCAGGGCTGGTGGACAGCCTCGATTATGAGGTTGAACTGGGCGTGATTCTTGGAAAGGATGCTTGCAATGTATCCGCAGAGGAAGCGGAGGACTATATTTTCGGCTATACCATCATCAATGATGTATCCGCCCGCAATTTGCAGACGGGACACAAGCAGTGGTATTTTGGAAAGTCTCTGGATGGATATACGCCGATGGGTCCCTGCATCGTGACCGCGGATGAGATCAGCTATCCGCCCACACTTGCGATCCGCTGCTCGGTCAATGGGCAGCTGCGTCAGGACAGCGTGACGAGTGCGCTCATCACCGATATCGGGGAGATCATCGCAGAGTTGTCACAGGGCATGACCCTCAAGGCGGGCACGATCATTGCGACCGGTACACCGGCTGGCGTTGGCATGGGCATGCAGCCGCCGTGCTTCTTAAAGCATGGGGACGTTGTGACCTGCGAGATCGAAACAATCGGTACGCTGACGAATATTGTAGACTAAGGGCTGTTTGAAAAATCGAAAATCCGTCAATTTTTCATGTTGAAACAAACCCGAAGAAGAATCAAAAAAAAGATCCTACAAGCAGAGGCTTGTGGGATCTCTTTTGCACTAGGCTTTGAGTACGATCAGTTGTTTTTTGTCATTATTTTGATGTACCACAACACACTTGGCATGATATGGCATCCCCTCACAGGACAGGATCTTTTTGCCTTTGTAGATCTCCTTGTGACAGACTGCAACCGTGTAGCTTTCATTTTCAGACAGAACGAATCGCTTTGCCTGCGCAAACGCAGGAGACATGGGAGTATCCAGATTCTGATACACCGGAACCGATTCGACACGGATATCGGAAGCACAAAGGATCGTGATCTGTGTCATGGTATCCGTGAAGGTGCACCTGGTATGCAGGACAGGATGCGTAAGCTGTTCGTTATAGCGCAGGGAGCATGGCTCTGCTGTGAGCTCAGATGTGCCATCGGGCGGCAGCATGATAAGCTCCGTGCCTGCGATCCGAAAGTGACTGCCGTGTGCTTCGAGGGTCAGGCTGGGATCGAAATGGAAGCGTGTGTGCGCCTCGTGTGTACCGTCTGCCTTGACATCGTCGACGATCATCCAGATCGAGGGCGCGATGAAGATGACCTTGCGTGTCCAGATCTGTAGGGGATCATGGCCGATCATAGAACCCTCCAGATAATGGATATGATCTGCATGGCGTACATAGTTTTTGGAGGGCACTCCGAAATCAGCATAGCCCCAGCTGTCCGAGGGGACGCAGTACGGCTTATCATCTAAAATAATGCCATTGTGCGCCTGCATGCCCTTGAGTGCAACACGCAGAGGGTGATCCTCACGGTAGGTATAGCGGCCTGCATCGATCAGCACTTCCTGCCCTTTATGATACAAAGATACATGCAGGTTATCGCTGTGTCCGTGTCCGCTGCCCAGAGAGCCGTTGGTGAACATCAGGAAGCTGGCGTTATCTGTCCAGTCACTGCGCACGACATACATGCCGCTGTCTGTGCCATCATAGCAGAGCAAATCAGGCATTCTGGAAGGCATGGCATGGTACTGCGCGGCACAGGCAGCCCCCAGCGTGTACAGGCTTTCTGCGTCGCAGACGGGGGTCCCGCCAAACCGGAAGTGTGCATCATGGAACAGTACCGCTGCGCGGGTGCATACATCACGGGCACAGACACGGTCGCTGTCGCCAAAGCTTTCGATACCGCCCGAAGGGGTCAGCTGATAGAACAGTGCAGCTGCAAGGCGGCAGACCGGATCATAGATGGTGCTGGTGTCGCCGAGCAGTCCCATATAGTACAGTGCTTTCATGCCGTAGTTCAGCACTTCGATGTGATACATGGTGGACTGTTCCCAATGCATACCATCCGGATAGACCTGAATGGAGAATTGCAGTTCCATTTCTTTCTTTGCCCAATTGTACAGGGCATTGTTTTTATAGTCTTCCAAGAGATAGGGCAGGACGGAAACGATGGCACAGGTCTGGATGCTGCCCCAGTTGCTGGTCTTGTACTTGGGCAGATAGGATGTTTTCAGATAGGAAAGCTGCGAAAGCATGCTGTCTGTGATCTGGGTCAGTTCGTCAGCGGAGAGGCAGTCCAGATGATGGAGATAGGGCAGTGCTTCAAACCAGTTCATGACGCGGATGCCGGTATCCAGCGTGCGCGTAGAGGGTTCGGTGCGGATCTCCGGATGGGCTGCGATCCAGTCCAGCAGATAGGATTTTGCTTTCTCTGCATATTTGCGATCGCCGGAAAGCAGAGAGGCAAGGATAAGATAGTCGAGGTAATCCATGCGATTGAGCATGAAGCACCATTCTTCATCGTCATTGCGCTGTGCGTTCCAGTCCATCGTATCAAGGTGGTAGGGGGTCAGACAACGCTCCATATCCCAAGGTTTATCAAACACAAAGGTTTGGTTTAGGAGTTCTTCCGCACGGGTGAAGATCAGTGCCTCTTCTCTTGGCGCGATATTCTGTGCAGTTTCGCTGATATGTTTCTTCTCTGCAACAAATTGCAGGGATGTTTTCAAAAAGTTCATCGTAGATTCTCCTAACTCAGAATGAAAAAGGGAACTGCCGTTTTCGGCAGTTCCCTTTTGATGATTAGCGCAGAATGCCCAGGTAACTCAGTACAACACCCAGTACAACTGTGATGAGAACAAGCCAATAGGTGGTAACATTCTTTTTCTTGATCAAGTAATACATCAGTATCGTATAGAGTACAGGCAGGAGTGCAGGAGCAACCTTATCCAGCATTGCCTGTATATCAACGGTAGACTGTTTTACGCCTTCCTGCATTTCACCTGCTGCAAAACTGATTGCAACATTGATCTTAACGAAGGCAGCAGCCAGACCAGCAATAACGGTTACACCGATCATACCGGCAGCATCAGAGATCGCACCCATTTGCTCGCTGAGTTTGTCGATCATGCTGGTACCCAACTTCATGCCATAGTTACCCATGATGAGTTTGAGCAGCAGGAGAACGAAGTTCATGCAGAACAGGAACAGCAGCGGCGCGATGGAAATGCCGTCCATTGCCATGGAAGCGAAAATGGTGGAGAACAGCGGTGCCAGACAGAACTGGGACAGGGAGTCACCGATACCAGCCAGAGGCCCCATCAGAGCCATCTTGATGCCGCGGATCTCGCTGTAGGACATGCCGCGGTCTGCCATTGCAAGGTGGATGGAAGTGATGAACGGGAGCAGGTTCGGGTTTGTGTTGTAGAACTCGTTGTTGTCCTTGAGCTCCTGTGCCAGACGCTCGGGCTGATCGCCATACAGCTTTTTGAGGCTCGGGTACATAACCAGAGAATAGCCAAGTCCCTGATAGTTACTGTAGTTGAAACCGTTCTGCAGGAAATATGCACGCAGAGTCGTTTTCAGATAGTCTTTTTTTGTCAGTTTAGATCCAGTCATCGTGTTCTACCTCCTGCGGGCCAGCGGCAGCAGCTACTGCAGCATTGGAAGATTCGTTATAATGCTTGATTGCGAATACTGCACCAACCAGTGCGATACCGATGATCGGCATAGAGAAATAAGCGGCGCAAATGTATCCGAGCAGTGCAAAAGGAATGAATTCCTTCTTGAGCATAACGCTCATGATCATTGCAAAGCCGATCGCAGGCAGCATGCCGCCAGCAACGGACAGACCGTTCAGCAGCCAAGAGGGGATCATCTCTACCAGCTTGCTCAGGGTCTCCATGCTGAATGCGCCGAGGAAGCCAAGTGCGAAGCCGCAGACAGCGAACAGGATCACGGTCATATTGGATGTACGCAGGAACTTGCCGAACTGCTTCTTTTCCAGTGCATGTGCAGCACTTTCCGGAGCACCTGCGCGAACGGTATAGATCGCGGTCTGCAGGAACTGGATCGCAACTGCGAACGGAATGGAGATTGGAAGTGCGCTCTCCGGGGTCACAGAGGACATAGTGATCGCCATCAGGGTGCCGATGATGCCAGGGCCGATCGGGTTCGGAGGAACGGTGCCGCCTGCACCAACGCCGAAGCCCATGAATGCGAGTTCGCCGATCGCACCACACTGCAGAGCAGTCGGGATGTCACCTAAGATAACACCAACGCCGAAGCTCAATACGATACATCTGTTTGTATAGATGCCCCACAACATACCAGCATAACAGAATGCCGTCCAAAGACCAATAAGAATGGATTGGACAAGAGTGATTTCCACCATACTTTACTTTCCTTTCTAAACCAAAGGTGTTTCTATTCGATTTTTTTACCCTTACAGATAATCCTTGATATTGACCTCAACACTGCCGTCAACACCGCTCGGAGTGGTCTGGGTATCAAATTCGATGCCGTACTTTTCGATCATCTCACGCAGAGCAGCCTTGTCGTCTGCACCAAGGAAGATGGAACGGGTCACTTTGTCCTTGCCCTCTGCGTTGTGGATGTTGCCAATATTGATCTTTTTGATCGGTACATTGCCTGCAACGAGACGGAGTGCATCTGCACAGTCCTTAACGATGATGAAGATGGTCTGTGCCGGATTTGCCTTGTGGATGATGTCGATCACTTTTTGAACCGGATAGAAGCGCATTGCAACTTCCTTCGGGATACCGGTCTTCATCAGAGTCTGTGACATGGCGTCCTCAGCCGCTGCGTCGTTCGCTACGATAACCGTGTTTGCACCAAGGGACTTGATCCACAGCTGCCCCTGTCCATGAACCAGACGTTCATCGATGCGGGTCATCATAATGTTGGGTGTGCTCATAATAAACCTCTCACTTTCTTATTTAAAAAAGTTTTTATTACCAGTAAGGATTCCAATCTTTGATGTAACGAAGGAGTGCTTCCATATAGAAGTAGTCGCCCCAGATGTTGCCTTCATCCACGCCCTTGCCGGAATGCCAGCTGTATACACCGTGATAGAGGATCGGTGCGCCGGCGATAACGGTCGGGCTTGTGTAGTTCTTGATGAGCGAACGAAGCATGTTGGATGCTGCGCCCAGATAGGTCTCTCTGTCTGCGAAGTCTTCCGGCACATGGCGATCCATTTCGAGGATGCCGCAGACCGCGATCGCAGCAGCACTGGAGTCACGGGACTGGTTGTCCTGATCGGTAAAGATCAGATCCCAATAGCATACATTGTCTGTTGGCAGACGATTGAGGAAATAGTTGAGCATGCCGCGGTACAGTTCCGCATACTCGGTTTGGTGCGTGTAGCGCACATTGAGTGGGATGCCGTAGATGCCCCAAGCCTGACCGCGTGCCCAAGCACTGTCATCGGTGTAGCCCTGACGGGTTGCACCGTGATCGGGACCGCCAGTCTCCGGGTTCATATAGAAGGTGTGAAATGCGCTTGCGTCATCGCGGATGACATACTTGCAGCTGGTCTCAAAGTGCTTTTGTGCGATTTCGGCATAGTGAGGATCTCCGGAAACTGAAGTCGCCCAGTAAAGCAGTGGGATATTGAGCATACAATCGATGATGAAGCGGTAATGCTCTTTGCTGTTGAAGGGCCCCCAAGCCTGAAGGAATTCGCCCTTTTCCTGCCAACGGGTGAGCAGCTGGTCTGCTGCGAGCAGGGCAGCACGCTTTGCCTTTTCGCTTCCGGTGAGTTTGTAGCCGCTGACACAGGACAGCGAGTACAGGAAGCCCAGATCATGGTGATCGAGTTCGATCTTGTTTTCAACGCGGTGCAGGAAGCTGTCTACATTGCGTTCAGCCAGCGCACGGAATTTTTCGTCCTTTGTGTACTCGTAGCACAGCCACAGCATACCTGTCCAGAAGCCATCGGTCCATTCGATATTTTCGATGATCGGATACTTGAGCTCCTTGGTAGCCGGCCACGGGAACTTATCTTGGAAGTATTCCATATTCGCCTCGACCTGCTTGATACACTGTTCAAAAGCGGCGGTTGCATCTTCCTTTGTAATGCGTGGTGTTTCGAGGAATTCCTTGCGTTTGGCGAGGTCTTCGATGTTCACCGTTCTAATCATAAGTATCACCTTTTTTCTTGAAGGGTTTGGAATGACTTGACGGAACCGGATACAGCGACCCGAAAAGTAAACCGATTTACCAGATGAGCATATTATAGAGGATTGCTGTTTTATTGTCAATTGTTACTATTGTTAAAAGATGAATGTAAAAATTTGTGCAATAATTTTATTTTCCCTCTAAAAACGCAAATTTTCCGATAAAAAAGAAATTTATGAAATATTTTTATTGACAAAACCGGTTTACTAAATTATACTTTTGGTGAACCGATTTACTAAGACGCGTTTGCATGATTGCAAATGGATACATCAAAAGAAAGAAGATATGGTTAATGGATGCGTTGATCTCGAAAATTTCCGGCATTGGTATGATACCAGCCCTATCGTTCACGGAGCCGGAGGATGCTGCGCTGCTTGCACATGCACTTTTAAAAGCGGATCTTGCGGCAATGCTTTGTATGGGAGAAACCGCTGAGGATGCGATCGGACGGATCAGAGAGGAATGTCCGGAAATGACAGTTGGTGCTGCCGGTGTCAGAGACGTTGCCGAGGCTGAGAAGTTCGTCTCCGCGGGCGCGAAATGGATCATGACCCATGGTTTACAGGAAGAAGTGATCCGCTGGTGCAAGGAGCATGAGGTGGTTATCCTTCCGGGTGTTTCGACTGCAACAGAGATCGAAACAGCAATTTCTTATGGCGTTGACTGCCTGCACTTTTTTCCGGCTGAGACAAGTGGCGGTGCAGAGGCTCTTGCCCTGTTCCGTGAGACCTATCAGGAGGTACGCTTTGTTGTTTCGGGCGGTATCTGCGCAGAAAACCTGCATACATATCTTTCGCAGCCCAATGTTCTGGCTGCAATCGGAAACTTTATGCTGCCAGAAGAAGCACTGACACAGAAGCACTGGGATCGAATTACAGAAGCCGGCATACAGGCAGTGCACGATATGCTCGGATATGAACTGATCCATCTTGGAGTGAATCAGGATTCCTGCGAACAGGCGTTGCAGACTGCACAGACACTTTGCACACTGTTTGGCTTCCAGTATTATAAGAAGCCAAAGTCACACTTTGCCGGCAAGGGCTTTGAGATCCTCAATACGTCCGGCCGTGGGCGCAATGGTCATATCGGCATTTATACGCCCTATCCGGAAAAGGCGATGTATTATCTGGAGAAAAAGGGCATTGATTTTGTAGAATCCAGCATTACACGCAACAAAAAGACAAAGCTTGTAAACTTTGTCTATTTGGATATCGAGATTGCAGGATTTGGTGTACACCTCATCAATCCCGATGTGAAAATGAAATGATTTTATTTTAGAGCAATCATAGACATGGTCTGAAAGGAATGTGAACAAACAATGTTTGATATGGAAAAGTTTTCCCTGAACGGTAAGATCGCTCTCATCACGGGTGCATCTTACGGCATTGGCTTTGCGATCGCAACCGCATACGCGAGGGCAGGTGCGACGATCGTATTCAACGATATCAATGAGGAGCTCGTCGCAAAGGGCATGGCTGCTTATGAGGCAGAGGGCATCAAGGCGCATGGCTATGTATGTGATGTTACCAATGAAGACGCTGTGAACGAACTGATCGCAAAGGTCGAGAAGGAAGTTGGCGTGATCGACGTTCTGGTAAACAATGCAGGCATCATCAAGCGTACGCCAATGCTGGAGATGAGTGCAAAGGATTTCCGTCAGGTCATCGATATCGACCTCAATGGTCCGTTCATCATGTCCAAGGCGGTTTTGCCAAGCATGATTCAGAAGGGGCATGGAAAGATCATCAACATCTGCTCTATGATGTCTGAGCTGGGACGTGAAACCGTAAGTGCCTATGCAGCTGCAAAGGGCGGTCTCAAGATGCTGACGCGCAATATCTGCAGTGAGTTCGGCAGCCATAATATCCAGTGCAACGGCATTGGACCTGGCTACATCGCAACTCCGCAGACCGCTCCGCTGCGTGAGATCCAGCCGGACGGTTCCCGTCATCCGTTCGATCAGTTCATCATTGCAAAGACTCCGGCTGCACGCTGGGGCAATCCGGAAGACCTCATGGGTCCGGCAGTATTCCTTGCAAGTGATGCAAGTGACTTTGTAAATGGCCATGTACTGTATGTAGATGGCGGTATCCTCGCATATATCGGCAAGCAGCCGGAGTAAGCAAAGGAAGGAAGTACATAAAATGAAAATCGCACTGATCAACGAAAATTCTCAGGCAGCAAAGAACGCGCAGATCTATGAGGTCCTGAAGGAAGAGGCAGAAAAGGCAGGCCATATCGTATTCAATTATGGCATGTACACAGCAGAGGACGAGACCCAGCTGACCTATGTAAAGAACGGTCTTCTGGCAAGTATCCTGCTCTCGAGCGGCGCGGTCGATTTCGTAATCACCGGATGCGGCACCGGTCAAGGTGCAATGCTCGCATGCAACTCTTTCCCGAACGTACTGTGCGGCCATATTACCAACGGTCTGGACGCTTACCTGTTCGGTCAGGTGAATGACGGCAACTGTATTGCAATGCCGTTTGCGCAGGGCTTTGGATGGGGCGCAGAAATCAATCTGCGTGATACCTTTGCAAAGCTGTTCTCTGAGCCGTTCGGCGGCGGATACCCGAAGGAGAGAAGAGAGCCTGAGCAGAGAAATAAGAAGATCCTCGATCAGGTCAAGCTCGTTACCCATAAGCCGATCATGCAGATCCTCAAGGAAATCGATCAGCAGTTCCTGAAGGAGACCATCTCTGGCAAGCACTTTGCAGAGTATTTCTATGCGAACTGCCAGAACGATGAGATCGCAAACTACCTCAAGTCTCTCTAATTGATACGCGATCAATTATAGATAGAAAGCAAAAAAGGCAGTCTCACTGGGGGACTGCCTTTTCTGTTATGGAAAGAGGGAGCACTTTGGAATGTCCGTCCGGTTTTCCTTTCTGCAAAAGAAATTTGTCTCAAAGCAAAGAGTAACGTGTCGCGGCCGCGCGACGGCGGCATAAGGAATAGAACCTTACGGTTCTTATCCTTATGAATCCAACACTCCCTTCCATCAGATGAACAATGGCAATGCCCCAAGGGCGCGAATGTATGAACTCCGCCACCGGCGGGATTTATGGAGCCTCTTTTGGTGCTTGTTCTTGATGCAATCGTAAAACCTGTTCGTGCGTTGATTCCACATACAGGACTGGAAACCTTCTTTGCGTTTTAGCAGGAAGGTTTTCGTTGTTTTATGGGATTTGCCGCGTTACCGCATCCGGAACGAGCCGACCAGTGTGTGCACTGGTCGGACTGTTCCAACGCTGCGGATTCTTTCGACTGGCGGTCTGCGCTCGAACGTCCATTGCTCCTAATTTGGGTGCTGGACGACGCTCAAGCGAGCGTTCATGGAGGGGCTGGTCAGGGAAGTGCCGCACTTACCTTGTCGATTGTCTGTAAAAGCGTGCACCGTACCAATTTGTAAGAAGGCTGAAGAAGCCCCACCCTGCGGCGGAGCTCATACATTCACACCCTTGGGGCAAGAAGCAGAAAGAATCCGATCTGCCGGAGCCCCGCCTGTGGCGAAGTTCATACTTTCACACCCTTTCGGCGGCTGAAAGGTCAATCGGATGGAGAGGGATGGGGAAGTTTCCAAAGGGCAGGGGAAACCGCAAGGTTTCCAGCCCTTTGGCCGCTGTCGCCGGCGCGACACGTTACCCTGCTTTCCAAAGCAAATCTTTTTGCAGAGAAGAAAACCCAACGGATTCCCTGAAAATCTCAGATTTCCTATCTTTTCTGTTCCAATACTTGACAGGCTGACTGAAACTGTGTATCGTATGAATCATAAGATCTACCGAAAACCAGAAAGGATAAACAAGATGAAACACAAACGACTGTTTTCAGCAATGCTCAGTGCACTGCTGATGCTTCCGAGCTTTCCGGCGTTTGCGGCGGAGGAAAACCCGCTGACAGAGCCAAGTGTCACAGCACAGCAGCGTGCACAGACCCTTGTGGAAAAGTACGGTGTGACCAGCGTGCAGTATGCGGTGATGCAGGATGGAGCCATCACAGAGAGCGGACAGGCTGGCGTGTACAGTAGGCAGGAAAACCGTGCCCTGACGAAAGATACGCTCTATGGCATTGGTTCGGCAAGCAAGCTGTTCACCACAGCGGCAATCATGCAGCTTGTGGATGACGGGAAAGTTAAGCTGGACGAACCGGTTATCACCTATCTGCCAGATTTCAAAATGGCAGACGAGCGTTATCGCAAGATCACGGTGCGCATGCTGCTCAATCATTCATCAGGGCTTATGGGCAGTACCTTCAACAATGGCTTCCTGTTGGAGGATACTGATAACCGAGAGGGTTATACTTCCCTTCTGGAGGATCTCAAAACACAGCGTCTCAAAGCAGAGCCGGGAGCATTTTCCGTCTACTGCAACGATGGGTTCACACTGGCAGAAATGATCGTCGAGCGTGTTTCCGGGCAGACATTTACCGCATATCTTCATGAACACCTGACAAAGCCGCTGGGTATGGAGCATACCTATACGCCGCAGGATCGTTTCGATCACAAAGAAATCGCGCGCGGCTATGATATGATGAATCCACAGCAGGAAATGCCCACGGAGGTCGTCAGTGTCATTGGAACCGGAGGGATCTATTCCACAGCCGAAGATCTATGCCGACTTGGGCAGGCGTTTACAGGGGAAAGCAAGGTACTTTCCGCGTCCGCACGCAAGGCGACTATGGAAAAGGAGTACAGCAGGGGACAATGGCTCCCCGATGCACCAAATGCGGTTGGATACGGTCTTGGTTGGGACAGTGTACAGACAACACCTTTTGATACCTATGGCATACAGGCAGTGGCCAAGGGCGGCGATACCCTTCAAATGCACGCACAGCTCATTGTAATACCAGAACAGAAGATCAGCGCAGCTGTGTTGAGTTCGGGCGGAAGCAGTACCTATAACAGCATGATCGCGACCCAGCTTGTTTTGGAGCAGCTGAAAAAGAGCGGTAAGATTCAGGAAATCCAGTCGCCTGCGCCCATTGAGACACCAGAGGCAAAGCCACTCGATCAGGATTTCTCTCCGTATGAAGGTCAATATGCGGGTATGGGAATCTTGTACCGCGTATCTTTGGACAAAGAGGGTGCGCTCAACATAGTCAATGCCTACGACCCAAGTGCAAAGGAAGTTCTTATGTATGTTGGAGATGGAACATTCTGCGACAAGACGGGACTGACACGCTATACATTCCAAAAGCAGAAAGATAAAATTTATCTGACAGCTGAGGCGCGTGCGGTTCTGTCTGGGGTAGGAGAGCAGTACAGCCAGACCTATGCAGCACAGAAGCTGGAAGTGTATCCCATGCCGGAGGACGCCAAGGCGGCATGGCAGGCGAGAAACGGAAAGGCATACCTGCAAGTCAATGCTGCATACAATGCGGAAGGGTTATCCATCCTTCCAATGGCAGGGATCGCCACAGATGATGCACTGGGCGGTTATCTCGCAGGAAACAAGATCATAGATGCCAATACGGCTCAGGCTGTGATCGAGATCCCCATGATGGCAGGACGCGATCAGATGGACTATGTATTCTTTATGGAAGATGGCGTGGAATATATGCGTGCCAACGATGCCCTGTATATCGACAGCACGAAGGTTCCGACCCTGTATGCAGGCGGTACGCATGCACATTTGACCATTCCGGAAAATGGCTATGGCAGATGGTTCCATGTCGGAGAAGCCTTGGACGGTAAGACGATGACCGTTACCATGCCGGAGAAAAGCGGTTTTGCGGCATATGATGCACAGGGCATGGGCATCGGTCAAAGTGCAGTGACCGGAAAGAACACCGTGACCCTGCAAAAGGACGGATATCTGTATTTTGCAGCACCGGCAGGTACACGCTTCGATCTGGATTTTGCATAGGATATATGAAAAAAAACGAGAGACCGCGCGTGCGGTCTCTCGTTTTTTTATCAGAGTGATATAAATATATCGCTGCGATATATATTTTCGATCTGGCAGCCCTTCCGTTTGGCATAATCATGGGTATACCGAGTGCCGCCCTTGGTGCCGTTATACCAGCAGATGACGCGGCTGGACTGCTCTACCATAAAACGATCCCGTGCGAGGTAGCAGCCGGTGTAGTACGATGGGGCAATGGTGCAGGTGAGGTTTCCGGACTGTGCCTGATGGAACAGGAGCTTCCAGTAGTCAGGCCAGTTCTGTTCCATGCCGTCAAAGGGAAGGGCGCAGATCAGCTCGATCTGTGGATAATCATATTGCAGATTGAGCACTTCACGGGCAGCCCACAAGTCGAATCCTTGACTCATTCCTGTGATAAAGTGTGTGTACCCCTGCTCAATGGCGCGGACGATCGCAGCAGACAGATCGCGGCGCAGCATATCGAACAGGTATGGCTGAGACTGCCAGTCAAAGCCGAGTTTTTCCGGCCGGCTGCCTGTAAAGCAGCAGGTATGGGCGCGTGTACAAGGGAGCATGGCACTGCCTCCTGAAATCGAAATTTTGTTCGGTAGTATTATCCTAACATAGAGTAGGAGACAAGTCAAATAGACTCGACGGGATATGCCTTGTCAAGCATGCACGATGCTGGTAAAATAGGGAAAAGGAAGGATGGTGTTAGATCGGTGAATCAGTTACCGCGACCGCTGTATATCCCCGTGCGGCTGGTGGAGCGATATTTTAAAGACGGGGTTGCACATGCCGCTGCGGAGCTGGCATTTTTTTTGTTATTTTCTTTGTTTCCGCTCATCATGGTCATGAACTCCCTTTTGGGACTTGCCAATCTGTCAGAAGTGACGATCCTGCATGCAACGCAGTTTCTTCCGGAGGATGTACAGCAGATCATCGTCAATTATATGACGTTCCTTGGATCGAATGACTCAGTGCGTCCGCTGATTTTGGGAAGCGGACTGACACTGTATTTTCTGTCCCGTGCCGTTCGTTCGATCATGTATTCCATGCGGCGTATTTATCACAGCAGTGCAGCGCATACGCTCATACACAATGTTTTGGTGTCGCTCATCTTGACCGGTGGATTGTTATTGCTGCTTGGTGCGAGTATTTTTTTGATTGTGGTGGGGCAGGAATTTCTGCGCCTTGTGATGCGCTGGTTCCCGATGGTGTATACATGGCTGCTCATGATCCAGTATCTTGGCTATCCGGCGGCGATCGTGATCGCGCTGGTGTTCCTGATCCTGCTGTACCGTCTGGTGCCGCCGACCCGTGTCGGATGGCGTGCCGCCCTGCCGGGAGCCTGTACCTCGCTCGTTGGCTGGATCGTGCTGACCCGATGCTTTGCCTACTATGTCGATCACATGGGGCGGTATAATATCCTGTATGGTTCGATCGGTGCGCTGATCGTGCTCATGCTCTGGCTGTACCTCACCAGTACCACCCTCATCATGGGGGGCGTACTCAATCATGTTCTGGTGGAATCGAGACGCATGGCACGCAATGCGGAAAAGGGATAACAGTGCAGCTTTGCGCCTTTTTATTGCACTGTAACAGGTGGAAAAACGCCAGTGCAACGCAAAGTTTACAGGGGAAAACGCAAACGCAACATCAAATTTCTGGAGATTGCATAGAGAAAACAGTAAGATAGTGGTATCAAGGATAAAGGAGGGTCGTGCATGAGTTTTGGAGAAAATCTAAGATTTTTGCGCACTGAGGCAGGGCTGACACAGGAGCAGTTTGCAGAGCAGATGGAGGTCACAAGACAGTCGGTGAGTAAGTGGGAATCAGACAGCGGATTTCCGGAACTCGACAAGCTTCTTCAAATCAGCGATCGGTTTGACTGCGATTTGGATACCCTGCTGCGTGGGGATGTGCAGGCGCAGAAACAGACCGATACGATCGGGTATGACGCACATATGACACGGCGGGCGCGGATGACTGCATTGGGCGTCATGCTGTGCATTTTTGGACCGGTAGGGGCTGCCATTGCACCGCATAGGCTGGAGGGGATCGCATTCTTCCTCTTTGTGATTCCGGCGGTGCTGATCCTTGTGCTGTCTGCAATCTGGCATCATCAGTTTCAGCAGGAGCACGCGGTTTTGATACCGCTTTATAAAGAGGAGGAATTGTCTGCGGCACGAAAACGCTATCCCTTTTGGATCATCTCGGGAATTGGCATGATCCTGTCAGCATTGCTGGTTTGGGCGATCGGAGATATTTGGGATACACATTTTATAGATGGCATAGGACTGGGTTTTATCGCATTGGGTGTTGGTGTTTTGGTATATGGTGTACTGGAGCATGAAAAATATAATATAGAGAAAAATCAGAAAGATTTTTCAAATGCATTGGAGAAAAAAGAAAGCAAGTCTGATCGTTTGTGCAGCGTGATTATGATGATTGCGACGATTATTTTTCTATTATATTTATTTTTGGGGAATGGAAATGGACACAGTGACGTGGGGCGTGTTGCGGCGGCGGTATATGCAACCTCTGGGATTTTGTGTGGCATTGTGGGCATTCTGGCAGGCAAAGAAGAAGACAAAGGAAAATGATTTGAGGCTGTCGAAAAACTTCGACAGCCTTTCCAGGGGGATCCAATCCCCCTAGATACAGAGCCAGTTCCCGTAGAAACCGGCTCTGATACCCCCGGTTTCGCGCCCGATGGCGCGGGTCGAGGGCAAAATCCAAGGCACATGTCCTTGGATTTTGAAGATTTGGGGTCGCTTTGCTCCAGATGAAACTGGCACAGAGGCTTTTTTGACATGCTGAATGATTTTTATTTTTGTATAAAATTTCTTCTTGAAATCTGTCTATTTGCACAAAAGTATAGTACGAAATTTGTTGAAAAGGACGAAAATAGTGCCTGCGAGACGTAAGCTGAAATTTCGCAGGCAAAGATTTACAAAATTGTGTTTTCTTAAAAAAAACACTTCCATTTTTCAGGGAAACATACTATAATGAAGACAGTGAAAATGTAAGTCCAATTATTAAAAGGAGGAAACCCTCATGACTAGAAAAATCAAGGTAAAAAATACAGAAGACATTCAGCAGATCAACCGCATCGTATCCAAGTACAGCTACGATATCTGGATTTTCGGTAAGTCCGGTCAGGTAGATGCAAAGAGCCTGCTGGGTATGTTCCTGCTGTCCCTCAATGAGCCACTCCAGTTGGTTGTTGAGGATGATATCGATCCGACCGCTCTGTTTAAGGATCTGGAAGATTACCTCGAAATCGAGGACTGATTTGATCGTTGTTCGGTGGTTTGCACGCTTTGTGTAAACCACCGTTTTTGCATGAAGCAACGAAAAAGCAGCAGCTGCATTTCATGGCAGCTGCTGCTTCATTTTTTATAAATTGGATGGCTTACGGGATCAGACGGGTCATATCCCGTGGGAACATGGAGGTTTCGCGGATATTCTTGAGACCCAGAAGCTGGAGGGTCAGACGCTCCAAACCGATACCCAGACCACCGTGCGGCGGCATGCCGTACTTGTGCATCATCAAGAAAGACTCGAACAGGGATACATCCATGTTGCGGTCTTCCAGCTTCTTCACCTGCTCATGGTAGTCATGCACGCGCTGGCCGCCGGTTGTGATCTCCAGACCACGGAACAGCAGGTCGAAGGACAGAGCAAACTTCGGGTTCTCCGGATCGTCCATTGCATAGAACGGACGCTTTGCAGACGGGAAGTGGGTGACGAAAACAAACTCAGAACCATGCGTCTCCTGTGCCCACTGGCACAGCATGACTTCTTCATCTGGGTTGAGGTCGTAGCGGTTCTTGGACTTATGTCCAAACTTCTCCTGCATGATCTCCTTCGCCTCGGTGAAAGTCACGGTTGGAATTTTGTCGATCACTGGCAGCTTAGTGCCCAGCATCTCGATCTCTTCCTTGCAGTTCTTTTCAAGGTAGGAAACAACATACTTGAGCATGCCCGTTTCCATCTCCATGACATCCTGCATGGAATCAATATAAGCCATCTCGAAGTCCAGACCGATATACTCGTTCAGATGTCGGGAGGTATTATGACGCTCCGCGCGGTATACATTGCCGATCTCGAATACACGACCAAAAATGCCGGCGGTATACTGCTTATAGAACTGCGGAGACTGTGCAAGATAAGCCTGCTGACCGAAGTAGTCGAGCTTGAAGATGTTTGCGCCGCCCTCAGCACCAGCCGATACGATCTTCGGGGTGTGGATATGGGTGAAGCCCTGACTTATCATATACTCTGCAAAAGCGTCTGCGATCGCGCCCTGAATGCGGAAGATCGCCTGCTTGCGTGGATGACGCAGGGTAATGGGACGGAGCGGAAGCTCGGCGTCAAGTGTCATGCCCAGATATTTCTTGCCGAGTGGGACAGGGATCTGGTCAGCCGGACGGGACAGAATCTCAAGCTCGGTCAGAACGACCTCAAAGCCATGCTCTGCGCGAGGCTCCTCGCGCACGGTGCCGGAAACTTCGACAACCATGCCGTCCTTAATATCTGCCTTGGTCATGCCGCCTACCTCGCCGGAGAACATGCACTGGATCAGGCCGCGATTGACACGAATAACAACAAATGCAAAATCGGACATATCGCGCACACGATGTACCGTGCCGCGGAATGTGACAGATTTGCCAATAGAAGCAGCAGCGTCCTGTACTGCGTCCACATACTGCTTCGGGGTGCTGATAAACTCCATAGTGTTTACGCCTCTCTATCTGGATTTTAGATTTTCAGAATCGTTACTTCCTTATTATATAGATAAATACAATCGATATCAAGGGTACATGAGAAAAAAAGACGGATAAAAGCCTTTGCCCATGCAGAAAAAAGCAAATAAGCGGATAGATGGCGGTGATCCATCTATCCGCTTGTGAAAGATCAGGCAGGCTCGATCTCGTGATCGAATACGATCTGCCCATCCTGCATTTCCTTGATGACCGCAAGGGACTCGACATGGATGCCAAGATTGCGAATGGCTTCTCCGCCGACATCAAAGCCCTTTTCGATGCAGATACCCGCGCCAACGATCTGTGCGCCGGACTGTTGTACCAGAGAAATGAGACCCAGCATTGCGCTGCCTTTTGCAAGGAAATCATCGATCAGAAGCACGCGGTCGGACGGATCTAAAAAGCGTGCAGAAACGATAATGTCATAGTTACGCTGGTGGGTGAAAGAAGTGACCTGAGAGGTCAGGACTTCGCCGTCAATATTGCGCGACTGCGTTTTCTTGGCAAAAACAACCGGTACACCGAAATGCTGTGCTGTGATGCAGGCAATGCCGATGCCCGATGCTTCAATGGTCAGGATCTTGGTCACGCCCTGATCCTGAAACCGGCGGAAGAATTCCTTGCCCAGCTCGTTGATGAGCGCAACGTCCATCTGATGGTTGAGGAACGCATCTACCTTGAGAACTTCGCCGTCCTTCACTCTGCCGCGCTCTAAAATCGCATTTTCCAATAACTGCATCAATTATAACCCCCGAAAATCATAGCTTTTGTATAAACGGTCAAAAAACTTCAAATAAAGTTATTATTTATAATACCATTCTGTAACGCACTTTTCAAGCCGAAAAATCAGGAACGATGTAACTTTTTCATGAGCAGTGCCGCTTCTTCGCGTGCTTCTCCAGAACCGATGATGCAGACCACATAGGTCAGCCCTCCCAGTGCGATGGCTAGTACAAGGCGCAGAAGATTGCCGACGGGCAGGAGCGTGCAGCCAAACGCGACCGCACCGCAAAGCAGGGCGGAAATGAAAATGCGCAGGAAAGTACGCGGCGCAACGTGCCACATAAAGTAGCGGCGTACTCGAATGGAAGTAATGAGAAAGTAGCATCCGAGTGCGATCACCGAGCCGACCGCGCCACCCAGAAAGCCTATCTGCTTGATGAGCACCACGCTGGATACGATCTTGATGAGGGTCGCCAGTGCACTGTTCAGGATAACAGGACGCGTGTTCTGCTCCAGTTCAAAGCCCTTGTTTGCGTATTCGGTCAGTCCCATGAGTACCATGGTAAAAGACATGAGACCGATGGCAGGTGCGCCGGCATCGTAACCCGTGTCAAAGAAAATGCGCGTAAAGGGGAGTGCCACGGCGGTCAGACCGAATGCAGCAGGGAATGCGACCAGCATATAAAGGCGCACCCCTGCACTCAGCAATCCGCGTGCCTCGTCCTTGCCGGTTTCACGCCAAGCACGCAGAACGGCGGGATATACACCGCGCAGAACTCCGACAGACAGCATGTTGAAAATAGAGGATGGAATGGAGACATTGCTGGAATACACCGCGAATACTTCGTCTCCATAGATCCCAAGCACCAGAAAGCGGTCGATCAGGTTGAGCAGGGCGGTACAGAGTGCAACACCCATGAGCGGAACGCCGAATGCGAGCAGCTTTTTGAGCATGGTTTGGGAGAAGCGGCGCAGGCGCACCACCTGCGGCATGCCGAGCGCAAAGACCGCGCCCAGCGCGCCGACCCCGTCTGCAAGGATATTGGCAAGCAGAGCAGGCGTGGGGGAGTGGAAGCCTGATTTTCCGCCTACAAACAGGATCGCAAGCAGCAGCTTGAGCGAGGCGGAGGTAAGGCTCAGCACGATTGCCGGACGGATGATCGAGAGCTGTACCATCGTATTGTTCAGGATCGTAAATGCAGAGTAGGTGCAGAACATGACCGCGCCCAGCAGATAATAGCTTTCATGGGTAAAGGCATACAGACCAATGCTTACAGCGGACGCAATGCCGCACAGCAGGAGATAGATCGGCGTAATGGTAGAAAACAGACAGGCTGCCCGATCCTTCTTATATTCTTCCGCGACATAGCGCGTATTGGAGTTGGACATCCATGCCGCAATCAGCAGGAAAGTAAAGTTCACCATCATATTGGCTGCGTTGAACAGTCCGACTGCGGATTTGGTAAGGATGTGGGAATAGAGCGACGACATTGCCATGAGCAGTATGCCTTCCGCGATCTTTGCGGGCAGGAACAGCATGGCATTGCGCGTCATCGTGTTTTTTTCAGACATGGGTTGGATTCCTTCCAATGTTTTTTTGATACGGTTCGATCAATGGGAATCGTAGGTTTTTGATGGTTTTCAGTATAACATCTCCTGAGATAAATTGCAATCAGACAGGATTTGTGTATAATAGTTTATGGAAAGAAATTATACCATGGAGGCATTGCATGAGAATCCTACAAATGATGGGCGGCGGCGACGTTGGAGGAGCCAAGACCCATATCATGACCCTCATTCAGGCATTGAGAGAACGCAACGAGGTCGTGTTGATCTCATTTCGAGATGGTCCGTTTCCGCGTGAGGCGGAAAAGAACGGGATCGATGTGCGCGTGATTGCGAGCCTCAATCCAATACACTGCTGCAATGAGGTGCGAAAGATTATTGCAGAATTTCAGCCCGATGTGATCCACTGCCATGGCGGCAAGGCGAATGTTGTGGGCGCAATGCTGCGCGGCTGGTCATGCCATATCCCTGTTTTGACAACGGTGCATTCCGATTACCGATATGACTATTTAGGCAATCCACTGAAACAGTGGACCAACGGGCTTGCCAACACCATAGCCCTGCGTTTTCTGGACTTCCATCAGGCAGTTGCAGACCGTATGGCGCGTACCCTCATTTCACGCGGCTTCAATCCGGAAAAGATCTGCACTATTTATAATGGAATGGATTTCGGCAATCCGCTTGAAGGACTGGATCGCGCGGCATACTGTAAGGAGCAGTGGAATGTGACCCTTGCGCCCGATGATATCCTGTGCGGCATTGCCGCGAGACTGACGGCCGTGAAGGACATTGCGACCTGTATCCGTGGGTTTGCCGGTGCGGTACATGCAGTACCGCAGCTGCGCCTGTTCATTGCCGGTGACGGCGAAGATGAAAAGATGCTGCGTGAACTGGCGCAGAGTCTTGGGGTTGCCGACCGTGTTACATTCTGCGGCTGGGTCGCTCCAATCAACAAGTTTTTTGCGGCAATGGATATCAATTTACTGACCTCGATTTCCGAGACCTTCCCATATTCTATTTTGGAAGGTGTATTGGAGCACTGCGCAACGATATGTTCTGATGTAGGTGGTATGAGTGAACTGATCGACAGTGGAGAGAATGGATACATCTTTCAGCCGCGCGACCATGAGACCCTGACCAAACAGCTCATCAAATTCGGCAGTGATCCTGCCCACCGCAAGCTGTTTGCCGAGCGGCTCTACGAAAAGGCGACGCGTGAGTATTCGCTCGATACCATGTGCCGCACACAGGAAGCCAACTATGAACGTGTCGTGCGGCTGTACCACAAGCCCAAGAACAAGCGTGACGGCATCGTTATCTGCGGCGCGTATGGGCGCGGAAATGCGGGCGATGATGCGATCCTGAGCGGTATCGTGCAGGAAATGCGTGCATTTGACCCTGACCGATCGATCACGGTCATGTCACGCCGCCCAAGCGAGACCAAGCTGCTTTACCGCACAGGGGCCGTTTATACCTTCAATCTGCCTGTTATCATGTACCGGTTCCGTCGTGCTGCCCTCTATATCAATGGCGGCGGCAGCCTGATGCAAGATGTCACCTCTACACGCTCACTCAAATATTATCTCTTTACGCTGGATGCAGCAAAGAAGCTGGGCTGTAAGGTTATGATGTATGGCTGTGGCATTGGCCCCATTCAGCGGCAGGGCAACCGCCGTCACACAGCTAAGACCATCAACCGCGCCGTGGATCTTATCACCCTGCGCGATGACCTGTCACGCGGAGAGTTGACGCGCATGGGGATCGTGGAGCCGGAGATCCGGCTGGCAGCCGATCCGACCATTATCCTGCATCCGGCAGGCGAGGCACAGATGGATCAGGTCATGGAAACACTCGGTATTCCGGTGGATGGACGCTATCTGGGCTTCAGCCTGCGCAACTGGAAGGGACTGGAGGCGGTCAGCGATGAGATCGCACGCGCGGCGGAGTATGCATATCATACACATGGGCTGACGCCGGTATTCGTTCCCATCGAGTTTCCAAGTGACGTTGGTCCGGCACGCATGATTGCAGACAAGCTGAAATGTCCGCACTATATGGTAGAGTGCCGTCTGCCCATTGAGGAGACCATTGGTCTGCTGGCGCGTATGAAAACCGTTATCGGCATTCGCCTGCATTCCCTTATGTTTTCCGCCTGCCGTGGTGTGCCGGTCATTGGGATGAGCTATGATATCAAGGTGGATGGATTCCTCAAATATATTGGCTCGCATACCTGTATCCAGCTGGCACAGGTGACGGCGGACAAGCTGTGCCCTCTCATTGATGAGTGTGTATCCGGTAAGCTCGATGAGGAGGTACACGCAACGGCAGAGCTTCTGCGTGAACGCGAACTGGAAAATACGCGTGGTGCAGCAGCACTCATTCATCAGGCAGAACAGGAGGCTTTAAGGTGATAAGTACCAAGGCAGCAAGACAAAAGTTTTGCTTTTTGTGTATTTATACGATTTTTCAAAAGTTCTCTTGAAAAGCGTGAAAAGGGTGTGTAAAATAGAGGCAGACAGAGTTGTTCTGTATCACCTGTATCGTTGCAAGAAAGGGCGTGATGAAGATGAAACAAAACTGCATGAACAAGCTGGATTGTTTCTGGGATCGCACCTTTATGCCTGAAAGTACGGTATTTTTGGGTCGTTTTGCGAACGTTTATGGTGAAGTTGCATATTTTTGAAGATAAATGCAGATGTGGAGAAAAACCGCGTCTGCATTTTATTTTTGATGCCAAAAGATTTTTCTTGGAACTTGGAGGAAATACATGAAAAAGGTTTGTATTGTAATGGGTTCAGACAGCGATCTGTCCGTTATGGAGGCAGCAGTCAAGCGGCTCGACACATTCGGGGTTCCGTATGAGGTGCGCGTTGTATCTGCACATCGCACCCCGCTCGCAGCGGAAGCACTTGCAAAGAATGCGCGTGCGGAAGGCTTTGGTGTGATCATTGCAGCGGCAGGCAAGGCGGCGCATCTTGGCGGCGTGATCGCAGCATACACCACTCTGCCGGTCATTGGTGTGCCGATCAAGACCTCTATGATGGGAGGACTTGACAGCCTGCTGTCTATGGTACAGATGCCCAAGGGCATTCCGGTGGCTTGTGTCGCAGTGGATGGCGCAGACAATGCGGCGATCCTTGCAGTACAGATGCTCGCAGTGGAGGACAGCGTTCTGGCAGACCGCCTGACAAAGTTCAAGGCAGACATGGCAGAGGAAGTTTCCGCAAAGGATGAAAAAATCCGCACGCAGTTTGCGGCGAAGGAATAAGCGTTCCGTTTGAATCATTTATACACGTTCAATCATATCGTAACAAAGGAGAAAACGACCATGCAGAAGAAAGAACAGCTCTACGAAGGAAAAGCCAAGAAGGTATTTGCAACAGAGGACGCAGAACTCTATATTGTAGATTACAAGGACGATGCAACTGCATTCAATGGACAGAAGAAGGGACAGATCGCAGGGAAGGGCGTGATCAATAATGTCATGTCCAACCACATGTTCCAGCTCCTCGAAAAGCAGGGCATTCCAACTCATTTTGTAGAGCAGCTGTCTGAGCGCGAGACCGTTGTAAAGAAAGTGACCATCGTACCGCTTGAGGTTATCATCCGCAATATTTCTGCCGGTTCTTTTGCAAAGCGTTATGGCGTGGAAGAAGGCATTGTATTTGCAGATCCGACCATAGAGTTCTCCTACAAGAACGATGATCTGGGGGATCCGCTCATCAATGACTACCATGCACTGGCACTGAACCTTGCAACACAGGAAGAGATCGATCAGATCAAGACAATGGCGTTCAAGGTCAACGAAGTGATGAAGGAATACTTCGATCAGCTCAATGTGACACTGGTAGATTTCAAGCTGGAGTTTGGAAAGACCTCGGATGGCAAGATCATTCTGGCAGATGAGATCTCTCCGGATACCTGCCGCCTGTGGGACAAGACAACAGGCGAAAAGCTGGACAAGGATCGTTTCCGTCGTGACCTTGGCGGCGTAGAGGAAGCATACGAGGAGATCATGCGCCGCGTGATGGGCAAGTAATCTGCGGAGCAATTACACAGAACAGAAATCGGACGCGTTTTGGCGGTCAGTTGCTGCTGAAACGCTCCCTTTCTTTCCACTCTGAAACTTTGTTTGAAAGGTTACAAGCAACATGAAATATAAGATGAAGAAGCTGCCGCGTACGCCATTCGATGGAGATGCGGTCCATGAAGAATGCGGTGTATTTGGCATTTACTTGCCGGAGGGGGCAACGATCAGTCCGGCACATGAAGCATACACTGCGCTGTTTGCATTGCAGCACCGCGGACAGGAGGCGTGCGGCATTGCCGTGTGCAATAAGGGCGTGATCCGTTGTCACAAGGATGTGGGTCTTGTCAATGATGTCTTTGACGAAAAGACGCTGGAAAGCATGCAGGGCAATATGGCGATCGGTCATGTGCGTTACTCTACCACCGGTCAGCCGTCTCGCGAAAACGCACAGCCCCTTGCCATTACCCACGTCAAGGGCAATCTGGCGGTTGCGCACAACGGCAATCTGGTCAATGCCTCCGAACTGCGCCGCAAGATGGAAATGGGCGGCGGTATTTTCCGCTCCACCTCAGATACCGAAGCACTGGTATATACCATCGTGCGCAAGCGTCTGATTACGCCGTCCATCGAGGCGGCTGTCGTAGAGGCAATGAAGGAGATCATCGGCGCATATTCCATCGTCGTCATGTCGCCGCGCAAGCTGATTGCGGCGCGTGATCCGCGCGGCATGCGCCCTTTGTGCATGGGCAAGCGTGCTGAAGACGGTGCAGTGATCTTTGCCTCGGAGTCCTGCGCACTCGATGCACTGGGCGCAGAGTTCGTTCGCGATATCAAGCCGGGTGAGGTCGTTGTCGTGGAGGATGGCAATGTACGCTCGATTGATTCGGGTATCCATGAAAAGACCGCAGCCTGCGTCTTTGAATATATCTACTTTGCCCGTCCGGACTCCGTGATCGATGGTGCTTCCGTTGAGGAGGCGCGTCAGGAGGCTGGTCGCTATCTGTGCGAGGAGCACCCCGTCGAGGCGGATGTCGTCATTGGCGTGCCCGATTCAGGCATTCCGGCAGCGATCGGTTACGCAAAATATTCCGGCATTCCGTATGGTGTCGGACTCATTAAGAACCGCTATATCGGCCGCACCTTTATCCAGCCCGGGCAGGACAAGCGTGAGCGTTCCGTGCGGCTCAAGCTCAATGCCCTGCGCCGTGCGGTAGAGGGAAAGCGCGTTGTCATGGTCGATGACTCCATCGTGCGCGGTACGACTGTAGGACGATTGGTCAAGCTCATTCGGGATGCAGGTGCGAAGGAAGTACACATGCGTATTTCTGCGCCGCCGTTCCGCTATCCCTGCTTCTTTGGCACGGATATTCCGGACAGTGATCAGCTGCTGGCACACAACCATACCGTGGAAGAAATGCGCGAGATCATCGGTGTGGATTCTCTGGGCTTCCTTTCCGTGGAGGCAGCCAACAAGATCGCAGTCGGCGCAAGCTGCACCTTCTGTGATGCGTGCTTTACAGGCGTATATCCAATGCCGGTTCCCGAAAGCGTAGAGAAGAATATGTTTGAAATGGAGCTCTCTGAATAAGCTGGGAGCCATCAGGAAGGGCGGCATTGCCGCCCATAAGCCCAACGATCGTTGGTGATTTTGAAGGGAGATTCATTTTATGAGTGAGAGTCGTTCTGAAAGCTATAAGGCAGCCGGTGTTGACGTAGTTGCAGGTTATGAGGCTGTAAAGCTGATGAAGCCGCATGTAGAAAGCACCTTTACCAAGGGCGTGATCGGTACGCTCGGCGGCTTTGGCGGTCTGTTTGCTCCGGATATCAAGGGAATGCAGGAGCCGGTGCTGGTTTCCGGCACAGACGGTGTAGGAACCAAGCTGAAGCTGGCATTTTTGATGGATAAGCATGATACCATCGGCATTGACTGCGTTGCAATGTGCGTCAATGATATTGTTTGCTGCGGCGCAAAGCCGCTGTTCTTCCTCGATTATATCGCAGTCGGAAAGAACGTACCCGAGCGTGTGGCAAACATCGTGATCGGTATCGCAGAGGGCTGCCGTCAGGCTGGATGTGCCCTCATTGGCGGCGAGACCGCAGAAATGCCCGGCTTCTATCCGGAGGATGAATATGATGTGGCAGGCTTCTCGGTGGGCATGGTCGATAAGCCGAAGATGATTGACAGCAGCCGCATGCAGGTGGGCGATGTGCTCATCGGTATCGCATCCTCGGGCGTACATTCCAACGGTTACTCCTTGGTGCGCAAGACCTTGGGCATCAATGAAAAGTCGGTCAGAAGATACAGCGACGAGTTGGGGATGACCGTGGGAGAAGCACTTCTGACCCCGACCAAGATCTATGTCAAGACCGTAGAAAAGCTGCTCTCCGACGGCGTGGATGTCAAGGGTATCAGCCATATCACGGGCGGTGGTTTCTATGAAAATATTCCGCGTATGCTGCCGGAGGGTCTGTGCGCTTCTATTGAGCAGGCAGCAGCTCCCGTCCTGCCGATCTTCCAGGTGATCCAGCACGCAGGCAATATTCCGGAACGCGACATGTACAATACTTTCAATATGGGTCTCGGTATGGTCATGGCAGTCGCAAAGGAAGACGCGGACAAGGCACTTGCTTCCATTCGTGCAGCAGGTGAAACCGGTTATATCATCGGTGCGTGCTGTGCAGGTGACAAGGGCGTTACACTGCGCTGAGGAAGAAAAGAATGATAAAGATTGCAGTTTTGGTTTCCGGTGGGGGAACCAATTTACAGGCACTCATCGATGCGGCGGCACAAGGGAGACTGCCCGAAGGCGTACTGGATCTTGTAGTATCCTCCAACCCGGATGCCTATGCGCTGACACGCGCACAGCAGGCAGAGATAGAAACGGCTGTCCTGCGCCGCCGCGACTTTGCGGATAGTGAAGCCTATGGTGCGGCACTGGATGCGATGCTGTGCGAGCGGGGCATTGGACTCATCGTTCTGGCTGGGTTTATGACCGTGCTTCCCGATTCCTTCTGCCGCAGGTGGGAGAACCGCATCATCAATGTACATCCGTCCCTCATCCCGTCCTTCTGCGGAGAAGGCTTCTATGGTCTGCGTGTACATGAGGCGGCACTCCAAAAGGGTGTCAAGGTCACAGGTGCGACCGTACATTTTGTTTCCGAGATCGTAGACGGCGGTGCGATCATTTTACAGAAGGCTGTGGAGGTCATGCCGGATGATACGGCGGAAAGCCTGCAAAAGCGCGTTATGGCGCAGGCAGAACATATCATCCTGCCGCAAGCCGTTGCGCTGTTCTGTCAGGATCGGCTGTCTGTTGTGGACGGTAAGGTTCTCATTCAACCCGATGTATAAACACAAGGAGGCATTTTCTTATGGCTGAAAATACCATGTTTGTTTCTGATAACGCAAATGTATTCCGTTTTACCGACGAATTACAGTCCAACGCATATCCGGGCCGCGGTCTGATGATCGGCTGTACCCCAAGTGCAGATACCTATGTCATGGTGTACTTCATTATGGGACGCAGTGAGAACAGCCGCAATCGTGTGTTTGTTCCGACAGAGGACGGCATCCGCACCGAAGCATTCGATCCTGCAAAGTGCTCCGATCCGTCCCTTATCATCTATCATCCAGTGCGTACCTATCAGGGACACACCATCATCACCAATGGTGACCAGACCGATACCATCCGTGACGCGATGGCAGAGGGCAAGAGCTATATCGATGCCCTGCGCACGCGCCGCTTTGAGCCGGACGCACCCAACTTCACCTCCCGTATCTCGGCGGTGCACAATCCGGATGGTTCGTATGCGCTGTCCATTCTGAAGCACTTCCACAGTGATCCGGATGCATGCAAGCGTTACTTCTTTGAATACGATAAGCCGGTTAAGGGGCGCGGACATTATATCCATACCTATATGTGTGACGGCGATCCGCTCCCGTTCTTCCGCGGTGAGCCCAAGTGTGTTCATGTGCAGGATATCCCGATCGAAAAGTATGCAGAATATCTGTGGGATGCCATGAATCCGTGGAACAAGATCTCTCTGTTTGTGCGTTATGTGGATGCAAAGACAGGCGAGACCCAAACCGTTATCAAGAACAAACACACAAAGTAATTGGGAGGCACAAATATGAAGGAACTGGAACTCAAATACGGGTGCAACCCAAATCAGAAGCCGGCACGCATCTTTATGGAGGAGGGGGAACTGCCCATCGAGGTGCGCAATGGCCGCCCGGGATATATCAATTTTCTCGATGCATTCAATGCATGGCAGCTGGTGCGTGAGCTCAAGGAAGCAACCGGCTATCCGGCAGCGGCTTCCTTTAAGCATGTATCCCCTGCTGGTGCTGCGCTTGGATATCCGCTTTCCGAGACTGAAAAAGCCATTTATTTCGTAGAGGGTGAGTTGTCTCCGATCGCTTGTGCCTACGCACGCGCACGCGGTGCCGATCGCCTGTGTTCCTACGGGGACTGGGTCGCGCTGTCCGATGTGTGTGATGCCGATGTGGCACGCCTGTTGTCTGTTGAGGTATCCGACGGCATCATTGCGCCGGGGTATACCGACGAGGCACTGGAGATCCTGAAGGGCAAGCGCAAGGGCAGCTACAATGTGGTAAGCATCGATCCAAACTATGTACCCAAGCCGATCGAACGGCGTGATATTTTCGGCGTGACCTTTGAGCAGGGACACAATGATCTCAAGATCGATGCGGCAATGCTGGAAAACATCGTGACAGAAAACAAGGTGTTGTCAGAGGAAGCAAAGCGTGATATGATCGTTGCGCTCATTACGCTCAAATACACCCAGTCCAACTCGGTTTGTTATGTCAAGAACGGTCAGGCGATCGGTGTCGGTGCCGGTCAGCAGAGCCGCATCCACTGTACCCGTCTGGCTGGACAAAAGGCAGATACCTGGTATCTGCGTCAGCATCCAAAGGTAATGGGCTTGCAGTTCGTGGACAATATCCGCCGCCCAGACCGTGACAATGCCATTGATATCTATATTTCGGATGAATATGAGGATATTCTGGCAGACGGTGTATGGGAAAATACCTTCAAGGTCAAGCCGGAAGTGCTGACCATGGAGGAAAAGAAGGCGTGGATCGCGACACAGAGCGGTGTCACGGTGGGCTCTGACGCATTTTTCCCGTTCGGCGATAATGTAGAGCGCGCACGCAAGTCTGGAGTACAGTATATTGTACAGCCGGGCGGCTCCATTCGTGATGACCATGTCATTATGACAGCAAATAAGTATGATATCGTGATGGCATTCACAGGCGCACGTCTGTTCCATCACTAAGAAACGATATGGCAGAGCGGGCAAGCCCGCTCTGCTGTTTTCAAGGAGATATAACACATGGATAAAGATATGGGTGGGGTCAGATGCCTTGCAGGCTTTGTCCTGCTGGTACTCGCCCATTTTACAGGATCATTTTGCTGGATCGCACGGCTGCTGGGCTATATGGGGATCGCAAACGGGACGAGCGAGCATCTGGAAAACCGATGGATGGGCTGGGCACATCAGCTCAGCACGCTGGCTGTTGTCCTCTTTGCGGTGCTGGAGATCCTGCGGCTGACCGGTTTGTTTATACTGCCGGATATGGGGGCGGTCTTGCTGGAATGTGTTTTGACTTTTACCTGCGGCGTTTGTGTATTCATGGGAATACAGACGCGAAAACAAGGAGGATAATGAATGAAAGTTCTCGTAATTGGCGGCGGCGGACGTGAGCATGCGATCTGCGTAACGCTTGCAAAAAGTCCCAAGGTGGATCATATCTGGTGTGCGCCGGGCAACGGCGGTATTGCATCGGTTGCGGAGTGCGTAGACATTGCGGCAACCGATATCGAAGGGGTCGTGGCATTTGCAAAGGCGCATCAGCCCGATCTGGTTATGGTTGCGCCTGATGATCCGCTTGCCCTCGGTATGGTAGACGCATTGGAAGCGGCTGGCATCCGCGCGTTTGGCCCGCATAAAAATGCGGCTGTCATCGAAGGCTCGAAGTCCTTCGCAAAGGATCTCATGCACAAATATCACATCCCGACCGCAGGCTATGCCGTGTTCGAGGATTCCGCACAGGCGATCGCTTACATCAAGGAGCAGGGTGCGCCCATCGTCATCAAGGCGGATGGACTGGCACTCGGCAAGGGCGTTACCGTTGCGATGACCGAGGAGGAGGCGATCACAGCCGTGCGCGATGCCATAGATGGCGGCGCATTCGGCGGCGCAGGTGCGCGTGTCGTGATCGAGGAGTTCCTGACCGGTCCAGAGGTTTCCGTTCTCGCATTCGTGGATGGAAAAAACCTCAAAACTATGCCGTCTGCACAGGATCATAAGCGCGCATACGACAACGATGCAGGTCCGAATACGGGCGGTATGGGTGCATTCTCGCCCTCTCGCTTCTATACGGATGAGATCGCCGCGCAGTGCATGGAGACCATCTTCAAGCCCACCGTGGCGGCGATGGCAGCCGAGGGGAGACCTTTCAAGGGCGTGCTGTATTTCGGACTGATGCTCACGCCAAAGGGTCCCAAGGTGATCGAGTACAATGCGCGTTTCGGTGATCCGGAGACACAGGCAGTTTTGTCTCGACTGGACAGCGATCTCTATGATATTTTTGGTGCGGTAATTGATGGCAAACTCGATGCAATGGATATCCGATGGAAAGACGAGGCGGCATGCTGTGTCGTGATGGCATCGGGCGGATATCCGAAGGCATACGAAAAGGGAAAGGTCATCACGGGCTTAGATGCCGTGACCGATTCCTTTGTGTTCCATGCCGGAACCAAAAAGCAGGGTGACGAAATCGTAACGAGCGGCGGCCGTGTGCTGGGTGTGACGGCGACAGCACCAACACTCGATCAGGCGATCGAAAAGGCGTATGCCGATGTGAATAAGATCCACTTCGACGGCGCACATTTCCGGAAAGATATTGGCATCAAGAAAGGGTAAGTTATGGACGTAAAGAAGCAGAAGCAGATCCTTGCATGTATGAATGATGTGCTGGGACAGAACGGGTTCCGTTCCGAACTGATCGAGCAGAGCGAGACAACTCCGCTCATGCTGCGTGCAGAAACACAGCGGCTGGGCAAGATCGCAAAGGAAGTTACAATCGAGGCGTGCTTTATTCCGATCGCCCTGCCAGACGAGAACAACGGACTCTTACAGTTCTTTGTGACCATCTTCCAGAACGTGCCGGAAGAAAATGCACAGCAGGTCGAGCGTGCCTGCAAGTACTGCAATGACTTCTCTGCGCTGGGCAATTTCGGATTTTTTGCACCGGCAGGGCAGATCTATTTGAAGCACAATACTCTGCTTGACGCAAGTCTGGAGCTGGAAAAGGTCATTACCTTTGTAGCAGACAATATTTCACTGCTGGTTGCGTCGGCAACACGCTTTGTGGATGCCTTTGCTTCGATTGGGTTCTCCGGTATGCCGGTGGATACCGCGATCGAGCAGGAACTTCTGCCAAAACTCTAAAATGACACAGGCTGATCCTTTTGAAAAGGGTCAGCCTGTTTTGTTATTTTTGCCGCAATGCTGCGTATGCAGTTTGCAGGACACGGATAGACAGCGCGATCCGTGCGACGAGGCACAAAAAGAAGATGCTGCCAAAAAGGATCTCACTGCGTGCGAGTGCACCAACTTGAAAAACACCGGCAGCGGCATAGGCTGGATAGGTCAGAATACGCGCACAGTGCGCGCCAAGAACTGCGTTGGCGCGGAATATAATCACACCGGTGAGGACTGCGCCGAGGGTTCCGCCTAGTGCGATCGCGCGTCCCTGCGGCAGCGTGGGATCGAAGCCGGTGAACAAGAGAAAGGCAATCAGGATGGGAATACCGTCCAGCGTTCGGCGCGCCATGCCGGAAAACAGAAATGTGCCGGATAGATCGGGCATTTGCCAATCGGGAAAGGACAGGACAAGGGAGAGCAGGGCAATGAGTCCAACTGTCAAGGTCGTGGGGATCGCCCAAAGAAAGAGGGCGGGTGTACCCTGCTTTGCAATGAACCAGCAGATGATGAGGAGTCCAAGTGCGGCGAGCCACACATTCCATAGCTTGAGTGCGGTTTGAGACAGGAAAACCGCGCTGCGCCATGCGGTATAGGCGGCATAGCCAGCACTGGACAGCATCAGAACGAAATAGATCGTTTGTCTCAGCGCGTGGGGAGTGTGTGCGATCCATGTCCAGAGGTCACGCACTTGAAAGTGCTTGGCAAGGGCAAGCCATAAGAGTGCAAGGAGTACGAAAAGCAGCCCTGCACACATTGCGTGGAGCCAGTCATTTGCGGACAGGAACAGCGTAGGGGCAAGGATGAGCAAGAAGAACATTGCGCCCTGCCCGTAGGGGAAAATTTTATCAGGCATCGGTAGTACCTCCGGAAAAGTGTGTCAGGTGTCCGGCTTGAAAATGGGCAGTGCCTGCCGGAATCACGCGGCTGTCCGGAGTGAGTGTCAGCGCAGGCAAGGAAAAATCTCTGTCGGATAAGATGCGGTCTGCGATGCGGCAAAGTGGAAGGTCGGGCAGGCTGCCGCGCTTTGCGTGTGCGTCCAGAAGTGCACCGAGTGCTGCACCGGGGATCTCCTCTGCAACGGCTTGTGCACGCACGATGGAATCCGCCGGAACGTCGCGTGCCACAGCAATGCGCAGGGTCAGGCGGACATCGCTGCGTCTAAGCAGAGTCTGCACGATCGGAACAAGAGCCTCTCTGGCAGCGGCTTCGTCCACGACGATCGTGCGCGCGTGGCTGAGGTA
Organism: Butyricicoccus sp.; assembly: GCA_020025755.1. GTDB lineage: Bacteria > Bacillota > Clostridia > Oscillospirales > Butyricicoccaceae > Butyricicoccus. Next base: position 5,455 of record JAHHRO010000005.1, on the reverse strand, counting down.
CATCTGTCCGGCAAGCATTTGCTCGATCTCGACGAGCAGCGCGTCGGGGCTTTGTCCGGTGGCGGTCAGATAGACCGATGTCGCATTGCCCTCCAGGCTGTCCTGCCGCACCCCCTCTGCTGTCAGCTGTAAGGTGCTGGCAGCATCCTGAGAGATACTCGCGCTCAGGATGGGCAGAAGATCACCGGCACCATGCCCGACACCGCCCGTGTAAAGGGCAGCACACAGTGGGACGATCACAAGAACGATACGCTTCATGTCTGATCCTCCTCCCGTGCCAGAAATCGCTTGCGCGGCATATCGCGCCATGGAGCACGCAGCCATGCATCATCGAGATTTGGGTGAACGCGTGGGATGAGGTTCAACAGATAAGGACAGTGGAACGAGCGCAGGGTACAGAGATGTGCGACTGCAAGACATAGCCCAAACAGTAAGCCGTATAGTCCGGCGGCGGCACTGGCAGCGAGCAGGGAAAAGCGCAGGACAAGTCCGGCAGATTGCAGCTTGGGGACGGTCAGACCGGTTACGGCGGCAATTGCCACGATGATCACGGCTGGTGCGGAGAGGAAACGAGCGGAAACCGCGGCTTGTCCCAAAACCAGACCGCCTACGATGGACATGGTAGAGCCCATAACGCTGGGCGTGCGCGTACCTGCCTCCTTGAGTGTTTCAAAGACCAGAAGCAGGAGCAGGATCTCCCAGAATACAGGGAGCGGCACGCCTTTTTGTGCGGAGGCAATGGCAAGCAGCAGACGCGTCGGCAAAAGCTCCTGATGAAATCCCAGCAGTGCGACATATAGTGCCGGAATGATAATGGACAGCCCAAAACCGATTGTACGCAAGGTACGCGAGACAGCTGCCTGCCGTACCGCGATATAATAGTCATCGTTTGCCTGAAAGCATTCCTGTAAGATACAGGGGGCGGAGAGTGCGACCGGACTGCCATCGGTCAGCACCACAACACGCCCCTCCAACAGACGGGATACGGCAACGTCGGGGCGTTCGGTCGTGCCCAGCGTGGGGAATGGGGAGCTGGGCGCATCGCGGATACATTCGGCGACATAGTTGGAATCCAGAATGCCATCGAGCGACATCTTACGGATCCGGTGCTGCATTTCTTGGACAAGGGCAGGTGGCGTAACCCCTTTGATCCAACAGACACAGACGACCGTGTTGGTTTCGCCTGCATAGCGAGCAAAGGAAAAGGTAAGGCGTGGGTCATTGACGCGGCGGCGCAGCATGGAAAGATTGGTCATAAAGGATTCGGTAAACCCTTCACGCGGACCGCGCAGCACCTTTTCGCTCTCAGGTTCTGAGGGGGAACGGGTGGTAAACCCCTTGGTGTTGACGATCACAGGACGGCTGTCTCCATCAATGAGGATTGCAGTATCACCATAGAGTATGGCAGACAGCATGGCATCTGGATCGGCAGCAAGACTGCATTCGTTGATCTGCACGATGGCATCTGCGATCGCCTGTGCGGTCAGCGTTTTGCTTCGTGTCTGCATGAGCGGACGCAAAATGGACTCATTGATCGCCTGATTGCTTATCATACCGTCAAAGAAAAGGATGGCACAGCGCAGACCACTTTGCGTCTGGATCGTTCGCGCGACAAAAGTATTGTCCTGTGCAAACAGGGCGCGCAGGGATTCGAGGTTTTCGGATAAATTGGTTGTGAGGTGTATGGACAAAAAAAGCCCCCCTTTCGGGGATAGTGTGTACCATAGAGGCATGCCTTATGCAAGCAGACGGTCGGCAAGCACTTCGCCGAACATACGGATACTGCGCAGTGCTTCCTGCAAGGTATTGCCCGATGAACCGCATTCCAGCAGAAGGGAGCCAGAACGCAGATGGGTGTTGAATCGCTGGGAGCGCAGGTTGACATCGCGCATCAGACCGGGATATGCGCCGTTTGCATCCGCCTGCAAGTTGACGGCAAAATTCATGTTTCGGTGCCAGTGGGGGTGCTCCAGCCCACTGGCATTTGTGCCCACAACAAGCATGAGCTGTGCCACATCCTGACCGCCGATGGTGCTTGCCGTGCGCAGCTGTGCGCCGTCCTTGGTGACAATCGCGTCCCGATGCAGGTCGATCGTGACCTTGATATCAGGATTCTTCTTGAGTGCCTGTTCGGCGGCGGCGAGGGATCGCCCGTAGGAACCATTATAGGCAGGGTCATCAAAGATATCCGTGATATGTATAACGCCGATCCCGCGTGCCTCCAGAACTTTTGTAAGCTCAGTACCCACCCGAACAACGCTCTGTCTTTTGTCGCGCGTGCGGTAGTCACCGGATGGCTTGTAGGTGTCCTTGCCCGAGGGCGTGTAGGCTTCGGTTGCATGGGTGTGGTAAATCAGTACTTGAGGAGATCCGTCCTGTTTGGCATGGATCTGGATGGGATTTTTCAGCATAGCATCGATATCCACATCGATATTTGCGTCATTGCGGATCTCGATGTTGGTATCACGCTTGTCCTCAGCCGGAGGAAGTGCCTCCGGCTGTGTATCCATATCCGGAGGCGGTGCACTTTCCATCGTGGGTTCTGCGGCAGGCTTCTTCGGCTCTGTGGTTTTCTGCGCTGGGACAGAGGGGGCAAGCTGCGGCGTGGGGATCCCGGTTTCCAGTGCAATGGAGGACGCAATGAAGGTTCGATTTTTCGCGATCGCGTCCAGCAGTGCGTCTGCCTGTGCATCTCCCCCCATGCGGTGGCTGATGAGCAGCAGGACGGCGCAGAGCAGCAGGACGGCTGCAGGCATCAGGATGCCAGAACGTTTGCGGACAGGACGGTGGGGCATGAGACAGTCACTCCTTTGGTGCGGAAAATCCTGTGATCCTAATCTATGTCCCAAGCGGCGTTGGTATGCAGACAAGTTTACGCCAAAAGCAGGTCGAGATCCTCCAGCGTCAGCTGCGGCTGCAAGGCGTGATTGATGGCATAGCCGATGACCTTTGCCGTATCACGCACGCGCTGGTCGATCTCACGCGGAGTCACGAAGACAGGCTCAGGCAGGATGTCGGCATCTGGGGCGTCTGCGTCACATAAAATACTGCTGCCATCGACGACGGTGGGGACACCAATGGCAATCACAGGGATACCAAAGGCGGCGGCATTGAAGGCGGCGCGTGCATTGCCTACGCCAGACCCTGGGACGATGCCGGCGTTCGTGATCTGAATGGTGCGCGTCAGGTGGGAGAGCTGCCCTGCGGCAAGGGCATCTATCACAACGATCGCAGCAGGCTGCACAGTTTTACATAGTCCGCGTGTAAATTCGGCGGATTCAATGCCGGTTTGCCCCAAAACACCGCAAGCGGCGGCACAAACCGGACGCCATGCGGCAAATTCCTGCGGCATCTGCTCGCGCAGATGGCGAGTGACCAGAATATGCTCGATCGTCAAAGGTCCAACGGCATCGGGCGTGATGGCACGGTTTCCAAGACCAATGACTAAAATTGCAGAATCAGACTTGATTTCTGGCAGACAGTCGGTTAAAATGACAGAAAGAGCTTGTACGGCACGCGGGAATGCCTCCGACTCACGGCGCATCAGTGGGTCGATTTGCAGGGTGCTGTAACGTCCGATCGGCTTGCCCAAAGCGTGTGCCGCTTCATCGGTCTGCACCTCTACCGTGTGGATCGAAAAGCCGAATGCCGTGTGGTCACTCTGCAAAATACCGTGCGGCGTACCTGTGCCGTAGGTATGCACAAGGGCTTCCTGTGCAAGGTCTGTACGAAATCCCATTCCAATCGTCCTTTCTATTTCGCGTTCTCTCCTCTAGCGTGTGAAAAAATTTTAGAGTATATGCAAAAAAATAAAAAAAACACTTGCAATTTAGGTGGAAAGATGATATAGTAAGAATACTGATGACTGGAAAGCCGAAGGAGGTGGAACCCATGCCGAATATTAAGTCCGCTAAGAAGCGCGTTAAGGTAATCAAGGCGAAGAGCCTGCAGAACCAGATGGCGAAGTCTGCGCTCAAGACTGTTCTGAAGAAGTTTGACGCGGCTGTGGCTGCTGGCGATAAGTCTGCCGCTGAGGCTGCTTACAAGGTTGCTGTTAAGGCTGTCGATCAGGCTGCTGCAAAGCACCTGATGCACAAGAACACTGCTGCTCATAAGAAGAGCACTCTGACTCTGAAGCTCAACGCTGTACAGTAATTTTATGTTCTGTAAAAATTTCACCGTCGAACCAGAGGTTGGACGGTGTTTTTTTATCATTTTTGTGCATAAAGAGCTTGTTTTCGGTCGAATGAATTGTATAAATTTGGATATACTTTTTGTAGTCTATATGCTATAATTGGGTGGAAAAATTATAGAATTCTTCTGATAGGAGGTTTCAATATGCAGAAAAAATGGATCCGCATTTTCGCTGTCTGCCAGATGTGTTTCCTGCTCCTTACAACAACTGCCTGTGCAGCGGCCACTGTGCCGCAGGACAAGCCGGATGAGGAGATACCAAGCATTGTGCCCGTCCGAACGGGCGGCATGATCTATATTCCTGATCGTTCAGTCTATTTTGCGGATGTGAACACAGGTTATCAATGGGCATTCCATGCCATTGATTATCTCGCCAATACCGGTGTGGTAACAGGTACGGGAAACCTGATCTACAGTCCGGCTGAATCCTTGTCTCGTGCAGATTTTGTCTTGATGCTCTACCGCGCGTATGATATGCAGAAGTATAGTACGGATGAAAAATTCTCGGATGTGCGTGAGTATGCATACTATGCAAAAGCGGTGGATGCAGCGCGTGCCATTGGGATCATAAACGGCGGCAACAAAAATGATTTTCGGCCGACTGAACGATTGACCCGTCAGGATGCGATGGTCATGCTCAAACGAACGCTCGATCGCACGGGGCTGGCATTCAAGGCAGGGGACTTATCCAAGTTTACCGATGCAAAACGGGTTGCACCGTATGCCGTAGAGTCTGTTGCGGCACTGGTCGATGCAGGTGTGATCTCAGGCACGAGCAAGGGAAAACTCAATCCCAGAGAGCCGGTCACGCGTGCGGAAATGGCAGTTATGCTTTACCATGCACTGCATCTGCGTGCTGTGGAGGGGACAGCGGCTTATTTGCCACAGCCCTCTGTGCGGATCGTGTGCGTAGGCAGCACGATCTATGCAGATGTGCGGATCGAAAATTATGAGTCCGGTCAAGCTTATGCAGGACTGTATCAGCTGGAACAGATGGTTCAAAAGAATGATGAATATTCTGTCACACTGGGCGCAGCACAGCCGATCGACGATACCATCGTTTGGGACGGAAGCGAACTGACCGTCAATGGAACAGTTATGCCTGTTGCAGAAAACCATGAAGCGATCGCGGTGGATATGTATTCAAAGCGCAAGGCAGGGCTGTGCTCGACCGGAAAAGAATACCGCGCAGGTGCGGTGTCAGTCATAGATGGCGTGGTACAGACTGTGTACTATAAAAAGTAATAAGAAAATGGACTGC
>JAHHRO010000049.1 GCA_020025755.1 Butyricicoccus sp. | reverse complement strand
ATCGATGCTCTGTCTGCGGCAAATCTATGATACGATGGACGGAAACAGAGGATGGCAGAAAATTCTGTTCTGATGCTTGTTATCGATCCACACTTCCCCGATGTGCTATCTGCGGAAAACCCATGAAACAGTGGACCGAAACAAAGGACGGCAGAAAATTCTGTTCTGATGCTTGTTATCAGTCCACACTTCCCCGATGTGCTGTCTGCGGAAAACCCATGAAACAGTGGACCGAAACAAAGGACGGCAGAAAATTCTGCTCTGACGCTTGTTTTAGATCCACGCTTCCCAAATGTTCTGCCTGTGGCAAACCCATGAAAGAGTGGATCTCAACTGAAGGCGGCAAAAAATTCTGCTCTGACACTTGCTTTGCATCCGTACTGCCAAGATGCTCTGTCTGTGGAAAACCCATGAAAGAGTGGATCGAAACAAAAGATGGCAGAAAATTCTGTTCTGACGCTTGCTTTGCAACCACCTTTCCTCGATGCTCTGTCTGCGGTAAGCCAATGAGACAGTGGACGGAAACCGAGGATGGTAAAAAGTTCTGCTCTGATGCTTGCTACGAATCCACTCTGCCCAGATGTTCTGTCTGCGGCAAGCCGATCCAAAAAGGCTTCCATGATCGATCCGGAAAACATTATTGCAGTGAATCATGCTTTGAAACGACCCTTCCCAAATGTGCTGTCTGCGGCAAGCCAATGAAACAGTGGTTCGAGACCGAGGATGGCAAAAAGTTCTGTTCCGACGCTTGCTATGAATCCATCCTGCCCAGATGTTCTGCTTGCGGAAAACACATGAGAAAATGGATCGAAACATCCGACGGACACAAATTCTGTAACCAAAACTGTCTGGATCATACACAAAAACAGAGTTCCTGCCAATCAAAAGTAGATATGTCCAGTACCCTCACGGCACAAGAACTGGCATACTTGACGGGTTTGGAAAAAGATGATTGCGAAAAATTGATGTCCGTTAACGATATCGATGGGGATCAGGCACTTGAAGCGATCGATATATTTATGCAATCGCTCAATGAGCATGTGACTGTCCCCTTTGAAATTGCAGCCTGCCTGAAAAACGCTGGCATCTATAGCAAATTGGCATCCAGACTTTCTTCTTATAACACCATGCGTGGTGGTACCAAGGGCTATGGAGGCTTTGTATTCGAAGAATTGCATGCAGCTGATTCCGCTTCTAAAGGCATTTCGATCGATGTACTGAACAACAATGGTCCAGCTGATTTTATTATAGTGGATGCAAACGGACACGAAACCCTCCTGCAAGCAAAAGCAGGCTATAAAGCCCATCAGATCGATTGGTCAAAATACAAAGGTCAAAAAATCATTGTAGACCGCGGCAACTCTGCCCTTGCCAATGATGCGCGAGCTGCCGGATTACAGGTTGAGGAATCTGCGATTTATAAATCGCAGGCTGACTGCCTTGCACGAGCCCAACAATGGGAAAGCAAGATCACCGGAAGTTCCACTGCTCCCCTCACAGCTACCGCCGCCTCTGCGCACTATGCCGGTTTGGCGAGTGCAAAACTGGCTGCCCGAGTCGGGCTTTCCTTAAACATGGGTGCTACGATCTATGATCTTGTTTCTGGAGACAAAAGCTTTGATGAGGCAGCTTCTGATTTTATAGCAGATGGTATCGTGATCACAGGAAGTGCCTATCTAAGCGGTGCTGCACTGAGCCTTGCAGGAACGGCTGTGTCCGCTGCAGCAGGTACGGCTGCTGGTATGGCTGTCAGTTCAGCCGTTGCTGGTGCTGCCGCTACTGTCAGCAGTACCGCGATCGGCGGTGCTGTTATGGCTGGGGTTGGCTCAGTTGCAACAAGTATCGGTGCCGCTGTTGCATCGGTTGCATCTGCTCCTCTGATCCCCTTTGTAATCGGTGGTGCCGCTCTTGGATTCCTTGGAAAATGTATTCGCAGAAGATTCTGACAATAAAAATATTTGTGCATCTTTTCTAAAGCCATGCTGTTATCCTGTATGCTGAAACGGAGTGTATCATTTTTGATACACTCCGTTTGAGACTGTCGAAAAACTTCGACAGTCTTTCCAAGGGGATCCAATCCCCCTGGATACAGAGCCAGTTCCAGTAGAAACTGGCTCTGATACCCCCGGTTTCGCGCCCGATGGCGCGGGTCGAGGGCAAAATCCAAGGCACATGTCCTTGGATTTTGAAGATTTGGGGTCGCTTTGCTCCAATAAAAAACAGCGAAAAGCCTTTTTCTACAAGCTGAAACGGAGTGTATCATTTTTGATACACTCCGTTTCTTTTCCGTATTATGATATAGGATTATTTTCATTTACTCCACTGCTTCCAGCAGTTCATTCTTCACGCGCCACAACTTTTCCGAATAATCCACATAATAAGTCTGCGGATTTTCAAAGCGAAGGATCTGTTCCCAAAGGGTGTTGATCTGGTCGCTGCAATACTGTCGCACTTCCTCGATCGGCGGACAATCATACACGCGCGTACCCTTATCAAAGAGTTGTACCTGTAAGGGCTTCACCACATAATCGGTCACGAGCTTTTTCTTCCATGTATGGATCGGATGGAACAGCATATAAGGCTGATCCTCATCGATGACCTCATCATGCAGGGTCAAAACATCGCCCAATGCCTTTCCGGTCAGCTTATCAAAGAAGCGATAGGGCTTCTTAAAGTGTGGTGTTGTGATCTTCTCCACATTCTCGGAAACCTTGATTTTCGGGATGATCTCATGCTGTTCATTTTCCACGGCAACAAGTTTGTATACACCACCGAATACCGGCTCAGACTTTGAGGTGATGAGGCGTTCTCCGATGCCAAAGGAATCGATCTGTGCACCCTGACCAATGAGATCACGCACCAAATATTCGTCCAGCGAATTGGAAGCCATGATCTGCATATCGGTGTAGCCTGCCGCATCAAGCATCTCACGCGCCTTGATGGAAAGATATGCAATATCACCTGAATCGAGACGGATACCCTTGGGACGAATCCCCATCGGTGCCAGCACTTCATTTGCGACCCGAATGGCGTTGGGCACACCTGACCTCAGTACATTATATGTATCGACGAGGAACACACAGTTATCCGGATAGATCTCCGCATAGGCACGGAAAGCTTCATACTCGGTATCAAACATCTGTACCCAAGAATGCGCCATCGTGCCGCCTGCCGGAATCTGGTAGTCCCGATCTGCCAGAACGCAGGCAGTCCCCTGACAGCCGCCGATATAGGCTGCACGCGCACCATATACCGCGCCGTCATAGCCCTGCGCCCGACGAGAGCCAAACTCCAGCACAGTGCGTCCCTTGGCTGCCCGTGTAATGCGGCTTGCCTTGGTTGCGATCAAGGTCTGGTGATTGATGGTAAGCAGGATCATCGTTTCTACGAACTGTGCCTGTACCATGGGGCCTGCTACGGTTACGATCGGTTCACCGGGAAAGATCGGCGTACCCTCCGGCACAGCCCATACATCGCATTCAAATTTAAAATCTTTTAGATATTGCAGGAATTTTTCGCTAAAGCAGCCGCGTCCGCGCAGATACTCGATATCGTCCTCTGTAAAATGCAGATTCTCGAAGTAATGCACCAGCTGCTCTACACCAGCCATGACTGCATATCCGCCCCCATCTGGTACACGGCGGAAGAACATATCAAAGTATGCGCGGCGATCGCCCATCCCCTTTTCCAAATAGCCATTCGCCATGGTAAATTCGTAAAAATCGGTGAGCATGGTCAAATTCTTGTCCTGAATCATAAAATTTCTATCCCCTTATTTATGAAAGAGGCGTTCCAGAAGAGAACGCCAGTCCAATCAGATATAATGCTATTTTAGTCCTATCCTGCTGAAATAGCAAGGGATTTGTTCTGTTTTTTGAGAGATTTTGCCCCCATTTTTCTCCATCTTTCCATACGCAGATTGTATATTTATTCATTTTATAAAATATTTATAAAATTCTTCTTGCATTTTCAAGCGTCAAGGCGTATAATAATGTCATCTTAAAAACAACTGATTCTGGAGGAGATTTTCAGATGGAAAAGAAATATAATAAAGTCGTTTTGGCATACTCTGGCGGTCTGGATACTTCCGTTCTCATTCCGTGGCTCAAGGAACATTACGGCTGCGAGGTCATCGCTGTTTCGGGTAATGTCGGTCAGGGCACTGAGCTCGATGGTCTGGAAGAAAAAGCACGCAAGACCGGTGCTTCCAAGCTCTATATTGAAGATCTGACCAAGGAATTCGTAGATGACTTTATCATTCCGACCATGCAGGCTGGTGCGACCTATGAGCAGTATCTGCTGGGCACTTCCTTCGCAAGACCGATCATTGCAAAGCGCATCGTTGAGATCGCCCTCAAGGAAGGCGCAGACGCGATCTGCCACGGCTGCACGGGCAAGGGCAACGATCAGGTGAGATTTGAACTTGCAATCAAGGCATTTGCGCCGCACATGGATGTCATTGCACCTTGGCGGTTCTGGGAACTCAACAGCCGTGAAAAGGAAATCGAGTATGCGGAAAAGCACAACATCCCACTGAAGATCAACAAGGAAACCAACTATTCCAAGGACAAAAACCTATGGCATCTGTCCCACGAAGGGCTGGATCTCGAAGATCCGGCAAACGAAGCACCGATCAATAAACCAGGATTTCTGGAGCTGGGCGTATCGCCTGAACAGGCACCCGATGTGCCGACCTATGTCACCATCCACTTTGAAAAGGGCGTTCCAACCGCTGTAAACGGAGAGCAAATGGATTCCGTTGCCCTGATCGAGACGCTCAACAAACTAGGCGGCGAAAACGGCTGCGGTATTCTGGATATCGTGGAAAATCGTCTGGTGGGCATGAAGTCCAGAGGTGTCTATGAGACACCGGGCGGTGCTGTCCTGTACGCTGCACACCAAAAACTCGAAGAAATTACACTGGATAAGGAGACCCAGCACTACAAACAGCAGCTGGCACTCCACTTTGCCGATCTCGTATATAATGGTCAGTGGTATACCCCTCTGCGTAAAGCGATGACTGCCTTTGTGACCGAGACCCAGCAGACCGTCACAGGCGATGTCAAACTCAAGCTGTACAAGGGCAATATCATTCCGGCTTCCGTTACCTCCCCCTACTCACTCTACTCGGAGGATATCGCAACCTTTGGCGAGGACGATTCCTACGATCAAGCGGATTCCGCCGGATTCATCAATCTCTTTGGTCTGCCGCTCAAGGTTCGTGCCATGCATGACCTCTCGCTCAAGGATAAAACGGGTTCCGGCTTCCCTTCGGTAGAATAATCTTGACCAACTCACACGGGGCAAGACGACTTGTCCCGTGTATTTTTATATAACATTCATGTAACTGCGATTTAGAAACGAGGATTTTTTATTATGGCTAAAATGTGGGCAGGACGCTTTCAAAAGGAAACCGATGCGATCGTAAATGACTTCAACTCATCCGTTATGTTTGACTGCCGTATGTATGCAGAGGATATCCAAGGCTCTATCGCCCATGCGACGATGCTGGCACAGCAGGGCATTATCTCAAAGGAGGATGCCGCTGCAATCACGCAGGGACTGCAAGGGCTGCTCGCAGATATCAGAGCAGGCAAGATCGAATTTTCTCCCGCCCTCTATGAAGATATCCACATGGCAAATGAGCAGCTTCTGACCGAGCGCATTGGCGATGCCGGCAAGCGGCTGCATACTGCACGGTCGCGCAACGATCAGGTTGCGCTGGATATGCGCCTGTATGTACGCCGTGAGATCCATGAGATCCGTGCACTGGTGCTGCATTTTATGCAAGTGCTGTGTGATGTGGCAGAACAGCACCGCGAGTCGGTCATGCCCGGCTACACCCATTTGCAGCGCGCACAGCCAATCACCTTTGCCCATCACCTGATGGCGTATGCAAACATGTTTCGGCGTGATGTGCGCCGTCTGGATGATTGCCTTGCAGGCATGGATGCCCTGCCGCTCGGCTCGGGTGCACTTGCAGGCACGACATACCCAATCGACCGTTCCCTTGTCGCAGAACTCCTGCACTTCTCCTCCGTCATGGATAACTCCCTAGATGGTGTATCCGATCGCGATTACTGCATCGAACTTTGCTCCGATCTTTCCATTCTGATGATGCACCTATCCCGTCTCTCAGAGGAAGTCATTGCTTGGTGTTCGTGGGAGTTTAAGTTTATCGAGCTTGATGATGCCTACTCGACCGGCTCCTCCATCATGCCGCAGAAAAAGAATCCGGACATCTGTGAACTGATCCGTGGCAAGACAGGGCGTGTCTACGGCGCACTCACCACGCTCCTGACCTTTATGAAAGCGATCCCGCTCGCATACAACAAGGATATGCAGGAGGATAAGGAAGCCACCTTCGAGGCGATCGACACCGTAAAGAACTGTCTCACGGTCATTGCGCCCATGTTCCAGACCATGACCATCCTGACAAAGAACATGGAGAACGCAGCCAAGCGCGGCTTCATCAACGCGACCGACTGCGCCGACTACCTCACCAAAAAGGGGATGCCTTTCCGTGATGCCTACAAGATAACCGGTACGCTGGTGCATACCTGCATTGAGCAAGGCAAGACACTCGATACGCTGACCCTTACAGAGTATCAAGCACTCTCTCCGCTGTTTGAGGAAGATATCTATCATGCGATCGATCTTGGAACCTGTGTGCGTGAACGTCGCTCTCTGGGCGGCCCTGCTCCCGATGAGGTATCGCGCCAGATCGAAATGATCCGGAGCTTCCTGCGCGCACAAAAGGAGGAAGCCTGATGCGCCCAAAGATCTATATTGATGGCAAGGAAGGCACGACCGGACTTCAGATCCATGCGCGTTTGGGTGCGCGTGATGACTTGGAGCTGCTACTCATCGATGATGACAAGCGCAAGGATACCGCTGAACGCAAGCGTTTTCTCAACGCCGCAGATATCGTTTTCCTGTGTCTGCCTGATACGGCGGCACGGGAAGCGGTATCGCTCATCGAGAACCCCAAGACACGCGTGATTGATGCTTCCACCGCACACCGCACGGCGTCCGGCTGGGCGTATGGATTTCCGGAGCTTTCCGCCGCACACCGCAATGCCATTGCGTGCGCCAAACGCGTTGCCAATCCCGGCTGTCATGCGACAGGCTTGATCGCCTCCGTCTATCCGCTCATTGCGAGCGGGCTGCTTACGAAAGACACGCCGCTCACCTGCTTTTCCCTGACTGGCTATTCGGGCGGCGGTAAAAACATGATCGCGGATTATGAAGCATCGGAAAAGCGCACCGAACTCTATGCCCCACGCATGTATGCTCTGAACCTCCGGCATAAGCATCTGCCTGAGATGCAGACCGTATGCGGACTGACACAGCCTCCTGTGTTCTGCCCCATTGTAGATGACTACTATAAGGGCATGGCAACCACGATCATGCTCCCAACCCACAGCGCACAGACTGTCTGGGAGACGCTCTGTGCCCATTATGCAGGGCAAACGCTGGTTTCCGTTGCCCCCCTCGAAGCTGGCTCCGCTATGATCTCCGCCAACACGCTGGCAGGACATGACGGACTGACACTTTTTGTAAATGGACATGACACGCAGACCATCGTGACCGCCCTCTTTGACAATCTTGGTAAAGGCGCATCGGGTGCGGCTGTCCAAAATATGAACCTCATGCTCGGTCTGGCGGAGACTACCGGACTGATCCCATAGAAAGGAGCATCCCCCCTCATGTATGAAATCATTTCAGGCGGCGTGACTGCCGCGCAAGGCTTTTCAGCCGGTGCTACACGCTGTGGCATCAAAGAGTCCTCCTCTAAAAATGATACCGCGGTGATCTATTCCAATGTCCCCTGTACAGCTGCCGCTGTGTACACAAAAAATCGGGTACAGGCGTCCCCCATTGAGGTCACACGCGCCCATCTTGCGAATCAGCGCGCACAAGCGGTGATCGTAAACTCCGGCAACGCCAACGCCTGCGCCCCCGACGGACTGGAAAACGCGAACCGCGAATCTGCTGCCTGCGCCAAGCTGCTTGGTCTGCCTGAAGATGATATCATCGTATGCTCTACCGGTGTCATCGGCCAGCGGCTCAATATCGAGTGTATCGAAGCGAACCTCCATACGCTGACCCTCTCCCCGAATGGTTCTGATGCCGCAGCAACGGCGATCATGACCACGGATACAGTGGAAAAATCCGCGGCTGTTTCGTTTTCCGTGAACGGGAAGTGCTGCCATCTGGGTGGCATCTGTAAGGGTTCTGGCATGATCCATCCCAATATGGGAACCATGCTATGCTTTCTCACGACCGACTGTGCCATTGATGGCGACCTGTTGCAGACACTCCTGCGCAAAGCCGTTCAGAAGTCCTTTAACCGTGTTTCTGTGGACGGTGATACCTCCACAAACGATACCTGCTGTATTCTCGCGAATGGTCTTGCCGGAAATGAACCTTTGTGTACGCCAGAGACTGCCGCCGACTTTTACGAGGCATTGGAGGCTGTCTGCATCACACTCGCACGCAAGATCGCCGCAGACGGCGAAGGGGCTTCCCGTCTCATGACCTGCACGGTACACGGTGCACAGGATGAGGATACCGCCGAAGGGCTTGCAAAGGCTGTCTGCAAATCCTCTCTTGTGAAGGCTGCCCTGTTTGGCGCGGATGCAAACTGGGGGCGTATCCTGTGTGCCATGGGATATTCAGGTGAGACATTCAATCCAGACGCTGTCGATATCGCATTTTGTTCTGCTGCCGGAAATATTGCGGTCTGCAAGGCAGGACGCGCACTGGACTTTGACGAAACCCTTGCGAAGAAGATCCTTTCACAAGAGGAGGTCACGATCACAGTCGATCTGCACGACGGCGACCATTCGGTCACGGCATGGGGCTGTGACCTCACCTATGACTATGTAAAAATCAATGGCGACTACCGCACCTAAGGAGCAGATTTATGTGTACATTCGATCCAGCCGCCAATGCAAGCGTATTGGTTGAAGCACTCCCCTATATTCAGGAGTATTATGGTCAAACCGTTGTCGTCAAATATGGCGGCAATGCAATGATCAATAAAGAATTAAAAGACGCCGTCATTCATGATATCGTTCTACTGTCCCTTGTGGGGGTGCGTGTCGTTGTTGTACATGGCGGCGGCCCTGAAATTTCTGATATGTTGAAAAAGATTGGCAAGGAATCCCACTTTGTCAACGGTCTTCGCTATACCGACCGCGAGACTATGGATATCGTACAAATGATCCTGTGCGGTAAGGTCAACAAGGATCTTGTGACCCTGCTCCAGCACGCAGGCGGTCAGGGAATTGGTCTGGGCGGTATGGACGGCGGCTTGTTCTGTGCCAAGCGTCTCACCGATGCACAAAACACCGACTACGGCTATGTAGGCGATATCGTTTCCGTCAATCCGCAGCCGGTGATCGACGTCCTGAGCCGCGGCTATATCCCCGTCGTTTCCACCGTTGCGCAGGGCATCGACGAGGATACCAACTATAACATCAACGCAGACACCGCCGCCGCCAAGCTTGCCATTGCACTTGGCGCGAAAAAACTCATCCTGCTGACCGATGTACGCGGTCTGCTCCGCGATCCAAAGGACGAAAACACACTGCTCACACGCCTCAAAGTATCCGAAGTGCCTGCCCTTATCAAAGAGGGGGTGATCTCGGGCGGCATGATCCCCAAAGTCGATTGCTGTGTTGAGGCGATCCGTAACGGCGTAGAACGTGCAAACATTCAGGACGGACGCATCAAGCACTCCATCTTGATCGAGCTGTTAAGCGATGCCGGTGTTGGAACCATGTTTATCTGATCGTATGGGAGATTGACTTATGACCTATCAAGAATTAAAAGCAGAAGAAGAACAGTATGTTATGCAGACCTACGGCAGATTTCCCATCGCCCTCGACCATGGCAAGGGGTCTGCCCTCTGGGATGTATCCGGCAAGCGATACATCGACCTGACCTCGGGCATCGGAGTCAACTGTCTGGGCTATGACCACCCTGTATTGACCAAGGCGATCACAGAACAGATCCATACCCTCATGCACGTCTCCAACCTGTTCACTACAGCACCGATGGTGCAGACAGCCAAAACACTTGTCTCCGCAACGGGTATGGGCAAGGTCTTCTTTGCAAACTCCGGCGCAGAATCCAACGAGGGTGCAATCAAAATTGCGCGGAAATACGCTTTTGACAAATACGGTATGGGACGGCATAAGATCGTGACGCTCTGGAACTCCTTTCATGGGCGTACCATCACGACCCTCAAAGCCACAGGACAGACACGCTTCCATGATTTCTTCTTCCCGTTTACAGAGGGCTTTGACTATGCCAGAGCCGGAGATCTTGATGATCTCAAATCAAAAGTAGATGACAGCACCTGTGCCATCATGATGGAGCTGATCCAAGGGGAAGGCGGTGTCCTGCCGCAAGATCCGACCTTCGTCAAAGCCGTTGAAGCACTGTGCCGTGAAAAGGATCTGCTCCTCATCATCGACGAGGTGCAGACCGGCATCGGGCGCACCGGCTCTCTGTTCTGCTTCCAGCAGTATGATATACAGCCGGATATCGTCACGATGGCAAAGGGACTGGGCGGCGGCGTGCCCATTGGGGCTGTGATGGCAGCCAAATCCTGCTGTGATACACTGACCCCCGGCACCCATGCCACGACCTTCGGCGGTTCTCCAACTGTATGCGCCGCAGCAAACGCGGTGCTTTCCGTCGTCAATGACCCTGCCTTTCTGAGAGAAGTCCGCGAAAAAGGTGCTTATCTCAAACAAAAACTCCTCGAGTTCCACTCTCCACTGATCAAGGGGGTACGCGGCTCCGGTCTTATGCTCGGCATCATCGTTCCGGATGGACAGCACAGCGCACTTGCCCAGAAGCTGATCGCGCACGGGGTTCTTGTCCTCACAGCCGGACAGAATGCAATCCGCCTCCTGCCGCCGCTTACCATTACCTATCAGGAACTGGACGAAGCCCTCGCCCTGATGCAGCCCGTATTTTGTAGTTAGACAGAAAGGAACCCTTCTATGAAACATTTACTCAAACTGCTCGACCTCTCCACGGAGGAGATCATTTCCATTCTGGATCTTGCCGACCAGCTTAAATATGAAAAGAAAAATCACATCCCACACCCCCTGCTTGCCGGAAAATCGCTGGGTATGATCTTCCAAAAATCCTCGACCCGTACCCGAGTTTCCTTTGAGACCGGTATGTACCAGCTGGGCGGTCAGGCACTGTTCCTATCCGCTCGCGATCTGCAAATCGGGCGCGGAGAACCTGTACAGGATACCGCACGCGTCCTCTCCCGCTATCTGGACGGTATTATGATCCGTACCTTTGCCCAGCAGGAGGTCGAAGATCTTGCGCAATATGGCTCCATCCCGATCATCAACGGACTGACCGACTTTGCGCACCCCTGTCAGGTACTTGCCGACCTTATGACCATCCGCGAAAAATATGCTTCTTTGGAAGGCATCAAGCTTGCTTACATCGGCGATGGCAACAACATGACCAATTCCTTGATTGTAGGCGGTCTGAAAATGGGCATGCAGATTTCTGTCGCCTGCCCAGAGGGCTATGGACCGGATGCAGGCGTACTGGCATTTGCCGAGGGCGATCCGAACTTCACGCTGACCACTGATCCCATGGAAGCCGTACAGAACGCAGATGTTGTGTACACGGATACTTGGGCATCCATGGGGCAGGAAAGCGAAAAGGAAGCGCGCACCAAGGTATTCGCCGGATATCAGGTCAATGATACGCTGATGTCTGCTGCACGCGAGGGCGCAATGGTGCTGCACTGTCTGCCTGCATACCGTGGACAGGAGATCACAGACGAAGTCTTTGAGTCTCATGCAGATGAAATTTTTGAAGAAGCAGAAAACCGGCTGCATGCGCAGAAAGCTGTGCTTGTAAAACTGCTTGGCTAAACAAAAAAATCCGGCTGCGAACGTGTCGCAGCCGGATTCAGCTTGTAGAAAAAGGCTTTTCGCTGTTTTTTATTGGAGCAAAGCGACTT
>JAHHRO010000048.1 GCA_020025755.1 Butyricicoccus sp. | reverse complement strand
AGCATCTGCCTTACAAGCAGAGGGTCACAGGTTCGAGCCCTGTAACTTCCACCAAAACAAAAAAGACACCGTTCGGTGTCTTTTTTGTTTTTTCAACATGCGTAAAAACAAGCAGTCAAATAAACGATACTTAAAATAACACAAGATTTCCTCTTGGAATAAGGATGCCTGAAATCGGAAAGAAGAATACAAAATAAGGATGGTATGCGGTTGCATACCATCCTTATTTGTTTCTCGTAGAAATTTTACTTTAGTCTGTTGGTTTTTGATAGAAACGCCCGTTGAGTATTTCAGTACGCTGGATATTTACAAATGCTTTTGGGTCGATCGCGCGAATCCGAGAGGACAACAGCTTGAGCTCCTCACTGGAAACGACCGAGTACAGCATCTGCCGCTCCTGCCGCTTGTAGCAGCCAACCCCTTTGAATAAGGTCGCATCATGGTGCGTGACTTCTGCGATCATCTGATAGATCTCCTCTGCGTGGTCGGTGATGATCCAGAGGGTATGACGCTGATAGCGTTTGTGTAATGTATGGATGACCTGTGTGGATACGAACTGGAAAATGATCGAATACAGTGCCTTATCCCAGCCGAACAGGATGCCTGCAAGCCCAAGAACAACGACATTCATCATAAAGATCGCATTCCAGCAATCGCGTCCCTTGATCTCACCCATAAAGAGACCAATGATATCCGTACCGCCGCCGGAGCCGTTCGCCAGCAGGCACATGGAAACGGACAGACCATTGAAGATACCGCCAAAGACTGCAACGAGCAGAGGATCATAGGTAATGGGAACGGCAGGCAGGATATCCGTCAGGAAGCCGACCAGTACGACACACTCGATCGAAAGGATCGTCAGTTTTTTTCCGAGATAGCGGAAGCTGATATACATCGGGATCAGGTTTAGTGTGTAGTTGACCAATGCGAATGGGGGAGAGACGTTCAGAAATTTTTCACAGCAGGCGATGATCAGCAGGGAAATACCGTTGAAGCCGCCTGAGAAGATCCCTCCCGGACGTGCAAAGCTTTTGATGGTGAATGCCATTACAAAAGATGCAACGATGATAAGCGCAATTCGTTGAGCAAAGGTCTGCTCCTTGCGTTTGGCCATAAAAGACCCCTCCTAAAATATGAAATCCAAAATACCTTTCTTTATCATAGCGATTCACTCGCAAAATTGCAAGGAAGAAATTTCAGATCGGTAAAAATTCAAATCATACCTGCTTTCGTTCGCAATCCTCGACGACACACGGGAGGAAGCAACGCCAATCAAACCAAAATTTATTCCTATCTCATTCCCTGTGTGAAAATCGCAGGCAGGAGCGATATTTCCGGCTGTATTTTCCGACCGCCTGTGCAGACGTTTGGGCGTATACTGTTGGCACAAGGAAATGAGGAGGATACATACGATGGACAAGCGGATACTGATGAGGAAGGGATTCACTCTGGCAGCACATGCAGGCAGTCTGGCGCAGCGGATGCATAATGATGATCGGGTTCATAGCATGGGTGTGGCAGCACGGCAGTTTGTTCTGGCATTTGTCTTGTCCAGAGCGGCAATGTTTGGCGGCTATGCACCGTTTGGTTTGGCGTTTACGGCAGCGGCAGCAAGTGTAGGGCATGGATATGCGGCACTTGGGGGCCTGATCCTTGGAAGCATATTGTTATGTGATGGGATGTATGGCGTGACAGCAGCGGCAGGTGGTTTGCTTGCTCTCGTGTGTGCCTGCGTGTTTGAACGCGATCTGCGGCGCACCGTATGGTTTATGCCGGTTTGTGCGATGGTCTGCATGGGAGGAACAGGTTTTGTACTCATTCCGGCAGTCACACTTGCGAATATCGCGCGGTTTGCCTGCGTGATTGCCGTGACCGGTGCAATGACGGCGTGCTATCAATTTGCATTTGGTCCGGCACGATCCATACGCTTCCTGCGGCCGACCGGACTGCTCGCAGTTGCGGCATCTGCGCTCGTTGCTTTGTCTGATATCCGGATCATGGGAACGATCGTACCTGCACGGATCGTATTATACTTTCTGGTGTTGTCGGCTGCATACCTTGGCGGCAGTACGATGGGTACGGTAGCTGGCGTTGCGGCAGGGGCACTGTTGGACGCAGTACAGGGACAGGGGGCATTTTTCACCTGTGTATATGGGTTGTCTGCGCTGATCGCGGGTGCATTCCAGAATGCAGGACGCATTGGGTTTGCAGTTGCGGCACTGATCGCAGGCGTAGGCGCATCGCTTGTGGGTGCAGACAACCCGGTCTTCGTATTCGCGCTTTATGAGAGTGTGTTTGCCGTACTGATGTATGCAGCTGTGCCAAAGGGGGTGTGGCAATGTATCAAGGACAGTTTACAGCCCGTGCGCCGTGATACGGCGGCGAGTATCCAGCGGCTGCGGAATACCGCAGGACGCTGTGCCAATGAGGCTTCGGCTGCTTTTCAGGAACTATATGATGCGCTTTGCAGCGGCATCGAGCATGGGCGAGCGGAAACGAACGATGAGGTACATGCCGTATTTGACCGCGCGACCGATGCGGTATGCTCCAAGTGCGAGGTCTGTGGGGCGTGTTGGCAAAAGGAATCCGTGGCTACGATGGGCGCGTTTCACAGTATGGCAGTTCCGATGCTGCGGCGCGGACGCGCGGAGGCAGGGGATTTTCCAGCCGGATTTCAGGCAAGATGTGTCCATTTACCCGAACTGGTGCAGTCGATCAACCACGGTCTCGCAGTTTTACATGAACGCCGCGCCTATCAGCAGCGCACACGGGAGAATCGGGATCTCATTGCACAGCAATATGCAGGACTAACGGAAATTTTGCGTCAGGTAGGAGGGAATCTATCAGCGGATCAGGCATCCCTGCCGGCGAGGGAGCGTCAGGTGCGTTCCTATGCGCAGGCATTTGGCAAAATCGATCAGGTTGCAGTCTTTTATGATGTATCCGGACGTCTGCGCGTAGAACTGGCAGGCGAGGGGACTGCGCGCATTTTACAGGAACGGCGCGGCTTCGCGGTGGGGTTGTCCGCACTTTTGGGGCGTGGTCTTACCGATCCGGAGTGCGTGACAGATGATCTGGGTGCGCGGATCGTACTGCGTGAGCAGGCACCTTATCGCGTGATCGCAGGCATGAGCCAGCGGCAGAAAGAGGGTGAGACAGTTTCTGGAGATACGGTACAATCTTTTGTGACAGAGGATGGGCGTGCGTGTATGCTTCTGGCTGACGGTATGGGCACAGGGACAGCGGCAGCGAAGGACAGTCAGCTGCTCGTCAGCATGATGGAGCGATTCCTGCGGGCAGGCATTGGGGTGGAGGACGCACTCCACACGGTTGCGCCTGCATTTCGGATGCGAGTAGAGGGCATGAGAGGCGTTACACTGGACGCACTGACCATCGACCTTTACAGCGGACGTGCAGATTCTTTAAAGTGCGGCGCGGCACCCGGATATCTGCGCGCAGGCAGCAGCGTGACGACCCTTGCAGGGGAAACACTTCCGGTGGGGCTGATGGAATCTGCGGAGGAGGCGCAGCCTGTGCCCCTCAGGATGATGCATGGCGATGTATTTGTGATGCTGTCTGACGGCGTGTCAGATGGGCTGGACAATGCATGGGTCAAGCGCATTTTGATCGACCATGCAGGGGACAGTCCGAAGGAGCTTGCCGCACGGCTTGTGATCGCGGCATCGGAAAAGGGGGCGACGGATGATTTGACGGCACTCGTGGTACGGCTGGAGCGGCGCAAGGCGGTTTCGGCTGCATAAGGATTTCCCATCGGGGACATACTGGAGAAAGGAAGTGAATGCGAGGAGGAAAACAAGATATGGTCAAGGGCATTGCCAAACGGGTCGTCATTGTGCGTCCGGAAGATGATCGATTTTTTGAGCAGGCGTTTTTCATCATACGGGAAGGAAAAGAAGCGAGCGGGGATGCCTTGCGTGAGGCGTGTGCACTGGCAGCGCGATACCATGCCAGACATCCGGCGCGCCCACTCCCTCTCCGGCGGTATACCGCACCGCAGCTCGTCCTCTCTGCTATGGGCGGCGGCAGTTTGGTCGGGCTGGTGTGGTGGCTTTCATACTTTATTTTTTAAGACATCGTGAATTCTTTTTGAACTTCTGCATCAGGCTCTTGTGGAGCATACAAACTTTTGCTATAGTGGAAGCAACAACAAAAGAAAGCATGGTGTAGTGATTTGGACTTTCAGACCTTTTTGGACTTTTTTGCACAGTATGGGTATTTGTTCATTCTGGTCATCTGTTATTGTGAGTATCTCAATCTGCCCGGATTTCCAGCCGGACTGATCATGCCGGGGATTGGGGTACTCGCAGGACAGAGCGACTTAAACCTCATGGGCGCACTGATTCTATCCGTTGTCTCAGGTACGCTGGCAAGTCTTACGATCTATGGGATTTGCCGTTACGGCGGCGCACCGATCCTGCATAAGCTATTCGGAAAAAGCCCCGGTTTTCAGAAGTTTGTCAAACAATGTCATGAAAAAATTCAGCATGGTGGAAACCGTGCACTGTTTATCTGCCGCCTGATCCCTGTTTTGCGCACGATCGTGTCGATTCCTGCCGGTCTGCTCAAAGTTCCGGTGCGTGATTATACGATATGGTCTGCGGCTGGAATTACCTGTTGGAATACTGCACTCATTGTATTTGGTTATTGGGGTGGTGGTACACTCGTTGGACTGTTTGGAGTTGCTTAAACCGGATTTTGATATGGGAGCACAAGGCTGTCTCTTCGGAGGCGGCCTTTTTGCGTTTGTAGGGTGGGGGTGGAGCGGTATTTTGATGAGTTTTCTCACAAAAAAGAGCGAAAAATGGCATATATTGTGCTTGGTACTGAATTGTAACCGCGGAAAAGTTTGCAATCCTATCCAGAGTATGCTACAATAATACGGAATTATTACAGAGAAGGGGTCCCCAATATGCTGCAAATCGGCAATGTAAAACTACCAAACCGCTTGATTCTGGCACCGATGGCAGGCGTGACCGATCTGGCATTCCGGCAGATCTGCCGAGAACATGGCGCAGGGCTGACCGTAACAGAAATGGTCAGTGCGAAGGCACTTGATTTTGGAGATAAAAAGACACCGCGGCTCATGCAGCTGGGCGAGGCGGAGCATCCGGCTGCCGTACAGATCTTCGGTTCAGATCCTGCCTGTATGGCGCGTGGTGCCGTGCGTGTGTGCGAGGAATCGGGCTGTGAACTCATAGATATCAATATGGGATGTCCGGCACCGAAAATCGTAAACAATGGGGATGGCTCGGCACTGATGAAAACACCGGAGCTTGCCGCGCGCATCGTTGCAGCCGTCAAGCAGGCGGTTCAAGTACCGGTCACGGTGAAGTTCCGTCTTGGATGGGATACCACAAGCATCAACTGCATCACCTTTGCGCAGATGATGGAGCAGGCAGGTGCGGATATGGTGACTGTACATGGACGTACTCGCAGCCAGCAATATGAGGGACATGCGGACTGGGATCAGATCGCCGCCGTCAAGCAGGCCGTTTCGATCCCTGTGACAGCCAATGGAGATGTGTTTGCACCCGAGGATGTACCGCGTATCCTTGCACATACCGGCGCAGATTTCGTTATGATCGGCAGAGGCAGTCTGGGGAATCCGTGGATCTTCGAGCGTGCGAATGCTTTGCTGGAAACCGGTGTGCTGCCGCCTCTCCCACCGTTTGCCGCGCGTATGGATACCGCGGTGCGTCAGATCGAACTTGCCGCCGCGGATAAGGGCGAGCGGGTCGCGTTGTTGGAGGCACGCAAGCATGTCAATTGGTATCTTAAGGGGGTATCACATGTGCGTGATTTCAAGAAACGGATCTCAGCACTCGAACGGCTTTCAGAGCTTTATGCATTGACTGAGGAGATGAAACAGCAGATTTCATAAGGAAAGGAGGCGTTCCATGACAGGGGAAAAAGTATTGCTCGCCCGTGCCAAAAAGGGTGAGATCGCTGCTTTTGAATCGCTCATGACCGCCTACGAAAATCGTGTATATACGCTGGCTCTGCGTTCGACCGGATCGGAGCAGGATGCAGCAGATATTACCCAGGAAGTTTTTTTGCGCGCATGGAAAAGTCTGGAATCCTTCCGCGGAGACAGCAGCTTATCGACTTGGCTTTATCGGGTGACCTCCAATATATGCGTGGACTTTGCACGCAAGCGTGCGGCAGAGAGCGGTATGGCATCGATCGATGATGCAGAAAGTCCGGCAGCATCGGTTGCGGATCCGTCCCGTGCGATCCAGCCCGAGCAGGCGGTAGAAAATCAGGAGCTGCGTGAAGAACTTCAGTATGCGCTCTCACAGCTCTCAGAAGAACACAGAGAAGTGGTGCTGCTGCGCGATGTTGCAGGGCTTGCATATACCGAGATCGCGCGCACGCTCGGGCTGGAAGATGGGACCGTGAAATCCCGTCTGGCGCGTGCGCGGAACTCTCTGCGTAAAATCCTGTTGGAGCGAGGGAACATTTCTCTCCCAACTTCGTCTAAACAGACAGAAGGGAGGCGGACAGAACATGAGCAACTGCGAAAAGTATGAGGAGCTGTGTTCAGCGGAGCTCGATCATGCACTGACTCCGGAAGAAAAACAGGAACTGGATGCACATTTGGCTGTATGCCCGTCCTGCCGTGCGTATTTAGATGATCTGCGCGAGATGCGCTCGCTTTGGAAAGAATTGGAGGTTCCTGTTCCAAAGGATCTGCATGAAAAAATGATGGGAGCGATTGAGGCAGAGGTGCAGAAAACGATCGTGCAGATTCCACAGAAGCACTACCGGCGTCCGCCTGTGTTTACAATGCTGGCAGCTGCGGCGGCTTGTGTTATGCTGGCGGTCAGCGGAAATTTGACGGGGCTCTTTGGGCAGGTGTCTAGCATGCCGCTCAGACCTGTGACAAAGGAAGCACTGCCATCGACTGCGGAAGTACAGAAGCCGGAACCGGAACAGCCGGATGAGAAACAGCTTCAGGAACCGGTCAAGGAAAAAGAAAGACCGGAGCAGCAAATAAGCCCGAAGCAATTCATAGAAGTGCCGGAGCAGGATGTGGAACAACCGAAGAATGCTGTAAAACAGGACGTCCCAAAGCCCGAACCGCCCAAGACGGATGAGAAACAGATCGAACAAGAGACACTGGATCAAATACAGGATCCCCAAATGGATGCAGCGCAGGTGCCGATGAGCATTGCGGTGGAGGATGAGATACCACAAGCGTCTGGAAAGATGGTGCGGGGCGTTGTACCGCCGGAAGAGTCTGCTGGGGTACCGGCTGAACTCAGCCAGATGCAGTTTGCACGTTGTTATGATATCACAGGCGGAACCGAGCTGCCCATACTGGATGATATGACACTGCTTGTGACACAGGAGGGAGTCTCCTATTATAGTGTGGAGAACAACGAGTCCAAGATCGTGCAGGTACAGCAGGAACTGATGAAGCACGGATTCGAGATGACGCTCAATGAGGTTTCCGGAATCAGCATCCAGCGAACTGCAAAAACCGTTCTGCTGATCGTGCACATAGAATGAATACAAACGGGATGGCTTTGTGCTGTCCCGTTTTTCGTTGACATTGGATCTAGGGCGGCTTATAATGAAGCCACAAAGAAAATGTATCGAGCTTTGGGAAAGATATGTGCAGGGTGAGATGCGATGGGGCATGTATACCCAACCGCAGATAGGGGGCACAGCATGGAGTGCTGGAGAGGGATATGGGAGAGAACAGACAAAAAAATCGAGACCGTGTGACCCTTTCTTACGGAGCACGCAAACAGAGTGTGCTGGAAACACTGCTCAAGCAGCGTCAGGAGCTTACGGAACAAAAGAAAGGCGAAGCACAAAACGATGCGCAGTCACAAAGCGATGCGCAGACTTATCATGAGCGAATCGCTGCACTGGATGAAACCATTGCACAGGTGAAAGCGGAACAGGAGACAGAGGAAAGCACGTTTTCTGGCATCTATGAGAGACCGAAGACAAGCGAGCAGCAGGCTGAGGCGGAGAAAGCGAAATGGCTCATGGATGTTGCAGCGGTATACGATCAGGCGCAGGCTATGCTGAGTCTGCGTGTAGAAATGCTGGGACGCGGCAATCTCCTTGCTTCAAAGCTGGAAATCGGACATCATGCAGCCATGACGGGCGGCATTGCGCAGGAGACGACAGCTCTGCGTATGGCCGCGATACAGCGCAGTCATCAGGCGATGGATGCCATTGAGGGGCTTGCTGACAGTCCGCAGGAGGAAGCCCCACGCTCTGAGGAGCGCGCGGAATAGAAAATAATAACGAATGGTATTATTTTATTGTTTGATTACAATATAATAAAAAAACTGAAAAACAAAAAGAAAATTTGAAGAACCCTCTTGACTTTGTGGTCAAAATACGTTAATCTAATAACGCACCTGCGAAAGCAGGGAAAAGCGATGATGCCGGAGATTGCTGGCCTAGCCAGGTAACTTCGGCGGAGTAGGTCCGACAATCGGGCGGTTGAGACAACTGCTGATCAACAACGTTAATGTTCCTGCGTAAACTCGGAACTTCCGGCGCATTTTGCCGGTCAGCCGATAGCACGAACCACTTGCGTTTTTTACCAAACCGGACCCAAGCACAGCTATGTGCAGCCGGTTATTTTCATGCCCTGCGGCGATACGCCAGGCGGGGTTGCAGTTTCTCTCCGTAACGAGTCGGTACATTGCATTTTAATGTACGACTGCAAAATACGAGGAGGAAATTCCAAAATGGCAAACGCTGAAAAGATCCGTATCCGTCTGAAGGCATACGACCACGAACTGATCGACCAGTCCGCAGAGAAGATCGTTGAGACCGCTAAGCGCACAGGTGCTAAGGTCTCCGGCCCGATCCCGCTGCCGACCGAGAAGGAGATCATCACCATCCTGCGTGCTGTACACAAGTACAAGGACAGCCGTGAGCAGTTCGAGCGCCGTACCCACAAGCGTCTGATCGACATCCTGAATCCGGCTCAGAAGACCGTTGAGTCTCTGATGACCCTGGATCTGCCGGCTGGCGTTGAGATCGAGATCAAGCTCTAATAAATCGATCCGAGGTGTTTCACGACACCGAAAAGCATTGATTCCGAACAAATGCGAACAACACCGCACCAAGCGGTTTGTCACCTAGCTGCGATTTCGCGCGGCGGGGTCAAGTTGGCGGTTTCGCCCGTCAACCAATAACCTTTAAGGAGGAAAAACTATGAAGAAAGCAATCATCGGTAAGAAGATCGGCATGACCCAGATCTTCGACGCTGAGGGTAAGGTAATCCCGGTTACCGTGATCGAGGCAGGTCCCTGCGTCGTAACCCAGCTCAAGACCGAAGAAAAGGAAGGCTATACTGCTGTACAGATGGGCTTCCAGGACGTCAAGGAGAAGAAACTCAACAAGCCGCAGCTCGGTCATCTGAAGAAGGCTGGCGAGGCTGTTAAGAAGTACCTGAAGGAGTTCCGTTTCGACGACTGCACTACCTTCCAGACCGGCGACACCATCAAGGCTGACATCTTTGCAGAGGGCGATTACGTTGACGTGACCGGCATCTCCAAGGGTAAGGGCTTTGCAGGCGTTATCAAGCGCTGGAACGCTGGCCGCTCCCCGATGAGCCACGGCGCAGGTCCGATGCACCGCCATCAGGGTTCTATGGGTGCTTGCTCCGATCCTTCCAAGATCATGAAGGGCAAGATGATGCCTGGTCATCTGGGTGCTGAGCAGGTCACTGTTCAGAATCTGGACGTTGTTAAGGTTGACGCTGAGATGAACCTGATCGCAGTTCGCGGCGCGATCCCGGGTCCTAAGGGCGGCATCGTATTCCTGAAGGATACCGTTAAGAATAACCGCGTTGCGAAGGGTCCGGCTGCTGCTGTCAGCAAGAACCCGCAGAAGGCTTCGGCCAGAAAGTAAGGGGAGGAGGAAATAGACATGCCTACCGTTAAGGTTTACAATATGGCTGGTCAGCAGACCGGCGAAATGGAGCTCAACGCTGCTGTATTCGGCATCGAGCCAAACGTTCCTGCAATGCACGCAGCTGTCAAGAATTACTTGGCAAACTGCCGTCAGGGCACACAGTCCACACTGACCCGTTCCGAGGTTCGTGGCGGCGGTATCAAGCCGTGGCGCCAGAAGGGCACCGGTCGTGCGCGTCAGGGTTCTATCCGCGCTCCGCAGTGGACACACGGCGGTATTGCGCTGGGCCCGAAGCCCCGCTCCTACCGTTACAGCCTGAACAAGAAGCTGAAGCGTCTTGCTATGCTGTCTGCACTGTCTGCAAAGGCACAGGCTGGCGAACTCATCGTGGTAGATGGCCTCGATATGGGCGAAATCAAGACCAAGACTTTTGCTGGTTTCCTCAAGTCTGTTGAGTCCACTGGCAAGGCACTGGTTGTAACCCCAGAAGTTCGCAAGAACATTGTAAAGTCTGCTGCAAACATCCCGGGCGTTCGCACCACAATCGCGTCCACCCTGAATGTTTATGACATCCTCAACGCTGATATGTTCATCATGGACAAGGATGCGGTACACAAGATCGAGGAGGTATACGCATAATGAAATTCGCACATGACGTCATCAGAAAGCCTGTTATCACAGAGCGCTCTATGTCTGGTCTGGCTGAGAACAAGTATGTGTTCGAAGTTGCTCCGGGCGCAGGCAAGATTGAGATCAAGAAGGCTGTTGAAGAGATCTTCGGCGTAAAGGTCGCTAAGGTAAACACCATCAAGCTGCCGGGCAAGTGGAAGCGCATGGGCGTTCACACTGGCAAGACCGCTGCTAAGAAGAAGGCGATCATCACTCTGACTGATGATTCCAAGAAGATCGAGATCTTCGAGAATATGATGTAAGTTCCTGCGCGTCCCTCGCCTTCTGGCAGGGGAAACCGCATGGACGCGGCACGGAGGCTCTTCCATCCGGAAGGCTTCCGCCCGCAAGAGGACTCCCAGAGTCCGGTTATGGGGAACGCACCCCGATAAGAAAGCATGTAGAATTAAGGAGTTGAAATCACAATGGCGATTAAGACTTTCAACCCGACAACCCCTTCCCGCAGAAACATGTCTGTTCTGTCTTACAAGGGTCTGTCCAAGGTGAAGCCTGAGAAGAGCCTTCTTCAGAAGCTCAAGAAGACCGCTGGCCGTAACAGCTATGGCCGCATCACCGTTCGTCATCATGGCGGCGGCAACAAGCAGAAGTATCGTATCATCGACTTCAAGCGTCAGAAGATGGATATGCCCGCAACTGTTCTGACCCTCGAGTACGATCCGAACCGTTCTGCAAACATCGCGCTCATCCAGTACGAGGATGGCGTAAAGGCATATATCCTCGCACCAGAAGGTCTCAAGATCGGTGCGCAGGTCATCTGCTCCACAACTGCGGATATCAAGCCTGGCAACTGCCTGCCGATCGCAAATATCCCGGTTGGTACTGTAATCCATAACATCGAGCTGTACCCGGGCAAGGGCGCACAGCTGGTTCGTTCCGCTGGCGTTTCCGCTCAGCTGATGGCGAAGGAGAATGGCAAGGCGCAGGTTCGTCTGCCTTCCGGTGAAGTTCGCTACGTTCGTCTGGATTGTAAGGCTACCATCGGTCAGGTGGGCAACCAGGATCATTCCAACGTACAGCTGGGTAAGGCTGGCCGCAGCCGTCACATGGGCATCCGCCCAACCGTTCGTGGTTCTGTCATGAACCCGTGCGATCACCCACATGGTGGTGGTGAGGGCAAGAGCCCGATCGGTCGTCCGTCTCCGGTTACTCCGTGGGGCAAGCCGGCTATGGGTTACAAGACCCGCAAGAAGAATCATCGCACCGACAAGCAGATTGTCAAGCGTCGTAACGGAAAGTAAGGAAAGGAGACTTAAAATATGGGCAGAAGTATCAAGAAGGGCCCTTTTGTGGCTCCTGAGCTTTACAAAAGAGTTGCTAGCATGAACGAGGCAGGCGAGAAGAAGGTTGTTAAGACCTGGTCCCGTGCCTCCACCATTTTCCCGGAATTCGTTGGCCACACCATCGCAGTGCATGACGGCCGCAAGCACGTTCCGGTATATGTGACCGAAGACATGGTAGGTCATAAGCTGGGCGAGTTCGCGCCGACCCGTACCTACAAGGGCCACGCGGGCAGCAAGACCTCCAACAACGGTAAGTAAGGGGAGGTAAGAACAAATGGAAGCAAGAGCAATTGTTAGAAATGTCCGCATGACCCCCCGCAAGATGAAGCTCATCTGTGACCTCATCCGCGGTAAGGATGCCGGCACCGCAATGGCTATCATTATGAACACCCCGAAGGCTGCCTCTGAGGTTATGGCAAAGCTCTTAAAGAGCGCTGTTGCAAACGCAGAGAACAACCACGGAATGAACACCGACAAGCTGTATGTCAAGGAAGTTCATGTTGCACCTGGTCCGATCATGAAGCGCGTTATGCCGCGTGCACAGGGCCGTGCATTCCGCATCCTGAAGAGAACCTCTCATGTAACTCTGGTTCTCGCAGAGAAAGAATAAGGGGAGGTTAAACAATGGGCCAGAAAGTTAATCCACACGGTCTCCGTGTAGGCGTAATCAAGAATTGGGATTCCCGTTGGTTCGCAAAGGACGCACAGTTCGGCGATCTCCTCGTGGAAGACTACAATATCCGTAAGGTTCTGAAGAAGAAGCTGTATGACGCAGGTGTGGCTGCGATCGAGATCGAGCGTACCACCAAGGAAGTTAAGATCATCCTTCAGGTTGCTCGTCCGGGTCTCGTAATCGGCAAGGGCGGCGAACTGATCGAGAAGCTTCAGGCTGAGATGGCAAAGATGATCGGCAAGCCGACCAAGATCTCCATCATCGAGCTCAAGAACCCTGACACCAACGCACAGCTGGTTGCAGAGAACATCGCATCCCAGCTCGAGAAGCGTATCTCTTTCCGCCGCGCAATGAAGCAGTCCATGGGCCGCGCAATGCGTA
>JAHHRO010000047.1 GCA_020025755.1 Butyricicoccus sp. | reverse complement strand
TTAAGTCGCTTTGCTCCAATAAAAAACAGCGAAAAGCCTTTTTCTACAAGCTGAAGCGTGCGCCTGAGGGCGCACGCTTTTTGTTTGATCATAACAGCAGACGATGACGATTTCACACTGTTTTCCTTTAATTTGAGAAAATTTATGAAGCTTCACTTGACACTTTCCTGCAAGTGTGATAGGCTAAAGATAATTCAATACCGACAAACGAAGTTTTTAGGAAAAAGCCATGTGCTTACCGAAGGAGTAAAACTCTCAGGTTTCTGCTTTTGGGCAGATCATGACTATAAACGGATGTGGCTCTGGAGAATCTCGGATCGCGAGTGCCGAAGGTGCAAGGCGTACAGGACGTGCGCTAATCTCTCAGGCAAAAGGACAGAGTGGATTTTTGACCCAAAGGGGGTGTTTTGTGATCTTTTGAAACGGATCAGATACAGCCATTTGGGTCGCAGAGCGAACCATCATCTTGTTTTTTCGTACCATGCGAGAGGACGGGCTGGCTGGATTCGCTTTTTCTTTTTCTTTGGTTTGTTCGGAAAATCACGAAAAAGGGGAAATAAACGATGAATATGGATCAAATGGCGGCAATCGTCAAACAAGTCAGTGGATTTGTTTGGGATAATCTGTTGTTGTATCTTCTGGTTTTCACGGGTGTGTTGTTCTCGATCCGCACAGGTTTTGTGCAGTTACGCCATCTGGGAACCGGTCTGAGAAAAATGTTCGGCTCATTCAGCCTGAATGGAAAAGCAGCCGATCATGAGGGGATGAGCTCTTTTCAGGCACTCACGACCGCGATCGCGGCTCAGGTCGGAACCGGAAATATCACAGGTTGTGCAACCGCGCTTGCCTCCGGTGGTCCGGGCGCGATCTTTTGGATGTGGGTCTCGGCATTTTTTGGCATGTCCACCATCTACGGTGAGGCAGTATTGGCGCAGAAGTATAAGACGGTTGGCGAAGACGGACAGGTGACAGGCGGTCCCGTCTATTATATCAAGGCACGGTTTTCAAACGGCTTTGGTAAGTTCCTTGCAGGATTTTTCTCGGTATCCATCATTTTCGCATTGGGCTTTGCCGGAAATATGGTACAGTCCAACTCGATCGGGGATTCGTTCCGCAATGCGTTTGGCATCGATCCCCTTTATGTGGGTATTGTGTGTGCTGTGATTGCAGCGTTTATTTTCCTTGGCGGTGTCAAGCGCATCGCTTCGGTTACGGAAAAGCTCGTGCCGATCATGGCAGCATTTTACATCTTGGGCTGTATCATCATTCTGTGTATCAATCATGAGACCCTTTGGGTATCGATTCAGGCGATTTTTGTCGGTGCATTCCAGCCGCAGGCGATTGCAGGCGGCGTTGCCGGTGTGACTGTCAAGGAGGCCATGCGCTTTGGTGTGGCACGCGGTTTGTTCTCAAATGAGGCTGGTATGGGTTCTACGCCCCATGCACATGCACTGGCAAGAGTAAAGAAGCCGCAGGATCAGGGCGTTATTGCAATGGTTGGCGTATTCATTGATACCTTTATAATTCTGACCCTGACAGCACTGGTGATCTTGTCTTCGGGTGCACTGTCATCCGGTGCGACCGGTTCGGTCTTGGCACAAACGGCATTCGATCAGGCGTTTGGTCGGTTTGGCAGTATCTTTATTGCGATCTGTATGCTGTTCTTCGCGTTCTCGACCATCATTGGCTGGTATTTCTTTGGGGAAGTGAATGTAAAAGCCCTGTTTGGACAGAAAGCAGTCAAGATCTATGCAGCCATCGTTGTGGTATGTGTGATCGTTGGTGCCTGCCTGCAAGTCGATCTGGTTTGGAATCTGTCAGACCTCTTTAATGGCTTGATGGTATTCCCGAACCTCATTGGCTTGCTTGCCCTCAGCGGCGTGGTTGCAAAGATCGCGCATGAGGAACATGATTGACTGGTTGTAATGGGGAAAAGAGTGCGGATTGGGAGCTTGTTTGGCATCCTCCGCCCTGTTTTCCGTTGGTTCGC
Organism: Butyricicoccus sp.; assembly: GCA_020025755.1. Classification (GTDB taxonomy): domain Bacteria; phylum Bacillota; class Clostridia; order Oscillospirales; family Butyricicoccaceae; genus Butyricicoccus. The sequence continues at coordinate 11,578 of JAHHRO010000047.1, read as the reverse complement.
ATTCTAATGCAAGATTGCAGCTTACTGGATGTGCCATCAGTGCTTGTATTCCAGATATGAGTGAGGGGAGTGTGAGCTTCCGCTGAGGGCGTGCCATACAAGTATGGGCTATCTGGTGGGGCGAACCGATGAAAAATGCCATATTCCAGAAAATAAGCGGTGTGGAAGAATGATCCATGCCGCTTTCTCTTTTGAGGTCAGAAAAATAAGTATTTACAAATGCAAGATTGATTCGGTATCATAGAAACAGCAGGGCTTGTTTGAAAATAGAGAAATTGACAGATTTTCGATTGTTCAAACAGCCCCTAGATGGGAGAGGCTTTATGGAATATTTATGGATCGCAGGCGTTACGGCAATGATCGCGCAGTCTGCTTTTGGGACGCTGCTCATGTATCTGTTCCTGTTTTATGCCTGCCGCAGGATCAAGGAGCCAGTCTTTGCACGGATCGTACCATGGACACTGGCGGCGATCGGTGTTTGCGTGCTCGGTTCTTTTGCACCACATTTTTTCTCACAGCATAAGGCTGTTGCAGTATGCTTCGCTATCGTACAGGAGATCTTATATTGTTATATCTGGTATCAGTGCCTTGCAGGGATTGGGCGGATGGAAGCCATCTATGGAGACCTCAATGGCTATGGTTTGCGACGTGTGTACTGGGCAGAAGTGGTGCTTGCTGCATGGGTGCTTTTCTTGTTTGTCGATCCACATTTGGATGCGTTGGAACAGTCAGCCCAGATCGCGCTGGTTTTGGTGCAGGCATGGAAAGCGTATCTGCTCTACCATACATATCGCAATTCTATGATACGAGAAAAACAGCTTTTCATGCTTGCACAGGAAGCGGAAGGATCGTAAACATATCAGGTGATAGAAAAACGCGGTAATTCGGGTTAAAATTTGTGCGTGTGTGTGGTATAATCAGTAACATGAACCTATATTGCTTAAAGCGAGGGAGTGGCTGACCTGTGCATAAGTTAATTCGGAGTGTGGCATTTGTCTTGTGGCTGTTGGTCACAGCATATAATCTGTATATTGAACTAAGACCACATGGCGTAGTCACCGTTCCAGTCAAGTTGTTGTTTGCAGCAGCATTTGTGCTGCTATGGACGATCGTATTTCCGCCAAATAGAAAGCATATAGGAAAGTGGCTGGCTGTACTGTTTCTCTATTATATCTGGATGCTGCTCAATCTGCTGTTCTTTGATGCAGCATTCGGCAGGGAGCAGATGCACTATGGCATCAATTTGAAGCCTTGTTATACCATCCGCAATTATCTGCGCGCCTATCAGCGCGGATATATTCCCGAAATTGCAATGATCAATGTGCTTGGGAATCTGGCGGCATTTGCACCAATGGGATTTTTTCTGCCCAGCCTGTGTCGGCTGATGGGAAATCTGTTTGTCTATTTCCCGACCATGTTCGCCATGATCTCAGCGGTGGAGGTTTCGCAGGTGTTTATGAACTGCGGCAGTGGGGATGTAGATGATTTGATTTTGAATCTAACCGGCGCACTTTTCTGCTGGCTGATCCTTTGGCCGGTGTCGCGTTGGATCAATAACCGATTGAGGGGAGCATAGAACATGATTCAGAATGTAGTAGTCGTTGGACTGGGACTCATGGGCGGATCGTTTGCAAAGGCGGTGCGCAGCTATACTGACTGTAGGCTGTATGGATGGAACCGCACCGGCGCAGTGGCACAAGCCGCTATGCAGGAGGGAACGCTGGACGGGATCGCGGATGATGCGGTTCTGGCGCAGGCAGATCTGCTGGTTATCAGTTTGTATCCGCAGTCTACCATTGACTGGCTTACAGTGAATATGGGGAAACTCAAAAAAGGATGTATCATTGTGGATTTTGTGGGCGTAAAGCAGTGCATGGTCGATGCGCTGACCCCATTGGCACAGCAATACGGCGTATATTTTGTGGGCGGTCATCCGATGGCGGGCAAGGAGTTTTCTGGCTTTGCCTACGCGGAGGCGGATCTGTTTCGGAATGCAAGCATGATCTTGGTGCAGACCGAGAGCAGCCCCCTGTGGGTCGTGGATGCTGTGGAAGGCTTTTTTGATCGGCTGGGCTTTGGGTGTGTGGTGCGCTGCTCGGCAGAACAGCATGACCATATGATCGCATTCACCTCTCAGCTTTGTCATGTGGTGTCCTCTGCCTATATCAAAAGTCCTGAGGCACGCAAGCACAATGGATATTCGGCAGGCAGCTACAAGGATCTGACGCGTGTGGCAAAGCTCAATGAAGATATGTGGACGGAACTGTTCCTGCTCAATCAGAAACCTCTGGTACAGGAAATTGATGAGATCATAAAGCACCTGACTGAGTACCGCGACAGCATTGCAATGGGGGACGCAGAGCGGCTTCGCGCACTGCTGCGAGACGGTCGTATGATCAAGGAAAGTATTGGATAACTGGAAAGATCCTGTGTGAGATCCATATTTGGAAATCACACAGGACTTTTTCATGGATGTGCAAGGCTATAACACCTGTTTAGAAGAGAAATACAAAAGAAAACGCAGAAAAGAAAAAATAATGCTTGCAATTTGAGAAAAAACATGTATAATAGATATTGCTGACAACGCCAAAAAGGAAATGCAGATGTGGCGGAATGGCAGACGCGCTAGCTTCAGGTGCTAGTGCTCGCAAGGGCGTGTGGGTTCAAGTCCCACCATCTGCACCAAAAAGATCCGAACCATTTGGTTCGGATCTTTGTTTTTAAACAGATCGTCTCAACTAGGTGCATTGATTTGACAGGGAGCCCATTTGCAGGTATCCTATTCTCATAAAGGAGGTGCGGCTATGGCGCACTATGATCTGCCCCACAACCACGAGGGAAATATTGATAAGGTGTTGGATCGGATGCCTTGTCTGGAGGATTTTCAGGATGTGGCATTCCTCTTTCAACAACTTGGAGACCCAACACGGCTGAAGCTTGTATGGCTTATCTGCCATAGTGAAGAATGTGTCTGCAACCTTGCGGCGGCATTGGGAGTCAGCGCACCGGCAGTATCCCATCACCTCAAAAGCTTGCGGCGAAGCGAATTGATTGTAAGCCGCAGAGATGGCAAAGAAGTGTTCTATACGCTGGCAGATACCGTGCAGGCGCGTATGCTCCATCAAACGATAGATGCCTTATTCAAAATCACCTGTCCTACAAGTCAAGAAAAACAGCAATAACATGCAGCTTGCGTAAAAATGCGCCGGTATCCACAAAAGGAACCGACGCATTTTTGTTTATCTGGCTGGATCGAATTTTTTGACATGCATAGCACGCATTGCATTGAGGATCGCGATGACAGAAACGCCAACATCAGCAAATACGGCTGCCCACATATTCGCCTGTCCGATCGCGCCCAAAATCAAAACCAAAAACTTGACACCCAAGGCAAACACGATATTCTGGTTTGCAATGCGGATGGTTTTTCGAGCGATCTGGATGACCGCTGGGATTTTGGAGGGTTCATCGGTCATCAGAACGACATCAGCCGCTTCGATTGCTGCATCTGAACCAAGTCCACCCATCGCAATGCCGACATCGGCACGCGCGAGCACGGGGGCATCATTGATTCCGTCGCCGACAAAAACGAGTTTTCCTTTTTCGCTTTTGGAGTGCAGCAGTTCTTCCTCACGATCGACCTTGTCGGCTGGAAGCAGCTCGGTATAGGCGTGATCCAGCCCCAGACGTTTGGACACAGACTGCCCGACTGCGTCAGAATCACCTGTCAGCATGACTGTTTGATTGACACCGACTTTTTTCAGTGCGGCAATTGCAGTCGCGGCATCTTCCTTGATGGTATCCTCAATGACGAGACAGCCGATGTATGTTCGATCACAGGCGACATAGACCACTGTGCCAATAGATGTACAGGGGGTGAACGAGATGTTTTCTTTCTGCATTAGTTTGGCATTGCCTGCAAGGATGGTTTTTCCGTCGATGATCGCCTGCACGCCATGCCCTGCCAGTTCCTGGATATCAGAGATGCGGCTGCTGTCTATGGGTTTTCCATAGGCTTTCTTGATGGAAAGGGAAATGGGGTGGTTGGAATAGTCCTCCGCATAGGCGGCAAGGCAGAGCAGTTCTTCTGCCTCTACGCCCACTGGTTGGATGGCAGTCACATCAAAGGAGCCTTTCGTGAGCGTTCCCGTTTTGTCAAACACAACGATCTCTGTATGTGCCAGAGATTCCAGATAGTTGCTTCCCTTGACCAGAACGCCCAGCTTGGATGCTCCGCCGATCCCACCAAAGAAGCTGAGGGGGATGGAAATGACAAGGGCGCAGGGGCAGGAGATGACGAGAAAGGTGAGGGCGCGATAGATCCAGATATGGAATGGCTGATGTAAGAGGATAGGGGGGAGGAACGCCAAAGCGATGGCAGAAAAGACAACGATTGGGGTGTAATATCGAGCAAAACGGCTGATGAAATTTTCCGTTTTACCTTTTTTATCGCTGGAATTCTCAACGAGATCAAGGATCTTGGCAACTGTGGACTCTCCAAACGCCTTTGTCGTTTGGATCGTGAGAATACCCGTTTGATTGATGCAGCCACTGATGACATCCATCCCTGCTTCTACATCGCGTGGCAGAGATTCGCCAGTGAGCGCGGCGGTGTCCAGCGCGGAGCTGCCCTTGAGCACAATGCCATCCAAGGGGACACGTTCGCCGGGTTTGACAATGATGGTATCTCCGATTGCAACTTCTTCGGGATCGACCTGTACAAGCTGTCCATCTCGTTCTACATTGGCATAATCGGGGCGGATATCCATAAGACTGGAGATGGATCGTCTGGATTTGGATACCGCGTAAGATTGAAACCATTCACCCACCTGATAGAACAGCATAACCGCAACGCCTTCGGAATACTGCTCTAAAATGATTGCGCCGACTGTGGCAATGGTCATTAAAAAGTTCTCATCGAACACCTGACCGTGCAAGATATTTGTAATTGCTTTCCATACGATATCCCAGCCGATCACAGCATAGCAGAGCAGGAATATACCCATACTGCCCCATACGGGCAGGGGAAGAAAACTGCCCAATAGAAATAAGGGAGCGGCAATCAGGATACGGGTCAGCAGCCGCTTTTGCTTTCTTGTCATGATACTTAGATCCTCCTTTTAGAAATAAGCACCGGCTGCCGCGTGGCAGTCGGTGCAGGTTGGGACTCATCCCTTGACCGTTACGTCTGGCTCGATCTTGTGGATGAGGCTCTTTGCTTCGGTCAGGATGGCGTCGAACCGATCGTCTGCGGCTTCCAGTACCATTTTCTGCGCCAGAAAATTGACAGATACATGATCGACACCATTGATTTTTTGGATCGCCTTTTGGATCTTATCCGCGCAGTGTGCACAGTCCAGATCGATCAGCTGAATTGTTTTTTTCATAAAAAGACTCCTTTTGTGTTGTTGGTTGACGGGTTTGGCATAGCACAACAATTAAGTATTTGTTTAATTGTTTCTGCCGTCAGTATATGCGTCGGGAAAAGGAAAGTCAATGGATCTATACGGGATATTTCTATATGGAGCGAAAATGCTTCCGTTTGGAGTGCAAAGGATATTTGCAGATTCCATCCGGATCGGAGCCATAAACCTGCAAAACAGAGCGTACAAAACAGATTTGGACGGCTATACTGGAGAGGGCATAGCACATACCAAGGAGGAAATCGAATGAAACAACCAGATACACGGACGAAGCTGCTCACACAGCGTCCGTTTTCTTTGATGATCGAGCTGAGTATTCCTGCTGTTCTGGGTATGGTCGTTGTGGGGCTGTACAATATGATGGATTCTATTTTTGTGGGACAGATGGTAGGTGCCGTCCAGATGGGGGCGATCTCGGTCTCCTATCCATTCACTTTGATCAATGCCGGTTCGGCTGCCATGATCGGGGTCGGCTCGGCGTCGATCCTGTCGCGGGCGATCGGGAAACAGGATCATGAGACCGTTCAAAAAATCATGGGCAATCTTGTCGCAATGATCGTGGGACTATCCCTTGTCTATACCGTCGTCGGGATGATTTTCACGCGTCCGCTGCTGATGCTCGCCGGAGCAGAGGGGGAGATCCTGGCGTATGCGGAAAAGTATCTGCGGATCATCTTTGCAGGGTCGCTTTTTGTGAATTTCTTTCAAAGTGCCAATATGGTCATCCGCGGAGAAGGACAGCTCAAAAAAGCCATGACGATCATTGCCAGTGGTGCGATCTTGAATATCCTGCTAGACCCTGTTTTGATTTCGATATTAGAGCCGCTGGGCTTGGGGATCGAAGCTGCGGCGTGGGCAACCGTTTTTTCACAACTTGTACAGGCTGTCATCACATGGTGGTATTTCAAGCATAAAAGTATCCATGTGAAAATTGGGAAGATCAGGATCGACTCGACTTTGATGCCGCAGATCCTCTCGATCGGGGTGTCTGCGCTGCTGATGCAGGTGCTCACATTGGTGCAGCAGACGGTGATCTTTCGTGTCGCATCTGCTTATGGTGGAGAAACGGCACAGATCCTTCTGGGAGCCGCGCTTCGCTTCTGGAATTTTGCGTTTGTACCGCTCTGGGGCATCAGTCAGGGCTTTCAGCCAGCGGCCGGTACGAATTTTGGTGCGAAATGTTATGCCCGTGTCAGGAAGCTGACGGGTACATTTATGGCAGCGGCTACCGTGCTTTCTCTCCTGTTCTTTGTCCCTGTGGAATTGTTTCCGGAGAAAGTCCTGTCTATGTTTATCACGACTGCTGGTGTTGCGGCATCCGGTGCGGCGGACTTTCGGATCATGTTCAGCACCTACCTGTTACAGGGCAGCTTTATCATTGCGGTTACGTTGTTTCAATCTGTGGGTAAGGCAAAAAAAGCAACATGGCTCGTGCTGTTCCGTCAAATCATTCTGTTCATTCCGCTGGCTGTTCTGCTTCCGCGTGTTGGTGGGATGGGCATTCATGGTGTGTGGCTTGCGATCGCGCTCACAGATGCGATCCTTGTTGTCATCACAGCCGGCATGACGGCGGCAGAATTTCGGCGTTTTCCGAAAACAGATGGCATTAAGGGATGAAAATTCTGTGTGGGAGCTTGTTTCTGTTGCATGATATCGGTTTTCGCAATATAATGCTGGGTAGAGGAAGGAAATTCTGAATATCGGTGTGACCTCAGTAAGCGGATAGAAAGCGTGGTGTGAGACTTGGAAGCAATGGCTTGTATGCGTACCCTGTTAGATGGTGGTTTACAGGATGCAAAGGGCAAGGTTTATCAGATGAAATGCACAGACGGTACGGGACAGCTTGTGATCCATGCGGTGTATCCGGGGATCTGTGTCGTTTACAATACGTTGGAAGCGGCGGCTTGCCAATGGGAAGAACCGTTGGGCGAATATATGCTGGAAATCAACCATTGCAGGGAAGGGCGCGAAGGTTGCCATCTTCCGAGCGGGGCCTGTCTTTATCTGGGAGAGGGGGATCTGTCCATCCATGCGATGGATAACTGTGCATTTCAGATGTCCTTTCCGCTTCGGCATTATTCTGGGGTATCGGTGATCGTGGATCTGCAAAAGGTAGTGGAGCACCCACCTGAGATCCTTTTGCAAAGTGGGATCGATCTTTATCGTTTGAAAGAGAAGTTCTGTGCGGCGGGCGGATGCTTTGTGATGCGTGCGAGAGACGAGATCGAGCATATTTTTTCCGCGTTCTATACCGTGCAGGATGACCTGAAGGAAGCCTGTCTCAAGCTGAAAGTTCAGGAATTGCTGCTCTTTCTCTGGCAGATCGATGTGGCATCGGAAAAACAGAGGGAGCAATATACAGCACCCCATGTTGAGACCGTGAAAAAGATCCATCACAGCCTGACTTCTGATTTGCAGGCGCGTCATACGATCGACGAGCTGTCCAAGGCATTTTTGATCAATACAGCAACGCTGAAAGCGACATTCAAGGGGATCTATGGACAGCCGATCGGAAGCTATATGAAGGCATATCGGATGAGGCACGCAGCTATGCTGCTGAGACAAACCCGAAAATCCATCGCTGAGATCGCAAATGATGTTGGATACCACAATCAGAGTAAATTTGCCGCAGCATTTCGTGAAATCATGCAGATATCTCCGGCGGAATATCGCAGGGAAAATACGGGGACTGGTGCAGTATCCATTGCATCCACAGCGGAGAAGTGATAAAATCTTGGACATAGATGCAGATCGCATATAAGTGATAGAACCGTGCAGCTATCATGTGAGATCATGCGGTGTGTGAAGGATACCTGAGAGAGGTGATTTTATAGTGAGACGCAACGAAGTATGGCTCCATGCAAAGCCAGTAGATTGCGACAGTTGCATGGAGTAAAATAGTCGCAAATGAAATATGCTGGCTTTGCCACTTGATACCATCATCAAGGAGGAAGCCTGCATGAAATATATCAACGCAAAAGAATTATTGCCCGATACACTTGTGCAAGAATTACAGCAGTATATTCAAGGCGTGTATCTTTATGTACCAGTTGACCCAGCAAAACAAAAGCGTTGGGGCGAAACATCTGGTTACAGACAGGAATTAAATAAGCGGAATCGTCAGATCACAGAGGAATATCGAAAGGGAGAATCTATGGAGCATTTGGCGCAGCGATATTGTCTATCTGTCTCTGCCATACGAAAGATTATCTACCAGAAATAATTATGAGGAGCTGCCTGCTGGCAGCTCCTCATCTTTTATATCAATTGATGCTGTATCATATTGTGTATAGAAAAAATTCGGTATTAGCCGTATGATGAAAATAAGAAATCAATCAGAATAGGGAGCGGATAAAGTATGTGTACACGATTCGTTTATCATGGTAATGATATCATTACAGGGTTCAATTTTGATATAGATCTTGCTGTCTGGGATCATAAAGTCATCAAAGAAAAAGATCGCTTTTATATTGGAATCCTGCGTCCGGACGGAATGCGTCATTCCTATCATGGGGTGAATCGCAATGGCAATGTGGGAACTTTGCTATATGTGCACGGAAATCCGCAAGGTTCATATCGAAGTGGGGCGGATTTTATAACGATTGCAGATTTGACAGAGCAATTCATTCGGGCAGAAGTTACCTTTGATGAAGCAGTCCATATCGTAAAAACAAAGTATATTGTCTATGCTCCGGATGCAACGATGCAGGCGATGCTATCCGATGCGCAAGGACGCGTGCTGATTGTGGAACCGGGCATCGGTTACCGAGAAGAAAACAAGAGATATTCCCTGATGACCAACGATTCACTGCTTGATCCAGATTGTACGAAATCCTTTATGGTGCCTGGAGATGACCGTTATGAAAGGGCAATCAGCTTGCTGGATCAATATGGGTCACAATTTTCTGTTTCAGATGCCTTTTCCGTTCTGCGAGCGGTTCGTCAGGAAGGAAAATGGGCAAGCAGAGTTTCTTTTGTCTACTCTGTAAGGGAACGGAGCGTTTTCTGTGTGGAAAATAATCACTTCGAGCACGTTGTAAAGTACGAATTTGGCTGAAGATGTGGGGAACCATAAATAATTTTGGGGTAATAAAAATCATAATAGAAAAGCAGAGAGCGACAAAAAGCCGCTCTCTGCTTTTCTGTTGACATCACAGCCGCACCAATGCAAAAAGTAGGTGTTTGTGTAATGTTTATTTGGTGGAGACGAGGGGAATTGAACCCCTGTCCGAAAGCACATCCACAAGGATCTCTCCGGGCGCAGTTTGTCCATTCACATTCCTGCCACAGTGCGCCGACAAACAGGCTCACTGCTTTCGTAGAGTCATTTTACATGACGAGCGCAACTCTTAACCCGTACACGTTCACCGCTAATCGACGCCATACATCCGAGCCGCGGTACTCTCGGAGATGACGGGCCAGCCGTAATTAGGCAGCCAAAAGAGTAGTATTGTTGTTGTTTAATTTATAAACAAAGTTGAGGCTTTTAAGGCAGCGTCCTCACTGCCGCCCGCTATCCCGGCTTCAGCACCCCCGTCGAAGCCTTTACGTCCCCGTATCGGCTGACAGAACGGTGTTTACCGGTTTCTGCTTTTCATCACACGGTCGATCTCGCGGTTTGCATCGCGTTTTGCGATGCTGTCGCGCTTGTCGTGGAGCTTTTTGCCGCGGCAGAGACCAATTTCGATCTTTACGCGAGAATTGCGGAAGTATACACTCAAGGGAATGAGAGTATATCCGTCCTGCTTGGTTTTTCCGAACAGGGAAAGGATCTCTTTTTTGTGCATCAGAAGACGACGACGGCGCATGGGATCTTTATTAAAGATGTTGCCCTTTTCGTATGGGCTGATATGCATACCCACAACAAAAAGCTCACCATCCTTGAAAGAACAATATGCGTCCTTGAGATTCACCTGACCCAGTCGGATCGACTTGACTTCTGTTCCAACAAGCTCGATGCCTGCCTCGAACTTCTCATCGACAAAGTAGTCGTGCCACGCTTTTTTATTGGAAGTGACCTGCTTGATCCCTTTTTGAATTGCCATGACAAGACTCCTTTCGTGTGGTGTGTTATTATGATATCACACATGGCAAGCACTGTAAAGAGACATTTGTGTTACAGTTTATGAGAAAAAGGCAGGAATATGTAAATTTTACAGTGGAATTTCAAGATGAGTTGGGGTTTGATTCACAAGAACGTGATGTCAGGGGAAAAAGGGGAGCATACATAGATACAGGATGGGCTGATGGATCAAATAGATAAACAGACTATGCTGTCCCAACCATGCGAGTGGGCGGCAATGAGATCTGCGCATCCATTCGGGCAGGGAAAAGAACCCGAGGAAATAGCCTGCAAGGAATAAAAACAGGTTTGGAAAAAGAGGGAAGTAATCTGATGAATAGAAATCAGGAGAGAGGAGACCGATGAGAGAAAGCCAATAAGAGGTATACCATTCATTTGGTAGGTCAAGGCGTATTGGGCCAAATCCAAGATAGTGATAGGGGATCTGATAAGTAAAGCAGAACAGAAAGAGACAAAGAAACAGCCCGAAGATGGGGGAGATACGAGAAAGAATGGGGCGCAGCAGGAAATAACAGAGAAAACAAAGCGTCATACAGTGCAGGATCCCAAATACAACCAGCGTCTGTGAGCCGGTGAACCAAGTAACAAGGGTAATCAGAAGTGCACAGCCGGCTAATATCAGTGTATGACGAAGCAAATGTCGCGTGAAATGGATACAAAGACCGGACAGAAGCAGGAAAACACCACATATAGAAAACTGCCAGATCCGTGCCCCGAGTGTATCATACCATGTAAGTTCAATCTGCATGAGGTTGTCCAGATTCCAGCAAAGATGATATAAGATCATACTGAGTAAAGAAAATCCGCGTAATTCGTCTAAAAAGAGATACCGTCGCTGTGGATTGGGCTTGAAACAGATATTTTGTTTAGATGCGTACAAAACCATCACCTCGCTATCATAAGTATACTATAGAATGGGGAGTGTGTTAAGAAAATACAGAGGAAATTGGGAGAAAGAAAGTTTATAAAAAATGAGAAAAGGTGTTGACAAGTAAATATGAACATGGTATTATAGAAAAGCTGACCGTAAGGAAAGCGAAACCAAGTGAAAAGTTTGAAAAGAAGCGGCTTC